>VGMD01000055.1 GCA_016866545.1 Chlamydiota bacterium | reverse complement strand
CTTTGGGCTTGGTCAATTTGGTCAAGAACCTGCTACAAGAAACACTAAATTAACAGTTCCTTTGACAACTACAGGACGGTTAAGTACTCCTGAACAATTTGAAAATATAGTTCTAAGAGCAACTTTAAATGGGGAGATAGTTTTACTTAAAGATGTCGCACAAGTAACTCTTGGTAGCCAAGATTATTCAGTAGATGGCTCCATCAATACAAAATCTACCATTTTGCTTACCATTTATCAACAATATGGGGCAAACGCTCTTGATGTTGCAAATTCTGTAAAAAGTATGATGGAAAAAATTTCAAAAAGGTTTCCAGAAGGTATTACATATTCTATTCCATACGACACAACACTTTTTATCAAAATGTCTATCAAAGAAGTGTTTATTACGATGGTAGAAGCTGCTCTATTAGTTATTATGGTTGTCTTTATATTTTTACAATCTCTAAGAGCCACTTTAATTCCTGTATTAGCTTTAATCGTCTCAATTGTTGGAACTTTTTCTGGGATGTACGTTCTTGGTTTTTCTATCAACACACTGACGCTATTTGGAATGGTTTTAGCAATCGGCATCGTTGTTGATGATGCAATTGTTGTTGTAGAAAACGTCGAAAGAAATTTAAGGTCATTTAATTATACTCCGATCGAGGCTGCTAAAAAAGCTATGGAAGAGGTGACTGGACCTGTAATTGCAATTGTTTTTGTCCTTTGTGCTGTTTTTGTTCCTGTCGCATTTTTAGGAGGAATTGCTGGGCAATTATATAAGCAATTTGCAATGACAATTGCAATTTCTGTATTTTTTTCAGGAATCATAGCTCTCACCTTAAGTCCTGCAATTGCAGCAATTATTTTACAAAAAAATCATAAAGAGCACAAGCTTGCAACCCAATTTAATAAATTACTCGATTCCCTAACAAATCATTATGTAAAGCTTGCAGGGGTTTTGATTGAAAAAACCTGGCTTAGCTACTCTATTTTTTTGTTGATTTTAGGGTTAGTCACCTATTTTTATATCACAACTCCTACAAGTTTTGTTCCCGATGAAGACCAAGGGTATGTGATTGCTCTTACAAATCTTTCTGATGGGGCAAGTCTTGAAAGAACTCTAGACGTGGATAAAAAAATTGCAGAGATTGCAATGAACCATCCTGCGGTAGAAAATGTAGTTGGATTAACAGGTTTTAGTCTTCTTGAATCAATAAACAGAACAAATATCGGCACTAATTTTATTACGCTAAAAGATTGGAGCCAAAGAAAAGCTAAAAATTTGCAAGCAGATGCCGTCTTAAAAAGCTTGCAAAAAGAGTATGATAAAATAGAAGAGGGCCTTATACATGTTGTAAATCCCCCAGCAATTCAGGGACTTGGGACAGTTGGAGGGCTTGAATTTTGGATTGAAAATAGGGGAGATGGCGGATTACCATTTTTACAAGAGGTTGTGTTAGGGTTTATCGAAAAAGCAAAAGAGAGGAAAGAGATTGGAGGGTTATTTACAACAGCCGAATTTAATAATCTTCAATTTTTCGTCGATTTAGATCGATATAAAGCAAAAGCT
>VGMD01000054.1 GCA_016866545.1 Chlamydiota bacterium | reverse complement strand
TACCAAAAACGTTGATCAAATTTTACTTCCAGAGGAAACTATAAATGCTCCCATGGACCCAGCGTCAGAAAATATGAGAGCCATCGATTTAAAAAATTGTAGAGCCTTTGCTGGTCAAGATCATGACGCCCATATCGCTTCACATATGTCATTTATGAGGACAAGGATGGTTCAAATCAATCCTGCTGTGTATATTATTTTACAAAGACACATTACTGAGCACATAGGTCTTAAAGCTAGAGCATTAGCTTCAATGCAGATGATGCAAGATCAAAATATGGCTGCATTATCACAGTCCAACCCACAAGAATTTGCCTTACAACAAGAGGCATTGATTGCAAGGATAGAGGCTCAGCTTACAGAGCAAGCTGTAGTGGTAGAAGAAAATTATATTGCTTCAAGAAAAGATCCTTTAGTGTTGCTAAAAGAAAGAGAATTAGATATCAGAGCTCTAGAAGTACAACAGAAATCTCAAGATGAACAAATGAGACAAACCAATGAGGATTTTAGGTTTGACGAAAAGATGGATTTTGAGAAGGTAAAGTTGGAAAATAAAGAAGAGGCTGACAAAGCTAAGCTAGCTTTGGAGGTTGCTAAACTTAACAAAAACAGAAAATAAAATGAAAAAAACAAAAAAGATGAAAGGTGGAATGTCAGATAAAGCTGGCAGAGCACTGAAGAAAAAAGGTAAAGACGCTAAAGGAAAGGCGATGAAGTAATTCATCAACACTATTATGCCCTTAAATAAAAAAGGTAAAAAAATTATGAAATCAATGAAAGAACGATATGGTTCTGACGCTGAAAAAGTTTTTTATGCCTCTAAAAATAAGGGCGTAATTAAAAATGTTGAAAAAAAAATGACAGGTGGTTTGTCGGGCGGTAAACGCTTTGGTCCACCACCATTAAAAGGCCCTAACTCACAAGGTTTAAAAGAAGGTGGAATGGGCTGTCCACATAGAAGAGCAGGAGCTAAATCTCCTATACAAGGTATTAAAGACATACAACAATCAGGCAAAAAGTTTATTGGTCTAAAGTAATGATACCAGTTCTACAAGCTATTGCACCTCTTGCAAAAATTTTATTTAACACAGTTGATAAGGCAGTTGCAGATAAAGATCTTGCTGCAAAACTAAAAGCAGATTTGCAAACACAAATGCTACAATCTCACACCCAAGAATTACAAGCAGCTGCAAAAATTGTTGAAGCTGAAGCAAAAGCTGGATGGTTTGCATCATCTTGGCGACCACTTTTAATGTATGTATTAATTTTTATTTTAGTTTGGAATTATATTTTAGGTCCTGTATTTAAATTTTTATTTGGTGCGATTATCACAATTGAATTACCAGGGGATGTTTGGACATTATTACAAATAGGTTTAGGTGGTTATGTAGTTGGTCGTAGTGCTGAGTCTGTTGCTAGGACAATTGCTAATAAGAACATTAAAGTTGATGAATGACCGATATTGAATATATCTTAAAAAAAATTATTCAACCTAAAATAAAACTTCTTACCGACATAGCTATAGGTGGTGTTGACACTTTCGATAAATACCAATATATAGTGGGTCAAATCAAATCACTAACTGATTTGCAACAGGAACTCACGAACCTGCAGAAAAAACAGGAGCTATATGACGAAGACGAAGAAGGAAGAAATACCAAAGCATCGAGAAGCACTTCTTGAAGCATACAAGTCCGAAGAAGAAATAAAAAAGACTTGGTTAGATCCAGACTCCATCCCTAAATCATCAATA
>VGMD01000053.1 GCA_016866545.1 Chlamydiota bacterium | reverse complement strand
ATAATGTATTGAAGCAAAAAGGCATTAACATTAAAACATTTAAAGCAAAAAGGCCAATAGGATGAAATCATTTAAATCTTACATTCAAGAAGTAGAACTTGATGAAGTAGCTGCATGGCAACGCAAAGAAGGTAAATCTGAATCTGGTGGTTTAAATCGTAAAGGTATTGAATCATATCGCCGTGAGAACCCAGGTTCAAAACTTTCTATGGCAGTTACTACAAAGCCAAGCAAACTAAAACCAGGTTCAAAGGCAGCAAAACGCCGTAAATCTTTTTGTGCAAGAATGGGCGGTATGAAAAAGCGTTTGACTTCTGCAAAAACTGCAAATGATCCAGATAGCCGTATCAATAAAGCATTAAGAAAATGGAACTGTTAATACTTACAGAAAAAAAATAAACTAGGAGAACTACAATGAATCTTAACAAAGAACTTGGCTCAGTTGCTGAAGCAGTTAAAAAAGTAATGGAAGCCGAACTTTCGTCAAAGCAAAAACAAATTGCTAAAATGGCAGAGCCAAAACATAAGATTGATGCCGGTGATTTGGCTAAACTTCGTGCAGGCCATAAACCTGTTAAAGAAGAAGCTGAGCAGATTGAAGAACTGAAAAAATCTACTCTTGGTTCTTATGTTAAAAAAGCATCCAAAGATTTAGCTAATCAATCTTTTGACCACGGCGAAGATGAGCACCGCCAATATGGTGATCCAGAAGATACTGAAAGAGAAGATGAAATGAAAAAAAGAGAGCGTGACATTGAAAATCGCCAAAAAGGTATCAATCGTGCAGCTAAAAAACTCTCTAAAGAAGAAATTGAACAAGAAGAAAAAAGCTTTATGACTTTCTCTGAAATGCTTGCTGCATATAAAGAATATGGCCTTGCTGTAATTGCTGAAGAACCAACACAAGATGAATATGAGAAAGAAGTTGATAAGGCTAAAGATAAATCACAAGGTAAAGAAAAAGCTGAAGTTGCAAAACCTCTTGTGCAAGCAGTAAAGCAAGAAGAAACTCATAAACAAGTAGAAGTTATTGATATGACCGATCCAAATGAAATAAAAGTTTCTACGATTGATTTAGATGAGCGCTCAATGACAAAACCAGAGATGGAAAAGCGTGAAGACATTGTAAAAGGCATGAAAAAGAAAATGTCTGGTTTCAAAGAGCGTTATGGTGATCGTGCAAAGAATGTAATGTATGCAACCGCAACTAAACAGGCAATGAAATATTAAAATGAAAACTTTATCTCAATTGCGTGAAAAATGTTGGCCTGGTTATGAAAAAAAAGGTATGAAAACATTATTTGGCAAACGATATCCTAATTGTGTTAAAAAAGAAAGTGTGAATGAAGCAAATGCAGCTGCAATCGCAGCTGCTACAGCAATTTCTAAGAAAAAATCTGGTAATTATGATAAAGAAGGAATGAGAAAAACACCATATAAAAATCCTGATGCGCCAAATATAAAAAGTAATGCACAACGCCGTAAAGAAATGAATGAGAATTTTGCTGGTGATAAACCACAACAAGTGGCAGGATCAGCACAAGCAACTTTAACAGATAAACCAAATAAAGAACCTATGAAAACTTATAAACAACTTAAAAACATTACAGAGCTATCAACAGAGCTCTTACATCGTTACAAAGAAAAAGCTGCAGCTGATGCTTCTAAAGCTGACAAAGCAGGTAATTTTGAACGCGGCAACAAACGGTTCTCTGGTGTTGTCAAAGCGACCAATAAACAATTTGCTAATTTTAAGAAAAAAGGTTTTAGTGAAGAAAAAGATGAAAAAGAATATGACTATGAAGGTGAAATGGTCAAATCTGATTTACGCTCAGTCATTGCTAATGCAAATCGTTTAATTGATATGCTTGAAGATGATGATAATTTACCAGAGTGGTGTCAAAATAAAATTACTTTAGCTGAAGATTATATTTCAACTGTTGCAAACTATATGACAGCTGAAATGAATGAAGAGGTTGAGCAGCTAGATGAAAAAAATGTGCCAACAAATCC
>VGMD01000052.1 GCA_016866545.1 Chlamydiota bacterium | reverse complement strand
AGGATTTGACATATCATTCTTTTTTGCTTTCTTTTGTCCCTTTTTCTTTTTCTTTTTGCCGGGAGTTACTTTTTCAGCCTCATCAATATAAATAAGACTTGGCTAGTACTCTCTTGCAGCAATCATAACTGAAGCTACCATAGCTTCTGTGTCTTTTTTACTTGTGGCATACTTATTTTCTATGCTAAGAGGCGACAAGTCAAACACTACTGAGTTAGTTTCATGTGCAATGGCTCGTACAACTTGAGTCTTTCCAGTGCCAGTAGGGCCATAAAAAAGCATTGATCTAACATGTTCGGGGAATCTTTGGCGTACAAGCAGACTACCCAAAGGGAAAATAATATACTCAGTAACAAGTTGACGGATTAAAGCCATCGAAGGATCGTATGCAGTGTCCTTAATATCATCTAGCATAGAGTGAATGTAATTAAATTCTCCTAAAAAGTCTTGTAATTTTGTTGGAGGTAATTTTTTTACTATGCCTTACTAAACTAGCTCTACGAGCAGCTCATACTCAGATTTGCTTGCTATTTACTTGTAACCTGGTAGCTTGAGACCCTTCTTCTTCTTTTTCTTGCCCTTTTTCTTTTTCTTACCCTTTTTCTTCTTTTTAGCCTTAGTTTTAGCGATCATCATCATGTTTTAAAGTTCTTGATTGATCATTTAATCAACAATCTTTTGTTGGTCCTTTTCAACTTCTGGCATTATCGTCTCTCGGGCCATATGTCGGTCAAAACTCTAATCAAAGTTGTCAGTTTCGTCGCGGTTTGCCCAAATTTTATTGTAATCATCGTAGAACTCGTCAAACTTTTGTACAACTTCAGATGGACCAATTTTAGCAATTTGTTTATCACCGTCATCGTCGTCACCTTTGCCCTTTTTGCCTTTCTTTTCCTTCTTCTTTTCTTTTTTACCTTTTTTGCCTTTTTCAGCCTCTTCCTCAGCCTTTTTAGCTGCTTCTTCTTCAGGACTCATTGGTGCTTCCAGATTGTTTCGTTCGTAAAATTTAGTAATTTCTTGCGGTGTTTTACCATTATTCATAGCTTTTTACTCTTAAATCCAATCTCTTCGCTCCTTAAGCATTTGATCAATAATATCATTGCCCTCAATTTAATTTATCTCATCCTTTATCTCTTGCTTGGAGTTTTCAAAAACATTCATATGATCCTCCTGCAAATCCTTTCTGTATCGAGCCGTCTCTATCATTTTTTTGATTGGATCATTTTCAAGTTCTTGAGCTGTTTTAGGCTTTCGCTACATACCAAGAAAGATCATCTCTTCTTAGCGCATTTATTCTACCTGCTTTCTAGCTAGTATGCCTCTGATCCGTCTTTATATATTTTCAGCAGCTGCGGCCTCTTTTTCTTAAGGTGTTGTGTCATTTATTTTACCTTCTTTAATTTTTTTCTTGTGTTCTAATGAAAGTTTATTTGCCTTGAACTAGCTTTGGATTTAGTTGTAACGTAGGCGACCTTGTCTACCGCGTTCATTTTTTTGAATCAAACGAATAGCACTAACTATCTCCATATCTAAAGTGAAAGGATCGTGCACGATCTCTTCAACAGGATCTGATCCAATATAAGAGCCAGCGGGTCCACTTTAGTGCCTGTCTAAAGCGTCGATTAACAAAAATTCTTTCTCCTTTGTGCCAAGCTCTTTCTTTTTCTCCTCTTCATCTTCAGTCTTCTTCTTCTTCTTTTTCTTGGCTTTCTTTTTCTTTTTCTTTTTGCCACCTGTGTCTCTGTCAGGTTTCTCTTTGAAAGCAAGTTCAACTTTAATGTTGTCTTCTTCTTAAAAGTAGCGAGGAACTGGTATTTCAATGATAGAGGGATCGTACTTCAAATCAAAAAGCAGTTAGTCTAAATGTACATAGATTGACTTGGGCCTAGGGTTGAATAAACATAAGTCTTTCTTCATTTCGCAAATTCTGCATATGGTTGACTCGAGGACGCGTTTGATGAAGATTCTTTTTTGAGGGTGTACAATTTGATCGTAGCATTGCTCGAGCTTGCGATAAATGTCGATGTACTTGATGTAGAGGCAGGCGATGTGCTGAAAAATTTCATCGTTTGGCCATGTTTCAATGTTCTAAATTGACGGTTATTAATTTGCATTCAAATTAAGAAATTCATAAACTTCAAAAACTTACGGCCACTCCTTGCTCATTTTTTTCAGCAGGTACGTGTTCGACCTTGACTTGCTCCTGCAGGTCATTCATCGCATCGCTCAGCATTAAGTCATAAGCACTAAATAAGTTTAAATAAGCACGTCATGTTGGCTGATTGTGTGTTTGGATTGCGGTTAAAATTTGAATATTTTGCTTACACGTGCGACATAGTTTTGCTTATTAATTAAAACTAAAATACACCTTCCAAATAAACGGGGTTTTGGGGTTTTGGGG
>VGMD01000051.1 GCA_016866545.1 Chlamydiota bacterium | reverse complement strand
CAGAGACAAAAGATCAAATAGTATCAGACACAAAAAAAATAGTTGAAGAGTATGAAAACCAGTATTCTGAAGGTCTTATAACAAAAGGAGAGAAATATAATAAAGTTGTTGATCAATGGGCCAAGTGCACTGATCGAATTGCAGGTGAAATGATGAAAATTATTTCAACTCCTAAAACAGATAAAGACGGGTCTATTAAGACCAACTCAATTTTCATGATGGCTGACTCTGGCGCAAGAGGTTCTGCAGCTCAAATGAAACAATTAGCAGGCATGAGAGGTTTGATGGCTAAACCATCAGGCGAAATTATTGAAACACCAATTATTTCAAACTTTAAGGAGGGATTGACTGTTCTGGAATATTTTACATCAACGCATGGTGCAAGAAAGGGACTTGCAGATACTGCGCTAAAAACTGCCAATTCAGGGTATTTAACTAGAAGATTATGTGACGTTGCTCAAGATGTTATTGTTAAAACAAAATTTTGTGGAACTAAGAAATACATTAATATTCACGAGATCATCGAGGGTGGGAATATCATAGTAAGTTTAACAGAAAGAGCCCTGGGAAGGGTTGCTGCAAAAGATGTAAAAGCTCCAAATACAGGCGATGTAATCGTTAAAGCTAAACAGTTAATTGAAGAAAAAGAGTGTGAGTTAATGGATTCTGCGGGAGTAAAATCTATTGATGTTTATTCACCAATAACCTGCGAAGCTAAAGATGGAATTTGTGTTACTTGTTATGGAAGAGATCTTGCCCGAGGGAGATTGGTATCAATAGGTGAATGTGTTGGCATGATAGCAGCTCAATCTATTGGTGAACCTGGTACTCAGCTTACCATGAGAACCTTCCACGTTGGTGGTACTGCACAAATTAAACAAGAGTCCTCAATTATATCTCCGTCAGACGGATTTTTAAAAATATCTAACAAAAATTTAATTCAAGATTCTAGCAAACAGCTAATTGTTATGGGACGAAATACAGAAATTACTATCGAAAAAAACGGAGCAAATGTTGCAATCTACAAAATTCCTTATGGAGCAAAATTATTTGCAAATCATGATCAAGAAATTGAAAAAAATCAAAAACTCTGTGAGTGGGACCCTTATACTTTACCTGTAATTGCAGAAACAGAGGGTGTTGCAAATTATGTTGATTTAATTGAGGGCGCTTCAATTACGGATATAGTTGACGAGGCTACTGGAATATCCACAAAGGTAGTTTTGGACTGGAGATCTCAATCTAAAAATATTGATTTAAAACCCAGAATTACTCTCAGAGATGGTAAAGGCAAGGTTGTAAAAAAAGCTGACGATAATGAGGCAAGATACTATCTTGTTCCAGAGACCATTCTTTCTGTCGAGGATGGTGATAAAATTAGTGCAGGAGATGTACTAGCAAGATTACCTAAAGCAACTTCAAAGACAAAAGATATAACTGGAGGTCTTCCAAGGGTCGCAGAATTATTTGAAGCAAGGAAGCCTAAAGATGGCGCGATAATTGCTGAAAATGACGGGAAAATAGAATTTGGAAAAGAAGTTAGAGGAAAGTTAAAGATATCTATCAAATCTAAAAATGGAGAAGAGTCCTCATATTTAATTCCAAAAGGGAAGCAAGTTAATTTTAACCCGGGGGAAGAAATTAAAAAAGGCGAATACTTACTTGATGGTAGCCCAGCACCACATGATATTCTTAGAATTCTTGGCGTTGAAGCACTTGCTAATTATTTCATCGATGAAGTACAAGAGGTATACAGATTACAAGGGGTTATAATAAACGATAAGCATATAGAAGTTATTGTTAGACAAATGCTTAAAAAAGTAGAAATTAAATCTTCAGGTGACACGCCATTTTTAGCGGGTGAAATTGTTGAAAAAATGGATGCCGAAGATCTTAACAGCAAACTCAAGAGCGAGGGAAAAAAACAAGCTCAACTTGAACCGGTTTTATTTGGTATTACAAAAGCATCTATTCAAACCAAGTCATTTATCTCGGCTGCATCATTCCAAGAAACAACAAGAGTTTTGACAGAGTCAGCTATTAGAGGAAAAATTGACACACTTCATGGTCTTAAAGAAAATGTTATTGTTGGAAGATTAATTCCTGCAGGAACAGGCCAAAGCACATTTAAGTATTCAAAAGTTGCCCGAGAGAGAGATTTAGAACTTCAAAACACTAAGCTTAAGGAAATTGAAAAAGCTGAAGTATCAGCAAAATAGTCCTTATTTTTCTCAGAGAATTTCTATTTTTTTTTTAGCTTGTAAATTTGACCTTTATAGCTTTTTAAGTAATATGCGCCAACTTTTAAGGTAGCAAGTAAGATCTTTGATGTCTTAAACAACTACCGAGCTAAGAGCTCCTTATTTCTTCCCTAAAAGTAATAAATTTTATGCCAACAATAAATCAACTCGTAAGACGAGGAAGAGAAAAACCAAAAGTAAGGAACAAAGTTCCTGCACTAGATTCATGCCCTCAAAAAAGAGGTGTTTGCACACGGGTTTATACTACCACACCAAAAAAACCAAACTCTGCACTTCGAAAAGTTGCAAGAGTTAGACTTTCAAACGGATTTGAAGTTACAAGCTATATCCCTGGTGAAGGTCATAATTTACAAGAACACTCTGTTGTGCTTATAAGAGGAGGAAGAGTAAAAGATTTACCAGGTGTTCGATATCATACTGTGAGAGGTGTTTTAGATACTCAAGGGGTAACTAAAATGAAACAACAACGGTCTAAGTACGGAGCTAAAAAACCA
>VGMD01000050.1 GCA_016866545.1 Chlamydiota bacterium | reverse complement strand
GAACTCGATAGAAAAACAATCCCCTCATTTTCTTCTTCCTCGTGAAGCCATAAAACAATAGGGGGATTTTCTCTGCAATTTCTATAGTCGAAGCAAAGGTAATCCCCTCCCCCATTCGAAGCAAAAATAACAATCTCTTTAGGAAAAAACTCTGGAGGGTCTTTAAAAATATTAGAAACACGTTCGTATCCAAATTCTTCCTGCCAAGGAGAGAAGGAAAAAGAATCGTACTCATTGCTTTTGCTTCCATAAAAAAAGATATTTTTCTCTGGCGTAATAAAATCATGCCAGGAGACTATTTCTTTGTAGAACCCTGGAAAAGTAACTTGATGTTCCTTTTCAAAATTTTCTATAAGCTTTCTATTGTCCACCTCAGCAAGAAAAAACTTCATTTTTATTTTTTTGTCCATAACTTTGCTCCTCCGATGTGTCCTGTTTTAACGTGAGTCTCTACTGGTATTAGTTGCATTCTACCAATATCTTGATGATGATGCCATGTGTATTCAGGAATATGGCTACTTCCAGATTGAATAGCCTCTAACTGTTTTTTACTAAATTGAGCAGCCAATCTTTCATCAGTTTTGACCGCCTCTTTCAGAGCTTTTGTGGCAGCAACCTGATGAGCAGATCTTGTTCCTTCATAAGCTAATTTAGGGGCAAGCCTCGTCTCAAACACTGTAATTCCATCAAACACAGGAAATCCTCTTGCATCATAAACAATTCCTGTTATTGGATGCCTCATTCCAGCAAGATGGGCATTTCTCTGACCTGCTAATAATAAAGTATGTGGGTGCACATTTCCAGCCCCATATTCACTGACTAACATACTCTGCATAGCATGAGGATTATAGGGGGCTTGATCCAGATAGGCCAATTCTTGAATCGCTCTCGATTCTAACCCATCCGATATCATATCGTTGGGGAACGACTATGCTATCCCCACATCATCAACAAACCCATAAACAGGATGAACGATAAAGTTCCAAAAGATTAAAAGGAAAAGAAGGGGTTTTTGAACTATCCTTGATATTTCTTAAGTGCTTCTACTCTAATCTTGTATAAGAATTTGCTCTCTTATTCTGCCATTAAACCTATATTCTCTGGTAAATCTTCAATAAACTTTTGCATGTTTTTAGGATAAAATGTTTTTAAGTTTTGTAGTTCTTCTATAAAAATCTGTTTTTCTTTTTCTGTCATATTCTGAAGTTTAGAGCTTATTTGTTCTAATAACTCAATTGCGACATCTTCATTTAGTAAATTTGGATTTGTAAACTCCAAAAATATTAAAGTATCTAATAAACATTTTACTAGCGTATTTGTGAAATTAGATGACATTTGGCACAACTCTCACGTCTATATTATAAATACTTAGATCTTTTAACATTTTTATAGCTCTCTCTTTCTGAAAATCATTTGGAACCTCCCATCGACCAGTCATACCATTTTGTTGCAAAGCCGTGGATTGCCTTAGAGCTTGGTTTTTAGATTTATCAGTAGTAACAATTGCTACTTTTCTATCAATAAGTACATTATTATCTAAACCATCAAATCTTACAACTTGATCTTTACCATCTTTTCCGAGGTATTCTAAAGAAGGGGCTTGTCCACTTTTTGTTCGAACACTTGATCGTGCACCACTAGCAGAGTCGTTATATTTTCTTGCATGAGCACTCATAGTTGATGGCTCATCAACCCATTTCACATTAAACTTAGCAGTCTCTCCCTCAGCTACCCTTACCACAATACTTTCAGCCGTATGCGTAGTAACACCGCCCCTCAAATACCGGTAACCTGAAACCCCTTTTCCTACAACAAAACCACTGCCATAAACAAAGGCGGCTTCTGCGAGCGTTGGGGGCAAGAAAAACTCTAACCCATCCGATACCATATCGTTGGGGAACGACTATGCTATCCCCACATCATCAACAAAC
Source organism: Chlamydiota bacterium (assembly GCA_016866545.1). Classification (GTDB taxonomy): domain Bacteria; phylum Chlamydiota; class Chlamydiia; order Chlamydiales; family 2-12-FULL-49-11; genus VGMD01. Next base: position 1,235 of record VGMD01000050.1, on the reverse strand, counting down.
CCATAAACAGGATGAACGATAAAGTTCCAAAAGATTAAAAAGATAAGGAGAGGGGTTTTCATTGTGGTTGGGATTTTTGCAAAGGATATCCCTTTATCTCATAATCTGCATAAAAACGAAGACCTTTAAATTTTTGTTCATAAAAGATTTTTGCCAAATCTGAAGAAAACAGAATCCATCGTTCAGTTTTTTCTACAACCAATTTATGCCCCTGCATCGCATTATTTTTAAAAACCATCTTTGTAAATTTTAAAGGAATAGATTCTTTCCCACTATGTTCAAAGGCATCCCAATCAATAATCTCTATCCGATTTAAAATATTAACAATATAGTAATCTTTATTAATAAATGGCTCTTGTTTTTCTTTAAAATTCTTAATCACAACCCGAAACGCTTCAAAATCATTAGGACATATCTGTTCTAGAATTTTTAAGGCCCGCCCATTTACAATAAGACACCCTCCATCCCAACTGTGTAAAAAATCAAACTGCTTTAATTTTTCTTCTGACATTCTACATCCAAAAATCATTTCATCAGCTTTAACAGGAATTTTTTTTCCTTGGTTGAAATCTAAAACAAGGGAGTATGGTTTGGGCTTTTCGAAACCATTGTAGTGCAAGTTAAGGCTCAATGGATAAATTTCTGGAGTTCCTATTTCTAAGGGAGTATTTCCATAAAACTTTTCTGGAATCGTTTTTCTGATCTTCATAATTCTTTATCCTTACAATGACAAAACGCCGGTTTTAAGTCCTACTCTTTCATCAGCTATAACTTTTAACAAGGCTTGCCTATATTGTTCTTGTGTATAACCACTGGTCTTCCCTACTTCTGCAGCTTTATCCATAGCCTTCAACAGCCTAGCTACGGCAGGTTTCGTGTGCGGCCCTTGGTGAACCGCCCGACTAGTTGTTGTCAGTTTAGCACCTGTTTTGGTTGGAAGCAGCATAATATTTGCAGGATTATGAATATTAAAGTCTGCCAGCTGAATCAATTCATGATCTTTAAGGCGTTGATGAATTCGTCAAACGAACTCGATAGAAAAACAATCCCCTCATTTTCTTCTTCCTCGTGAAGCCATAAAACAATTTGAAATTTTTAATCTGGTAACCCACACTACCCGTCATTTTTGTAGCTCGGTGAGTTGGTAGAGGGTTTTGAGGGAGGTTAGGAGGAGGTTGATAGCAGCAAGCAGGCTCTGTCCAAACGTTCGTTGGAAAGCAAGCATTCCTCGTCTA
>VGMD01000049.1 GCA_016866545.1 Chlamydiota bacterium | reverse complement strand
AGGAACACTATGAACGGTGTGTTTTATGTTTTTCATATCTATGCCGTAAGAGAGATTATTTTTTCTGCTGAAGAATGTAGGCTCTCAAATTACCATCTCCAGAAAAAAAGGAGTTTATTGGCGTTTCTAAAGCATATACCGATTCCTCAAGCTTTTTAATTATGCCAAACTCGCTGTTTTTTCATAGTTTTTTGCTGACGAAAGGCTCATATCTACTTTCAATTGATCTGGTTTTGCTTTTTGTAACTCTTCCGAGGCTTTCTGAAGATATTCACTTGCCGCATTGAGATACATTCTTCGAGTGGTAGTAATTTGTGGCTTTCCTGCTTGCTCATATAACCTCGCACTACGCAGAAGATGAAGAACAATAAAATCTCTATTTGGATGCGATTTTTGTGATGCCTCTAAGGCCCTCTGAAAAGCAGCACCTGCTTTATTTAAATTGTTTCCCCCGTTCAAGTCATATTTATTAAATGCTTCTGCTGCTCGTTCATATAACCTTGCAATACGAAGGTAACGATTAACTATTTTTTCATTTGGAAATGCTTTTGCTGCTTGTTCATATAACTCTGCACTAAGACAGTAGTTGTGAATTATTTCTTGCCTGTAAGACACCCAAGAGTCAATTGAGTCTTCCTTAGAGGCATTGAAAAAAGCACTTCCTGCATTATTAAGATAAGTTGCTTGATCAACTTTCCCTTCATCAAATGCTTTCACTGCTTGTTCATGCAGCTCTGCACTACGAAGGTAGCGACTGATAATCTCTTGTTTTGGTTTTGCTTTTTGTGCTTCTTCACATGCTTTCTGGAGAGCACTTCCTGCATTATTAAGGTAGGTTACTTGATCAACTTTCCCTTCATCAAATGCTTTCACTGCTTGTTCATGCAGCTCTGCACTACGAAGGTAGCGACTGATAACCTCTTGATTTGGATTTGTTTTTTTTGCTTCTTCACATGCTTTCTGGAGAGCACTTCCTGCCTTATTAAGGTAGGTTGCTTGATCAACTTTTCCTTCATCAAATGCTTTCACTGCTTGTTCATGCAGCTCTGCACTACGAAGGTAGCGACTGATAATCTCTTGATTTGGATTTGTTTTTTCTGCTTCTATAGCAATCTTAAAAAAAGCAGTACTTTGATTATTGAGATAGAGTCTCTTACTATTCTGTTCTAATCCCAGAAAAAGCCATGTTTCTGAAGCGACGTGTTCTGCTTGTGCTCTCGCTTTTTCAGCATTAATCTTCCACTTTCTTTCTTCCTTCGTTTTCTGAGTTGCCTCATCCATTTTTTCAAAAGGAGGACGAATATAGTCTGCAAAAGCTATTTGATCCTCAATGAGCGTTTGTTGATGTTCAATCGCCCTCGTTAATTTTTGATATCTTAAAATTAAAGTATGTTGACTATCTATACTTCCCGGTTCTGCAATAGCTAATTTAGCTTCTACTTCTTCAAGTTTGTTTTGATAGAGTGTTAAAATTTTTTTTTCTTGTTCAATCTCCTCAATATGGAGTTCTAATTTATTGGGACGATCATTAACTTTTCGAAAGTTTTCTAACTTTATTAATCTTTCTGCTTGTTGATAGCCTGGAGTCTTTGATGAGAAATCTGCTGAAAATGTAAGGAGGGCTTTATTGATCTTTACTTGATAGGCGCTGGCTTTATCTAAAAGTGCAATCATCTTTTCACACCATGCAGCACGATCAGATTGATTAGAAGAGAGATTTTTGAGCTCTTGCTGATAAGTTGCTTTTTTTTGCCTAACAATACCTGAGCGATCAGGGGCATTAGCCAAGGTAAACACTCCTAAAACAGTTTCTCCATGTGCAGACTTGATTTTTTGAATTTTTAGCTCTTTATCTTTTTTAGCCTCTTGAGCTATCAATGCCATACTCTTTATTAACTTAGGAGTAAGGCCTCCTCCGATGGCTTCCTGTTGAAGCTGTTGAAAATTCGTACAATCAGAAATAGTTATTCCATATTTCTGTTGAAGAGTTGCTGTAAAATCCTTAACCGTTGCACTCCTCCCTCCACCAAAGAGGTATTGAATAATTCTCCCAAAAAAATTTCCTTCTGTTTCTAATTTTCCACTAAACATCCCTCCTCTAATTTTTGCCGTCTCATCGGTCGTTTCAACAGCAAAGTTTTCGTAGCGATCTAAATTTTGATTTCTAATATCATTCATCAAACTTTAAAAAATTCTACTCGAATCTAAAATAGAAATAGTAGATGGTTAGTTTTTCGCTATGTCTACCATAATTCAATTTAGGTTACCATTAAATTTTGGAAGATTTAATTTTTTGGATTCTTTTTGTTGCCGCAGAACATCCGTTGTAACCGTTTTTCCTGACCCATTTGGACCTGCAACAACTATTAAATTTGGTTTCCTATGGAGCATTTCGTTACTATTTTCCCTGTTTCATATTTTTCGAAAAACTGACCTCTCGTTAGTCCTGATTTACCCAACTCATTACTGGAATCTCTTTTTGTCTAGTTTTTACAATTTTAGAAATAGAGTTAAAGATAAATAAAGATTTTAAAATGCTATTTAAAGCGGCTTAAACGGCTATAGAAAGAGTTCTATAAGGTGGCAGCCTAATTTTCATACAAATTACCTTTAATCGAATTCTTGTGAGGTTGTAAGGAACACGATGTCATATAAACTTTCTGACTCTGATTGAGACTTTAGCTCCTTATACCCCCTTTTTCGCATTCTTTCAACTAGTGATAAGTCGCTAATTCTCATTTGATATTTCATTACCTCTGAAGAATCAAGTTTTTGATAAATTTTAGGTTTTTTCTTTTCTACTAGTTTCTGAAAAGAATTTTAACTTATATGTTTTATCTGCTTTTGTAAAAAAACTTCTTTTTTCTTCTTAGGGATAAAAGGGATAAGATAGGGATAGAAAGGCAATTAGTGATTTTTAAGCCTTTTTTATTTAGCTAGTTATAATTTTGAACCAGCTTACTTTAGCTCCTTATACCCCCTACCTTTAGCTCCTTATACCCCCCCCTCCAATTTAAATTTAGACTTTAGCTCCTTATACCCCCCCTTTTTCTAATTAAAAATTAGTGTTTTTAAACTTTAGCTCCTTATACCCCCAATTTTTTTTATAAAAATACCTTTAAAATTAGTGTTTTTAAACTTTAGCTCCTTATACCCCCTACCTTTAGCTCCTTATACCCCCCTTTTTATATCTTCTTTTAGCTACATTAAATCAATG
>VGMD01000048.1 GCA_016866545.1 Chlamydiota bacterium | reverse complement strand
TATTGTGAGGGCCTTTTTTATTCCTTTTTTCACCCTCTTCTTAATCTTTTAAATCACTATCCATCCTATCCTAAACTTTAGCTGTTTCCATTATACAATTGTAAAAGGTGAATACTCCCTTGGGCAATGGATGGGGCAATTTTATCATTCTAAATTTAAACGACTATATTTTCTTTGACAGTGCCGATTTTTTTAATCACCCCTTAATCCAAGAGGATTTCTACAGTTGCCATAACCTCCCAATCGGTACCCAAGCCTCCCATTTGAGATTTTATAAGCCTACGTGGGTAATTTAAGCCTTTCCAGAATTTCTAAAGTAGTGGCTGACTAAATGGTAGCCATTAGTATCGTCAAGTAAGTAATTTACAAGTTCTAAATAGGGGGAAGAAGAGTCGTATTCATAGTGACTTTTTACAGATAAAGTCTCTGTTTCACGGATGAATCTTTGCATCTCACTAACAAGAGCTCCTAATTCTTCTGGCCTAAGGATTTCCTTAGAAACAAGTCTTGAGGCGTCAAATTCAAGAGGTGAGGTTAAACATCTATTGATTTCTATGCAGTCCGCATCATGCACAGCTTGTTGAATAGCTGAAGTAAATACGCCATCTTTTGGGTCTTTACAAGCAAGGGCCTCGTAGCACTCACTAATTTCGCTCTCAGAAATCGCCCGTGGGGTACGCCCCTCGCTCTTAAGTTGTATTTGGTTATGATTAAGTAAAAATCTTCTTAAGTTCCAGGCGCTTAATTCATCCCATCGATCTCTACCTTCATCTTGTCTTGCGCTATCGTGGTATGCCCCGGCTAGAGCAACAAGGTATCGCTCCTTGGGAGTAGATCTTGGATTAAATATTGTATAAAACACCTGTGAAAATAAAGCTGTTCTTAACATATGCATTACACCATGAAAATGACGGGAAGGCATGGCTGGATTTTCTTCAAGAGCAGCTAAGTAAGATGCGTGGGAATCTCCATGGCGATGACCAAAAAATGGCCCGCTAATAACTTCTTGATGACCAATCCGTAGATCGGATGATGCTTCTTTCGGAGCAATCGGTAAAGAGGGGAGAAGTTTTGCATAGTGTGGGCTAGCAAACTCTTTTATCGCTCTCTCAATTGTGGGGTGGAGATTGGCATCAGAAATTCGATCGATTTGTAATGTTTGGATTGCTGAGCCCTCTATCATATTTAGAGTTTCAATAAAAAAAAGTTCTTCAATGCTGCAAATTTCTATGTCGGTTTCTCTTAACATCTCGCGCAGTTCACTAATATGTTCATCCCAGGTAAAAATAGCGGGGATATCGCGTAAAGCTCCAAGTTTTAGCTCGGTCGGCAATAAAATTTCTCTGTAATGTTCTTTTAAGCTCGAGGGGTAATGAGATGTGCTTGCAAAAATGACGGGCACGGATTGTTGCACAAGAGTCACTTCGTGAGGTGAGAGGATAAAAGGAAGAGGTTTTGTCAGTGCATTAATGAATTGTTGACCTAATTCTGGATTTTCTGTTGCTTCTCTTCTTTCTTCAATATAGTCTAAGAAAGGTTTTAGTTTATGAGGTGCTTCAGGGTCTGTCATACGGAGACGAAGGATTTTTAAAACAAAAAAGCTAATTGCTTGGCGATAAGAGAGATCAGATTCGTTTGCTAGAAGAGATGTTAAATGTGAAATAGTCACTGATTGCCAAGTATCTTCGAGCTGAAACGCAAGAGTTCGGTTAGAGCCATGAGCATTTGTTTGTTTTGTCGCATAGACTACAGATTGAGAGAAACAAGAGGGCGAAAAGAAAATGAGAGCTGTTGGGTCTTGAGACCAGACCCTGTCTTCTAAGAATAAAGAAGAAGTTGTAAATGAAATTTTAGTGCTATTCCATCCTTCATGTGATCCACAAAGTTCTCCTGTCAAGGGGACAACTCCTCTTAAAAGTAAATCTCCAGTGGCTCTTAAGGCTCTTTCTTCGGGTGGGTTTTTCATGATTAAATGTAGCGCCCCGATTTTTGAACCGTGAATGGTCATATGCGAGGAGGGGTGAGTTTGCCAAAAAGGATTAGCAAAATGTCTTTTTGCAATTTCAATCATTTTTAACCGAGATGCCCTAATAGTTAATTGTAAAGATTCAGAATCAGAATAGGTTCTTATTAGATCGCTTACCTCGTGATAACTATATTCATATTTTCTCTCCCCACTCCAAAATACGAAATACTTCGCTAATGCAACTGAGGGAGAAAGAGATCTATCGCGAATTAGAACCCTAACTTCTCTACTCATTTTTCTAATTAAGGAGAGAAAAGGAATATGGTCGATGATTTGATCATACATTTTAACAAATGCGTCATAATCTGGAGCAAAACTTGATTTATCGATTGCTTTTAACTGCATTTTAAAATGACGACATTCAAGTACAAAATCAAGATCAATACGATATGGGGAGGAATTTCCTTTTGTTAAATTGGCTCTTAGAAGAAAAGTCTTCCTTCGAAGAGCTCCCTGAATTTGCTCAGAAGTTTGGCTGCTTAGGTCAACTAAGCTTGGTAGACTTTTTTCAAAAAGTCCTTCCGCGTTAAGATAGTTCCATCCTGGGGAATCTTTTGGGAAAATTTTTTCAAGTAAGTGAACTTGCTGAGGGGAATATCGGGGATGGACTTGGCTGTGTGCCTCGATAAGAAGGTCTTGAAAAAAATCGCGGTCAGCATCTGAAATTTGTAGGTTATGATCATAAGAGTAGCCATCTGAATTAAGAAGGTCGTATTTAAAATTGGGCGAATTTCTATCGCATATCAATAAGCAAATTTGTATTAATGACAATTCAGGATAAGAGTAGCTGCTCAGTTGATGTTCGTTAAGGATTTTTGGGTAATTTGTAATAACTCTTCTTAGCAGGTCTTTGCAATACGCTTTATTAGAGGGGTCGTCACTTAGTAATGTGTGGGTAATTAGACTGTAAAAAATAGTTATCAAATTTTGTTTGCAAGGTGAATTACTTAAAAACCAATCGAATAAATCACAATCAACTACAGAAACTTTTTGGACGGATCGATCGTCATAAGGCTTTGGGGGAAATTTAAAACTATTTTTTAAAGCTTGAAAAATAATCTGATTGCGTTCAGGAAAATCAGGACATGTTTGAATGCATTTTTTTATTAGGTCTCTACCCATTGAGCATGAAAAATAGTGATGAGAAATTAGTAATTTTAGAATGTTTTCAGCTGTCTCTTTTTTTAAGGGGAGAGCATTAAGTAGTGGCGAAAAAACATAAAAAAGCAGGGCTTCATTTCCATGGTAAAATGAGCTCTGTTTGCTTGAAAAAGTTAGTAAAAAAGTAGAAATCAATTCTTCGATTCGGGGGATTAAATCTTCAAAGTGATTTGCTAGGTTGAAAAGAGCTCTTTGAAAATCAAGAGTTTCTCTTGTGTGGGATTCTAAGTAAATGCGTTGTATGTCGGGCTCCTGCATACAGCGAGATTGCCAAGAGGATTTGTTAGATAAGAATGTAAAAAGTTTAGAAAAAAACTGTCTAATTTCTTCATGACTAGGTGCTGAGAGCGAGGGGGAGAATAAACTAAAAAATTCTCTCACGCGGAGGGACATAGATTTGTTAGAACAAGGTGTCCTTGTTGAGGAAGTCACTAATGCTAGCGGTGGCAATTCAGGTACAACAACCTCGTCAAGAGCTCCAACAGCAGGTTCTGGAGATCGGGCTCTAGGGCTTGGTGCTCTTGGGGTAACCACGGGTTCGATTGGTGTGGGTGCTCCTATGGGAGATATTTGCCCGACCTCTCCGAGCTCTTGGATAGGTGGCGCTAAAGCTCTAAAAACAACCACAGGAGATGGAATAGTGTCATCGGTGGGTGCAGTCCTGAAAGCTACAATAGGAAGTGTTAAACGAGGTTTTAGAGGTGCTTGTCTATGTCTTGCCAGAAAATAGGCCAGCGAGCAGGCTATAACTTTTTCGATAAGGGCACACAAGGCTCCTATAACGGGAATTGCTTCCAAAACAGCGATAACTCTGTGAGCAAAAGCGTGTTTAGGATTTGTTTTTGCAAGGTCCCAATGCTTTTTAGCAAAAGGCAATCCGCTTATTCCAGTTAAAATGGAAACAGAGAAGTCTTTAAAAGAAAAACTATAATTAGGCAATAACATCATATTTCTTTTATTTAAAGCACGACTATTTTATTGAAGTGATCAATAGAAGGCAATTGATTTAAATCGGCTCTGTTTCCTAATTCAAAAAGGTCTGCAAGTAGCGTGATTTTGGAATAAAATCACGCCTCCTCTTCATAATTAGATGATTTATTTTGAATATCTTAATTTATTCATTTTGTTTAATATTAAAGA
>VGMD01000047.1 GCA_016866545.1 Chlamydiota bacterium | reverse complement strand
AGACTACATTGACTCACTAAATATCAGTTGTTTACGTTAACCTTTGTCCCTCCCTTTTTATCATTGAATTTTTATAAAAATTATTATATAATTAATAAAGGAATAGTGGGGGGCTTTCTCGATGTCGATAGGTTCAATTGCAGGTGGTGGATCCACAGGGATTCAAAGAAAAGAAAATAGCAAGCCAAACCCGACTACGGAAACAGTAGATTGGCTTGTTAAAGGAATAATGGCTTCTAAAGTTAAAGTAAACGCGGTTGCTCCTATAGTCAAAGTGCCATTTTCATCGACAGAAAATCCTGCAGATACAGCTTTAATTTCAGCTGCCCAAAATGGGGAACTTGAAAAAGTTGAAGAGATTCTCAATCAAAAAAAACACGGTTATTTCAGCATTGGAGTAGCTACAAAATTAGCAGCGATAAACGGGCATTTAGATATTGTCAACTTACTTCTTGCAAGTAAGATCGGCGAAACCCTTTTTTATGCTAATGAAGATGATATACACAAGTCTTTTCCTGATGCCCCTTTAGATATAAAGAAAAAATTTTCTAGCGAATATTTAGAAGCTATCAGAAGTATATTTTTAAACGCAGAAAACCTTAAACAAACAAAATATACAGATATAATCAAAAGACTTGCGCAAACCCCTAGAGGTATAGGTACGGTACTTTGCCTAGCCGATAGGATCGAAAATAAAATGTTTAGAGGACAATTTTTAAGAGATTTTTTTGGAAAAAAATTTTCTCTTATCCAAACATTCATGAGTCCATTTTTCACAAATGGGGTCTGGTGAGGTATTTTCCTAAGTCTGTACCTAAAGAGGGCCCTTAAAAAGGGCCTTCTTTGCCGGCAATCCCTATCAGTATATTCGTTCCACCCCTCTGTAAACCCATCATTTTTAATTATATAGAAAAAATACCCCCCCCCTTTTTTTTTCTTGAATTTTTATAAAAATTATTATATAATTAATAAAGGAATAGAGGGGGGTTTCTAGATGTCAATAGGCTCAATAGCAGGTGGTGGATTAGCACCGACTCAAAGATTTCCAGGACAGGAAAATAGAGACTTGACTACACAAGAAGTTGTTAGACCAATAATAAATTCTCTTATAGAGAAAGCTCGGAATGTTTCTATAGCCAAGTTGGCAATATCGATTGAAAATCCTGTAGATCTAGCTCTAATTTCAGCTGCAAAAAAAGGGGAACTTGAAAAAGTTCAAGAAATTCTCAAACAAAATGAATGCGGATATGTCAGCGTTGGAGTAGCTATAAGAAAAGCAGCGATAAACGGGCATTTAAATGTCGTCAAAAAACTTCTTGCAAGTGAGATCGGCGAAACCCTCTTTTGTAGTAATGAAGAAGTTATAAGAGAAAAGTTTCCTGATGCCCCTACAGATATAAAGGAAGTTTTTGTTGGGGATTGCGAAGGTGCTATTACCCTTATTTTAGGCGATGAAAACAAAAAAGATAAAAAAAATTACCAAGACATACTCAAACGACTTGCGCAAATTTCACCTAAAGGGTTTGGTGAGGTTGTTCTCAAAACAGACAACAGTGAGCCATTTTTTCAAGAATTTATACAATCACAAAATAACTATCGTATCGAAGATTTCTTAAATAGAGAACATCGTTTTTATCAACCTCAGGTAGTTGTAATCCTTGCAAAAAATTGCGAGGAGAAATTGAAAGAAGCACTAATAGCTGTAGCGAGAAGCGGTAGTACCTATTTAATCGGTCAAATTCTTGGGGAAGACGATTTACCACACTTTCATTACATCGAAAAGACGGAATTTATACACGCACTAATTGAAGGGGGTGGCCTTTCGGGCATGAAGTGGTTGTTCGAATTACTTGCACTTGATGGTTTAGAAGACCATCAAAGTTCAATGATTGATTGTGCATTTCGAAGCGCTGCAAAAAATAATCAAACGCCTATTTTAGAAAGACTTTGTAAAGAATACAGAAGTATAATTCAAAATCAAAAAGACAGTATCCAATATGCCATTCCTGATTTAGCAAGATGGGGAAATACTGATCTTATGTTTAAGATTATAAAAGAATTTGACTCAGTATCAGACCATATTTATCAAAAAGCCTTAGTCATGGGATTAGCATATGGACATGATAATTTGGTTAAGAGACTTTCGGTAGTATTTGCAATTAAACCCAAGGAACTGATAGAGGCTCTAGAGGAGGCTAGCAAAAATAATCCTTATAATCCAGACGTTATTAGTAAAATTCTTGATCGAATAGCAGCACACCCAGAAAGTGACTCAATCCGCCAGCTAAACTTTTATGGTTATGAACCATTTGCTACCGTTATCAATGCAATAGTGGAAAATAAAGATTTGGAATTACTGCAACAGCTACTAAGTTTAAGGGATGTACCTTCACAAATTCGCTGTAATGAATATACTCGCGAATACGTCTCAACAGCTTTCAATAATGCGGTAAAAATGGGCCAAAAAGAACTAGTTTTATGTTTCCTGGACTATTTTAAGAAAATAAACCTTGACACGACCTTTTTTCAACAGCTTGTCGAAAGTGCCGTTGAAAGTGCAGTTGAAGCGGGCCAATTGGAAGTTTTAAAAATTTTGCCAAAAGATGAGATTGACCCAATTAAAAGAAAAGACTTGGTAGAAATCGCAGAAGGTCAAGGACGTAGCGATATCGTCAAGGAGCTTCTTGATAGAGGATTTACATTGTATGCGCTTGCTGAGGAGAATAATATTGAGAAGATTCGAGAACTGCTTCCCGCTCTTTCTGATTCTCTAGCTGTTCTAAGTAGTGACCAGGATGTCCCTACAATTCTACAGCAAACTCCTCCCGAAGAATTGGCAGTTTTTAAGCAGAACTTATTAGAAAAATTTAGCCCTCGCGCTATAAGAGAAGGTTTATTACAGGCATCGAAATGTCGGCATATAGATGTGCTCAAATATCTTTATCCTTACTTTATTATCACATCTGAAGAACCGATCATTAGAGATTTTTATTCGTATGGGGTTGAAGATGTCGCACCTACTAATAACAGAGATCTGAGGGATTTTTTCTTTTCTAACCGTTTTTCTAGATTTGAAACAGCATGGAATTTAGAGACGCCCCTCCTTCTTGCAATTGACAGGGGTAATTTAGAATATTTGAATTTTTTGTTGTCTCGGCATGAAGGAAGTTTTAGACTTCCTATATTAGAGGAAGGTATACGTCTAGCGGCAAGAAATTGTAATTTTCCTATCATTGCCTGTCTGATGCGCAATGAACAGGGTCAAATAAGAGACATTGATCAACGAGCGCTACAAGATATAATTGATCTAAGACGTAATCCTGACTATCCAACGGAACAACTTATCAGGACAATTTGTGAAAATTTACCTCACATAACACAGCAATTTCAACGTTTCCTTTTGGAAGAAATCAGATCTATTTTTACAGGGCTTAGTCAAGAACAACAAGAACCTTTAATAAGTTTGGTAAATTCTCTTGAAGTTTTCGTTAATGTAGACGGAACGGTGTTATATGTGCCATCCTGGGAAGATGTCAAAAATAACCCTTTAATATTTTTAAAATCCGCCGTAAAGAATTCTTTTCAGAGAATACATTTTGGTAACGGGATTGCAATTGACGCGGGTGGTGTAACAAAAGATTTTGTAACGAATTTAGTAGATAGCCTAAAAGAAAAAAAGTTGATTTGTGCAGACGATGAACACGGATTTGGTGATTTTGTATCTCTGCCCGTAGCAAAAAATAAGGAACAAGAGGAAGCCTTAGGTCTTTTCGGTAAATTACTTACTCATCTTTACATGAGAAACCTTGATCGAAGTGACAAAATCATGATTCCTAAAATTCTGGATCCACGTCTTTTTGCTATAATGTTAGCTGGTGAGGGGAATGAGCTAGTCACCTTGGACTCCTCACCCCAACTCCAAGATATTTGGAAAAATCCTTCCACTGCGAGCGATGATTTGATCTCTTGTGTAAAGGCGGGTTTCGAATTTGAAGGGGAGAATGAATCTTTTATGCGTGCATTCTGCGAATGGAAAGCATCCGTTCAAAAAGGATTGAGTCTATTAAAAGCGGGAATCGGCCCTCAATTAACTGCTGCTATGGGAACTCGAAATGGTTGTAGGACCCTTCAGGACGAGTTTTTTGGAAGAGAGATTACGGCGCAATTAGTAATGGAAAATTTGAAGATACGCCGACCAACAGAGTTTGAACTTAGTTATGGAAAGATGGTGAGATGGTTGAAGGCTTGGATAAATAAAGCAAGTATAGACCAACTAGAAAAATTTTTACATTGTGTAACCGGATATAAATCCTTGAATATGGGGAAAATCCGTATTGAACAAAACAATCGTTCTGGGGAGTTGGCTCAGGCTTTAGAGATACATACATGCTCAAATTCTTTAGCACTTCCGCGGGTAAAGAATATGGACGAAGGCAGCTTTATTCAAGCCTTGGAAGCAAGCTTAGAACAAAAAAGGTATAATGTAGGTTAGAAAATACCTCTTTCAAAAAAGATTTTAATTGATAGCGATGTTCTGCAGAAGAGGTACCTCATACCATAGATTATCGAGGTACTTCTTATGAAAAAAATTGGTGAGGGTTCATTAAAGTCCCCCAATTTTTCCCTT
>VGMD01000046.1 GCA_016866545.1 Chlamydiota bacterium | reverse complement strand
TAAGTAGTTATGGAGGTTTCTACCCCTCTGATGTTGATGAGGTTTCGGATAGTGAAGACGAGACTGAATTAACAGAAGAAGAAGTGCTAGAAACATTAGAAATCGATGGGCTTTTTTTAGAAAATGTTGACGAGAAATTTTTGCATAATTTTACAATTATAGAAACAGCGCTTAGGCAAAATCCAGAGGCTATAAAATTTGTGCCAGAAGAGTTAAGGACTTTTTCTTTATGGCGCGTAAATCTTCATGAAAAAAAATCCCTTCTAAAGTATTTCCCAGTAGCTGTTAGAATAAAGGCGTTAAATTATCTCGAAAATCCAAAAGAGGTTCTTTTACAGGAGCAAATGGAAGAATTTAGATTGCCCCCTGATCTGAAATTACCTGATATTGATGTAACTCAATTTACAGGGTTCTACCCCCCGCCGCCCCCTTATAAGCCCCAGTCTTCAAAATCTCAACCTAGAGAAAACGGAGATCTTTTAAAAGTAGAGTCTGAGGAAGAATTTAGACTGCCTCCTGATTTGAAATTACCGCCGATCGATGAAACTCTATTTACAGGGAGTTATCCTCCGCCGCCACCTTACAATCCTCCTTTGCAAGGTCCAACAGGTGGAGCTTCAGGGCCCACTTTGGAAGGAGATTTTTCTGATGAGGATTCGTAAATAGAAATAATTTGAAAAATTAGTTGATCTCTGCATCCTTCGGTATATCCGGGGGAGGGCAGGATGGTTGAGCCAATTAGAAAAGAGAGCTTTGAAAGCGTCTCAATCTCGCCTAATGGTTCGGTTTTATCAGATACAGATTCAAGAGTTTCTGGTATTGGAAAAAAGGTTTTAGGTGCCTTTTCGCCCTCCCTTTCGCCCCCACCATTGATAAGAGTTTCAGGAGTAGATAGAGTCGATTTAGATGAGATTGCCCTAAACAGCTCTGGAGGGCGTGGCTATAAAGCTGCGAATCTGCTACAATTAGAAAGACTTGCAAGTAGAATGGGAGTTTTAGTCCCATCATTCAATGCCTTAAGTCACGAAAAAATTATGGACCATATAAAAAAAACTTTTCCTGAATTTCCAGAGGTATACCGAACATTTGTAGAGACTTTGCGTCATGAAGGAGCTTTATTAGCCGGTAGCAAAGCGATTTTACACCATATTAGAGAGAGGGTAGAAGGAGCTTTTTCTGGTGCAAACACGCTAAGAGATAAAGAAATTGAGGAATGGATAGGCTCTAGATCGGCAGAGTTTTTGATTGTTAGAAGTACGGGAAAGGAAGATTCAGATGAGGTGTCCAACGCGGGTGGTAATTTAAGCGTTCCGAATGTTAAAAAAGATCTAAGAGAGGTCTCTTTAGAGATAGGAAGAGTTGCAGCTTCGTATTTTAGCGAAAAATCAATTGGGCAAAGAATAGCTGCAAGAGATCCCTCCTTATTTGGGGATGTACATCCTTTTGTTCCGGTTCTTGTGCAAGAGTGCATAGGAGAATTAGTTGGAAGAGAAGACGGAGTTATTCCGAGATCTGGCGTGATGTTTGTTAAAAGAGGCGTCTCAGAAATTTCTGTCGGTCTTGGCCACAATGAGGGGATTGTTTCATCAAGTGTACCAACAGATACAATTCGGTTTACAAGAGAGGGAGAGTCAAGGGTAGTTGTCCGAGCTAAAACAACAAGATTTCGTAGCCTAGAAAACAGGGAAGGCGGGATATCTTGTGAGGCTTGCCCTTGTACGGGTAGTATGGTAAAAGAGCCTGCCTTATCTGAAGGAGTTGCAAAGAGAATGCAACGGATTGCGCATGAACTCTACGACTTTTATGGAAAGGAAATGGATGTTGAATTTACTGTGATGGGCGATCAAATTTATCTCTTACAGGCAAGACCATTAGTAAAATTTCGTCCAGAAAAAGAGCCTTCTTATTTAGAGCCCATAGGAGATAGATTTATCGGTGAAATGATTACAGATGGCGGCTCATACGTGAGGAGAATAGAAAGAGCGGAAGAGGTGATTGTTTGTAGGACGATTCATGAAGCGTATGAAATGTATACAACTCTTTCAGAGCGTATGCAAAGCGAAGTAAAAGGGATTATTATTCAAGAAAGAGCGCCAAGAACTTCGCACGAAGCGGTCTTTTTTATGGGACAAGGGCTTCCGATTTTGCAAATAACAGAAGAAATACCAATTGATATTCCGTTTTATATCGATACACAACAAGGACTTATTGCAAAAGAGGGTGTGGAAAAAGAAGGGTATGTCTGCTACCCAATGGCATTAGCCTATTCCATGAAGGAATCGCCTCTAGTGGAAGAGATGTATAGACAGGTTTATGAGCCTGATGCTGCAAGGGGTCATTTTATAAGAGGCGAACTTGAGGAAAGAGCTTTAAAAATAGGACCATTGCCTAGAGTTAAAATTGGAAGTGTTTCTGATATACAAGCAAGGCTAGAAGTGATGAAAAGAGGAGGTTTTGCTGAAGCTAACGAGGCTGCAGGTGAGCTTACTCATCTTGTTTGGGATAAAATTCATGCAAAAGATATTACGCCAAAAAGCCGTATCGAGCTTGTTTTAATTTTTGATAACTTAATCGATGTGTTAGAGAAAGACCCGCTTTCAGGTGAGCCGATGTCTTTAGAACGGCTTTACACAGTAAGGCTTGTCGAAGCTTTGTTATTTCAAGAGGGAAAAGAGATCATCGGCGGATTTTCATTGATTAGATCTCTTACAGATATCAGAAGTCAAAGGGTCGGGAGCAAAGAACTTGCTAGACCTCATACAGAAGAGACGCTTCAAGATATTCCGTTTGTCAAAATGAAAAAAATGATCCTGAAAGATGATTTGCGTAGCGCTTTTTCGGAAATGCTTACCCATCTAAGAGAAGTTCCAGAAGGAGACAAAAAAATAATCAAGGATCTATTTTCAAAAATTGATTCCGTTGGAGCCGGCACAGAATTTGTAAATGTCACTCTTTTGAATCTAGTAAGAAGATATGATCCAGTTGACTACCTTGCTTTTTTTAGAGAGTTAAAAGAGATTTTAGTCTCACTTGATGGGGTATTAGCCGTTGCAGAAAAAATGCAGAAATTTGTTTTAGAAGAAAGTAACAACCAATCTTCTGCACAAGATCCAGAGTACGTCCAGAAAAATATGAGAAAAATTGGAGAAAGGTTAAGAGAAATAGGATTTCATGGCGAAAGAGGAGGAGTGGTAGATCTATTTGTAAGATCTTCCTCTGCTGGTAGACTTATTTTGATTCAAGCAATGCGTGGGGTTATTGCTTCTTATGATGCTACGATTAAAGCGTGCACAGGCTCAAGAAGTTACCCTTCGGATAGACTTAAAGTAAGTCATTTTCTTGAAATGCTTCATACGTATAGAGAAATGACTATCATCGTTCAAAAAATTTCTCGAAAAAGATCTTTTGAAGCAGTTGTTAGTTATAGATTACCCTTAACTTTAGGGGCAATTTCAGAAGAAGATGCTAAAAAGGAACTTACCATTACACCGGGCTTTGATGTCTCTGAGCATGTGCAAGAAGTTGTAAGAATATATACAACACAAAAAGTTGTCCCTGTTACAAGACTTGAAGAGAGATTTACTTTGTATCATCAGACAATGGAATCAGGCCTTGCTAGCTTATCTATTGAAAATGGGTTAACTGAAGACTTATTGCCAAGAGAATTTTCTGCATGTATAGGAGAATACATAGGCGAATATAGAGGGTTACGAAAAGTTAATGCAATTAGAGTAAATGGAAACTCCATTAGTGTTGAATTAGCAATTCCTTTAAGAGATCATGGGGCAAATCTAGTTTTTTGTTACGATAGAGTAAAAAAAACAATTGAAATACAATTTTTTATGTTTGGAGGAAATGAAAAGAATCGGTTTACTTATATGAAGTATTTAGCAGAAATTATGACAGATCAGCTTGGATTTACAATTTTTTCCTCTTCTGTCAAAGAAACATCGTTAAAAATTTGTATGAAAGAAGTCCCTTTTGAAAAAAAGTATTTACAAGGCGCTTATAAAATAATCACCGCTCTATTGATTGGTTCAAAAAAATCTACTGACATTTTTTCAATAGGGGAAAAAAGTGTTCTTGAAATCTTACCTCCTGAATTTCAAAGAAAAGAATTAGTTAAAGAGGAACTTAGAAAAAATGGGTTATTAATACAGTATGTAGACGGGAAACTTTTAGAAGAAGATGAAGAGTTAATTAGTATAGCATTAGAGCAAAATCCAAGGGCGTTACAATTTATTCCAGAAGAATTACAAAGAGCAGAACCCATTTTAAAAGCGCTTGAAAAAGAGGGTTCCATATTAAAATATGTTTCGAAACTTCTTCTAAGAGAAGATCCTAGACTAATCTCAGAGGCGCTTGCAGAAAACCCTTATGCATTAGAATATGTTCCCAAAGAAATGCAAACAGTAGAAATGGTTTTGCCGGTTTTAATGACTAATAAATCTGTGATACAATATGTCTCCAAAGATCTTTTGAAATACCCAGATATAGCAAAATTTGTTCCTTCAGTAGAAGAAGTAGGGCCATCTTCTTTTTGGAGGGAAGATTATGGAGTAAGTAGTTATGGAGGTTTCTACCCCTCTGATGTTGATGAGGTTTCGGATAGTGAAGACGAGACTGAATTAACAGAAGAAGAAGTGCTAGAAACATTAGAAATCGATGGGCTTTTTTTAGAAAATGT
>VGMD01000045.1 GCA_016866545.1 Chlamydiota bacterium | reverse complement strand
TGACAATTGCAATTTCTGTATTTTTTTCAGGAATCATAGCTCTCACATTAAGTCCTGCAATTGCAGCAATTATTTTACAAAAAAATCATAAAGAGCACAAGCTTGCAACCCAATTTAATAAATTACTCGATTCCCTAACAAATCATTATGTAAAGCTTGCGGGGGTTTTGATTGAAAAAACCTGGCTTAGCTACTCTATTTTTTTGTTGATTTTAGGGTTAGTCACCTATTTTTATATAACAACTCCTACAAGTTTTGTTCCCGATGAAGATCAAGGTTATCTCATTGCTCTTACGAATCTCTCAGACGGGGCAAGTCTTGAAAGATGTAGGGAGGTGGATGAAAAAATTGCACAGATTGCAATGAAGCATCCGGCTGTTGAAAACGTTGTTGGTTTAACAGGGTTTAGCCTGCTTGAATCGATAAATAGAACAAATATCGGCACTAATTTTATTACCTTAAAAGACTGGAGTCAAAGAAAAGCTAAAAATACCCAAGCTGACGCTGTTTTAAAAAGTTTACAAGAAGAGTATGATAAAATAGAAGAAGGGCTTATTCACGTTGTGAATCCACCTGCAATTCAGGGGCTTGGGACAGTTGGCGGTCTTGAATTTTGGATTGAAAATAGAGGGGATGGCGGCTTACCTTTTTTAGAAGAAGTTGTCTTAGGCTTTATCGAAAAAGCAAAAGAGAGGAAAGAGATTGGAGGGTTATTTACAACAGCCGAATTTAATAATCTTCAATTTTTCGTCGATTTAGATCGATATAAAGCAAAAGCTTTAGGAGTTCCAATAGCAGATGTGTTTCAAACTCTTCAAACGTTTGTGGGTGCGATCTATGTAAATAATTTTAATAAATACAGTAGAGTTTACCAAGTGATTGTTCAAGCCGCACCAGAATATAGAGAGCGGTTAGATAATATCGGAGATATGTATGTAAAATCGATCTATAATGAGATGGTGCCCTTAAAATCTCTTATGAAAATTTATCCAAAACCTGGGTCTAATTTAATTTCACACTTTAATGACTTTTTGGCTGCAAGAATTTTCGGAGGACCTGCCCCTGGTTACACATCAGGACAAGCAATCAACGCATTAATAGAAGTTGCAGATGCCTATTTACCAGAAGAGATGAGTTTTGGATGGAGTGGGGAAGGTTACCAGGAGATTGCGACAGGGGGAACATCATCAATTGTTTTGCTTGCAGGTCTTTTTATGGTTTTCTTAATTCTTTCTGCACTCTATGAAAAATGGTCTTTGCCAATTGCAATTATTTTAATTATCCCATTTGGGGTCTTTGGCGCTTTTTTAGCAATTTGGTTAAATGGGATGCCAAATAACGTCTATTTCCAAATTGGCCTCGTAACATTAATGGCACTATCTGCAAAAAATGCAATTTTGATTGTCGAGTTTGCCCTCATGAAATACAACGAGGGATTAAGTTTAAAAGAGGCGGCTCTTGAAGCTGCAAAATTGCGATTTCGAGCAATCATTATGACCTCACTTACATTTATTTTAGGAGTAACTCCCCTTGTTTTAAGTACGGGAGCTGGCGCTGCAAGTAGACACTCTGTTGGAGTTGGCGTCTTTGGAGGAATGATTGCAGCAACTGTATTTGCCCTTTTATTTGTCCCATTTTTCTTCACCCAAATTTATCGAGGAGAGAAGAAAAAAACATGAAAAAATATCTTCTTTATTTCCTGTTTTTATCTTCTTGCACTCTTGCGCCAAAATATGAAAGAGAGACAGGCGCTTTACCGACGGAATGGAGAGTTTCGACAGATGAAAATTTAGCTCTATTTAATGAGCCTTTTTGGCAGAAGTTTGAGGACGAAATTCTAAATGGCTTGGTTGATGAAGCCCTCTCTTATAATCAAGACCTAAAAGTAGCTATTTACACAGTGAAAGAATTTGAAGCTCAATATGGAATTGTCAGCTCAAAGCTCTACCCACAAATGAGCGGATCGGGACAGGCTGAAAGGTTTAAATTTTCAGAAAATTTTATCTCTACAGATATCCCAGGACCTTCGATCGGAAACAATTTTGGCCTTCTTTTAAACGCCTCTTATTTTGCAGATATTTGGGGAAAGGTGAGGAGTGCTTCTCAAGCTTCATACGCTAAATTACTTGCGCAAATAGAGGTAAGGCGAGCAATTGTCTTAGCTGTAGTGACTGGGGTTTTAAAAACATACATCAAAATGCGAAGTTTTGATGAAGAGCTACGTATTTCTTTAGAAACTTTAGCTACAAGATGGGAATCTTTTAACATTGCTAAAGTAAGATTTGAGCTCGGGCTCACCTCTGAAATGCAAGTTGAACAAGCAAAATCAGAGGTTGAAGATGCCCAAATAGAGGTCGATCGATTTAAAATAGCAATAGCACTTCAAGAAAATTTACTCTCTTTACTTTTAGGGAAACCTTCAAATACGCCTCCGAGAGGAAAAACAATAGAGGAACTTGTTATTCCGAAAAACATACCCTCGTATTTACCTTCAACAATGGTTACCGAAAGACCTGATGTCGTAAAAAGCGAGCAAGATCTAATTTCTGCAAATGCGAATATTGGAGTTGCAAGAGCGTTATTTTTACCCCAATTTAATATCTTAGGTGATTTTGGTTCTCAAACATCAAGCTTAAGCAATTTTTTTTCATCGAGTTCAAATATCTGGCAATACGGTATAGATCTTTTTCAGGAAATTTTTACAGGGGGAAGACTAACAAATCAGTTAAAACTTGCGAAAGCAACGAAATTAGCTATGCTCCATTCCTATCAACAATCGATTCTAACAGGTCTTAAAGAAATAAATGACTCTCTTGTCTCTCATAAAATTTCTAACGATCTGACAAAAGAACAAAAAGAAAGAGTTGAAACACTTACAGCCTATTTTACTCTCGCAACAGATCAGTATGTGGAAGGTCTTACAGATTATTTAACCTACCTAGATGCTGAACGAAAACTCTTTCAAGGTCAACTTGCCTATGCAGAGTCTCTAGCTTACTCTTTAACTACCTACGTCGACATCTTTCAAGCCTCAGGCGGCGGCTTTGTTCTAACCGCCGACGAGGCCACTTTAAAAGCTAACCAATAACTAGCTTATTTTTAAATTATAGTCATTTGATTTTACATTCATACTACCGCAATAAGATCGCTTCAGCTTTTGATCAGGCTTTGCCAGTGCGCGAAGCAGCCCTTGTGGCTCACAAGGCTGTTGAGTGTAGATCGAAAGATGAAGATGAGCTTGAAGCAGTTGTATTAATTTAAAGTCAAATGACTATAGTTGGTTATATTTCTCCACATCCGGGCCATCCGGTTGTTTGAGGTTTTTGATATCCTTGGACGCAATCGGTATCGGTTGGGCAGACTAAATCATTGCTTGTCACATAATAGCCGCAAAAAGTGAGAGGATATCCTTCTAGGGTAAAATAAGCAGTTTCTGGGTCTGTAATTGTTTTTCCATTGCTGTCTTGTTGAGTAGGTTGATAAGGGCCGTTTTTGGAAGACCAGGTATTTGTATCCGTATCTTTTCTTATGTAATGGTATTGGCCTTCTGTACTATCATCTGGAAAATTAGTTGCATAAGCTGCAAAAACATGCTGACCTGGGGAGAGATTTGTAGGTTCTGTTCCACCGACATATATTGAGCCGTCTTGTTCAGTTAATGCCTTAAGCTGGGAGCAGTTATTGATATTTGGCAAATTTGCAGGTTCTGGAATTTTATCTGCCGGCACACCTCTTAGACCAGGGTATGTCCAAGCGCCTGGAGTAATTATATTTAATGCGTAGCCGTAACAAGGAATTGGGATTTGAGCACAATCTGAGTAACAAGGGTTGCTAGCATTTAATCCGAGTAAATTATATACGCAAGTAGCTTCGCTATCTGTGGTTGGAGTAAGATTCTTGATAGGAAGACCACCTCTATATAAATTGTTTGGCTGACAACCTGGAATACAGTTGTTTGGCTGAGAACCTGGAATAGACATGAAAACTCCTTTTTCTATATGATAGTAAAAAAGGGAATTTCAACATGTCTCTGATTTAAAGGAGTTTAAGTTTTTGCAGCTTTTGCTTTAACGCAACTTGTTCCATTACAGAGTCGATAAGGGTATTCTGAATCGTTATCAACTTGCTCAACTGTAACATTTTCTTGGTCTGGCCAGCTGTTATAGATATTTACATCGCCATTATAAATTTGCCAGGTGTGAGTATTAGCTATGAGGGCACTTGTGCAAGTATAAAAAGTAAAGCCTACAAGAAAAGCTCCACCCATCCACCAGCCAAAGCCGTTGTAATAGTAAGGGCCATTCCACCTATGACCATCCCAATTGCCGTGGTCGTAATTACGGGAGTGATTTTTCCAATTGCCATGACCTTGATAACCTCTGCTGCCACGATCTTCTCTTCGTCCTCTATTGCCCGATTCACCATGATTGCCACCTCCACCGCCGTGACCGCCACCACCACCATGACCCCCACCTCTTGCTTCAAGGAGGGGAGAGAAAGGTAGGGAAAGAAGAAAAAAAATTGTAAGTAGTCTCATGCTTATACGGAATACAAGAAGCCTGCTAATTTTGTAAAGGGGACTTTTTTTAAAAAATCCATTTAAGCAGGTTTTTCACCTGTGGCTTCAAAAAAAAGAGGGGAGACTCTCCCATCATCATAATTAATTTCAATCTCATCACCAGGATTTATCGGTTTACTTGCTATATAAGCTACTTGAGTTGGCTCATCATCTTCTTCAAATAAAAAGGCAAATGCGTTGGGTTTTTTTCCGTGGTTTACAACACTTCCGTGAGAGCAATGAAATTCTCCATCAATACAAAAACCTTCTTGAGGTAATCCAAATAAATAGTGATTATGCTCGAAATCCTTAGGAACTCTTTGAGAGACATCTACGATTTTACCACCATAAAAAGTAATCACTTCTCCTGCTTTTATCGGTTGGGCAGCTCTTAAACCGAGCCCTTTTTTTCCACATGATGTGACAGAGAATTTCTTTGTGAGAAAGTCATCATTTTTTCGCTTTTCAATCAGCTCTTTTACTTTTTTAGCTTTAGCGTAAAGTCTTGATTTTCTGTATTTTTCAATCTCTTCGCTTGATGAAATTCGTTTGCAAGCTCTTGTGGATCTTTCCCAGGAAGCTTTTGTTTTTTCTGGGAGAAAAGCAAGCGGTGTATAATGAATATTTTTTCCTAACTCGGTTAGATGTCTTTTAGATTCTGAAGTTACTTCATCTTTATCAATAGATCTTTTTTTACTTTCACTTGATGGACAATAATCTTTCATTCATAAAGGTTGTTGCCGTACTCTCAATAAATCCATAATCACCTTAATTTTATTAATTTATACTATACACTGATTCTTATTTATCGGAAACTCGCAAACTTTTATTAAAAAAATCGGAGGCGACTTCTGTAACTTTTGCTGTGCGCTCTCCAATAATTGCCCCTGCTTGATCATCGAGAAGGTGATCTTCTTCAATCGTAGTTTTAACAACTAAAAGAAGCTCATTTGAAGAAATTTGTTTATCCATAAATTCATCTTATGCGATTAAAATTTTTAAAAAAAGAGAAGATTGTGGTAGGGTGAATTTTATGTTAGTCAGATTTACAGTAGCGTTATTATTTAAGAAGAGCAAACAGTGGCTGATGCCCCTATTTGTTGTGGTTTT
>VGMD01000044.1 GCA_016866545.1 Chlamydiota bacterium | reverse complement strand
ATGTTGAGAGGTCGGAACCTAATATTGCATACGGAGTAATGCTCGGTTTAGATCGTTATCGATGGTGATGGTCATCGCAAATTTGCTTTTAAAAAGTAGGCATTATTTAGAATTAGGAAACAGAGCCTTAGAGGGTGTCTAAGAATTAACTTTTGTCCAGTTTTTGGATTATTTTGGCCGATTTTCATCTCAAATTCAAGGGGTAATATACAAATGTCGATATTACCCCTTTTAACAGTGCCATACTAGTTGCGGCTATTAAAAAGAGATAGAGTAGGCAAATCTTGGGCTCCCAGCCATAGCGGTAGGAGTTGCGACCGCTTGACTTAAGAAAATAGCAAAATCATACCAAGCATGGAGGGCAACGCTTTGTTGAAGCGATCGATTTTTATGTGTCAGCCATCCCATGTAACCACCAAGAGTGGAAATAAAAGGAATTCCGTACGTAAGATACTCTCTCCAGTTTTCAACTAAGACAACTTGGTCATTTTCTACTGTTAAAATATTTCCGATATGTGCTGCACCAAAAACGAGAGAAGAGGTTGTAATAGCAGCGGCTGGACTCATCCTCTCTGCTAAAAATGATTGAAGGTAGCCTCTAAAGAAGGCCTCTTCACCAAGGCCTATAGAAAAAGCGGCAAATGGAAGAATGGTCGAATTTTTTGTGCTGCAGGCAATATGAGAATCTGGTTCAAAGAGAAAGTAAGAAACTGCTGAAGCTGCGGCAAGCGAGCCTAAAAGACCACCCCAAACTTCTGGCTTTTTGAGAACACTCCATCTAAATGGAGCAAAAGTAAGATCTTGAAAGCTGTCGGTTGGCATTGTATATCGATAGCCTCTTTGTTCATTATTGATCCGAACATCTCTGTAAGCGGCATAGACACTGTAGAACGTGATATTTTGAGATGAGAAAAGTAGAGAATAGGTGTTTGTATTTTTATTATTTTCTAATCCAGAACTTAGAGTAGCTGAACCAAAAAGAGTTCCTGCTGTTTTTAAATCGCCAAGATAGACATGGCCAAGCCCTGGGATAAATGCAAGTGTTGTTGCAAAAAAAGAATTTCTGTGTGGTTTTGCAAGCAGAGGTGCTTTTGGAGACTCTGGAATCGCTGGAAGAGAGGGCGCAGTAAATGAAGGGGCGCTTGTCAAGTGTAGTTCTTCAGTCTCTTCTCCAATGAGAAAAGACGATGTAAGTAAAAGAGTGTAGAGAAGTTTCATAAGACCATCCTAAATTTTAAAGGACATATTTTGAGATGAAACTTATTTAAAATCAACAGCAATCAGCAGTTTCTTCTTCTTTAACGCTCATTGGAATTATTTCACAATCATGCCAAGGATAGTCTTGAATCATTTGTCTGATTTCTTCAATTGAAGACGATCTATTAATAGATTCTCTAAGCGCTTTAGCTCCTTTAATGTTTCGTAAGAACCAGCAGCCGACACGTCTTAAATCAAGGTGAGCTTTCTCTCTTGGTTTATAGGAGACAATGTGTTCTAAATGTTCTAAAAAGACATCTCGTCCTTCAATGGGCGATCTTGTTTTAACAGGGATGTTTTCAAAATAATTATAGATATCTTCAATAAGCCAGGGCTGTCCCATTGTTCCTCTTGCAAGTAGAAGAGCGTCGCAGCCTGTCTCTTTGAACATGCGCTCGGCATTTACAATATTAATGACATCCCCATTTCCAATTACTTTTATATTCTTTGCAGCCGCTTTAGCCATTTTGATGTAGTCCCAATTAGCAGGCCCTCTATAAGCTTGCGCTCTTGTTCTTCCGTGGATACAAATAGCCTTAGCGCCAGCAGATTCTGCAATTCTTGTCACTTCAGGAGCTACAATGCTTGTAGAATCCCATCCAGCCCTAATTTTGACAGTGACAGGAATTTTTACAGCTGCAACCATATTTGAGATGATCTCTCCAATGATTTCAGGGTTTTTTAAAAGGCCAGAGCCGCTACCATCTTTGGTTACTTTATCTACAGGGCAGCCGCAGTTAAGATCAAGAACATCAAAACCTTTGTCTTCAATGATTTTTGCGCACTCGGCTGCGATTTTTGGATTACTTCCGCAAAGTTGAGCACCAATTGGGTGGATATCAGGATCTTTATCAAGGAGATGAAAAGTTTTTACATTGTGGTAAAGGAGCGCTTCCATTTTGACCATTTCGCAGTACATAAGTCCTGGCTTATATTTAGCAAGCATTCTTCGAAAAGGTAGATCTGAGCAGCCGGCAAGAGGGGCACATAAGATGTTTGAAGGAAGTTTTAACGATCCTAAAAAAAATGATCTATTCAGCATAATTTTTCCCATTCTATGTAAAGTTGTTCCACTTTGGTTTCTGCAAGTCCAATCAGTTTGCAGAGTTCATTTAGTTTGTCTGCATTTTCAGAAATTAAGGGGTCTTGGAGCTTATTTGTTAACTCTTTGATCTCTTCTTCAAGTTTAAAAATTTTATTTTCAATTATCTTAAGTTCTTTGTTTGAAGAGATCGGTTTTGGCTTTGGAGGCTCTTTTATTTGTTTAGGGGGAGGAGGCGATTTAGAAGCTTCCCATTGCTTATAATCTGCATAGAGAAAGGTGTCTGAAATATCATCTAAACTTAAAAAAAGATTGCAAATTCTATCCAGCATAAACCGATCGTGCGTGATGAGAACGACAGCTCCTGGAAAATCAATCAAGCTTGCTTCTAAAGTTTCTAGCGTCGGAATATCTAAATCGTTTGTTGGCTCGTCTAATAAAAGAATGTCGGCCGGCTGGAGCATCAGATGAGCGATAGCGATTCTAGCTCTTTCTCCTCCTGATAAAGTTTTTAAAGGAAGATCTAAAATATCTGGAGAGAAAAGAAATCTTTTGCACCAACCATTTACATGAATGGGCTTACCATGAAAATTGATAAAATCACCCGTGGGAGAGAGAGCATCTCTAAGAGTTGTTGTGTCTGGAAGCTTATTTCGATGCTGGTCAAAATAGACAATTTTTAAATCATCAGCTCTTTTAATAGTTCCCATAGATACGGCAAGTTCATCTGCTAAAATTTTTAAAAGAGTTGTCTTCCCAGAGCCATTAGGGCCCATTAAACCAATCCGTGTTCCAGGAGATAGGGTAAAATCGAGGTTTTTAAAAAGAGTTTTTTCGTTTAATGTAATTCCGATATTTTTTGCGACAAGTAGTTTTCTTGTCGTTCTTTCACTTGCGCTAAAGTCAATTTTTGCCGTTTCAAAAGTGTTTCGCTTTTTTATGTCTGCAAGAGTATCTAAAAGCTCATTTGCTTCGTCGATTCTAGCTTCTGATTTTGTCGTTCGAGCCTTGACGTTTGATCTAAGCCATGCCTCTTCTCGTCTAGCTTTAGAGGCAATAGATTTTTCTTGCTGGAGTTGTCCTTTGAGAAATTCTTCTTTAACTTCAAGAAAATTTGCGTAGTCTCCATTAACCGATAGGAGACCATTTGGATAGGTTCTGTCGATTTCAATAATTTTATTCGTTGCATGTTCTAAAAAGTATCTATCGTGGCTTACAAGTAAATATGTAGGTGCCTCTTTTTCTAAAAATTTTTCTAACCAGATGATTCCTTCTAAATCAAGGTGGTTTGTGGGTTCATCTAAAAGGAGTAAGTCTGGACTAAGAAGCATTTGTCTTGCAAGATCTAGCCTCTTTTTCCACCCTCCTGAAAGGGTAAGAGCGGAGGTTTCATTCCCCTTAAATCCAAGTTTACTCAGCCAAAGTTTTACTAGTTGATCTTTTTCATAATCTGGAGTTGTAAGATCTTTTTTCAAAAAATCGATTAAAATTTCATAGGGAGGCTTATCTGTAAATTCAGAACTTTGGGCTAAATAGCCTATTTTTAGACCCTTTTTTGTGGAAAAAGAGCCGCTGTCTTGCTTTTCAAGGCCACTTAAAATTTTTAATAGGGTCGATTTCCCGCTTCCATTTTGCCCGATTAAACCGATTCGATCATTTTCGAAAACACTTATATTCAGGTTTTTAAACAGTTCTTTGGTTCCAAAAGACTTGGAGAGTGTATCAGTATTTAATAATATCATGTTGTATATGGTAGTACAAATTTACATATTCTTGCATAAAAACCGTCCAAATCCGTATGATTGACCGCGCTATGTGAAAGGGACTTCTATAAAGAGCTACTTTTCCAGGAAATATTAACCTTCCTTACGAAAAAAAAGAGGTAACTATGAGTAATGAAAGAGACGAAGAAATTGAACTAAATGAAGAATTTTTGACAGATTTAGAAAATCTTTTAGACAAATACGAAGATATGAATTCTGTTGAAGTAGTTGTTCAGTTATTGTCTATGTCCTATTCCATTATGCATGAAACTGCACCATCTCTAGAAGAGGGGCACGAATTTATGTTAAAAATGCTTGAAAAAATGTACGAAGCTGAAAGCGAAGTCGAACTCATCGATGAAGACGAAGACGACGTAGTTTTAGAGTAAATGCTTCAACCACTCTTGCATCTACAGCTTCTATTTAATAAAAAATTTTAAGCTTTAATAAATGGTTAGACAGATTCAAAGAGTGGTTTTTTAATTTATGTTAAAAGTTCTCGTTTCTTAAGAAGATAGGCAGTCTCTTCACTTTCATTTACTAGTTTAATCTCATAGCCGTACGAAATAAAAAATGAGAGCTTTTCCTTATCAGTTATTTTGACGGTTGCACCATAAGTCAGGTGGCCACGAAGAGCCATAATTTTTTCAACTCGGTCTATTAACTTTGAAAGTTCATCGGTGTTTTTAAATCCCCTTAAAGAAAAAAGCTTGGTTATTTCAGGGGTGCTTTTTTGATAAAACGGAGAAGTTTTTAAGGGAGCCCATCCAATACATGCATAGGCGATCATTTGATGGGTTTTTGGGTGGTTCCAGAGAACAATTTCATTTTGATTACGGAGAGCTTGAGTTTTTTTTAATAGGGTAGTTCGAGGAAGATATAAAATGGGATTTTTAGCAGTAAAAATAGGTAATAAAGGCGTCATAGATAAATAATATATAGAATTCATGAATTTAATTCTCTAATATATTAAAAAAAATTCCAAAAAGTATGATTTTAGAATTTTTTTAATTTAGAAAGGCCCTTGTTATATTTGAAACTGTGGTATTAAAAACAATAGTTTTATGACCACTTTTGACAGTGATGTGTTCATGCGGGGTATTTAAAATAGTTTCCGATACAGCAATCGTACCGTCATTTTCTCCTTCAAGTATTGGGTTAAAGCCCAAACTTCCGGCAATCACTAGAATTTTATCAATAGTTTCAGGATAGTTGCCAAATAGTTGAAAATAGTTGGTTTCGGTCATGAGTTCTTTTCCTGAATACTCTTTTAAAATCTTTCTGATAATCTCAAATTGGCTAAGCCATCTTGCCCATAAAGAGCCTTTTAGAGGCGGAGCAATTAAAACAACTCTACCTATTTTTGCTTCCATAGGGGTCTTTGGATGATTTAGCGCTGCAAGCAAAACAAGGCTTCCCATAGAATGAGCTACAAAATGAATAGGTCTTCCAGGATTTTTTTCTGCTAGTTCTTTTAAAGAATAGACAAGTTTTTCTCCATGATTTTGAATCGTATCATCTCTACTGGGATAGTCCCAATTTATTACATTCCACCCATCTTCTAAAAGGTTTTTTTCAAGGTAGCTCATGCACCACTTTCCCCCGAGAAATCCGTGAATGCAAACAACAAAATCATCAGCTTTTAAATCAAAGCATATAAGAAAAATAAGCAAAATAATTTTTTTCATAAGTCGTCTCAATTGTAAATAATTTATAAAGATCTTTTCAAGAAAAAAGAGAAGCGATCATTTTTAGATTAGGTATATTAAACTGAAAAATTCGGCGGTGGAATTAAGGTTAGGCTATAAGATTAGACAATCGACAAGTTGAAATTTTTCGCAAAACGTTTGATATGCCCACAAGTTATAGTGGCTAAGAAAATATCGTATTGCACCTAAGTGATTTGTT
>VGMD01000043.1 GCA_016866545.1 Chlamydiota bacterium | reverse complement strand
TAAAACGATCGCCACAGTCAGATCAGCCAAAGGGGTGCGGGGGAAGCAGCTTCCCCGACAAATTATGATAAAAAAATTATCTATATCAACTTGATTAAGAATTACATAAACTCATAACTCAGGTTAAGAAGCTTATCAATCACATAGGCATGACTGCATATTTTTTGTGTGATTACAATTTACACATGCGAGCATTACATGTTTAGGACCACCGAAAAAAAGAGTTTAAACAGCTCTAATGGGAGGCAAGAAATCTATTTTCAGGCACTCCCATATTGCATGAAGAGAAAAAAAAGTTTGGTTAGGCCCAATCAACTACGACAGGAACCTGAACGCCAACTGCCGAAACTGAAGAAATAGAATTTCTATGCGTTATTTCGATTGTCAGGGGAGGTGTTTTAATCTGTTTTAGAGTGAAGCAATTCCATATAGCTATTGCAAGAAATGGGAGTTGCACGGCTGTAGTAATTGTGGATAGGCTGCTTGTTGATAGATTGCAGAAAAAAATTAATTCAGATAGTTCCATCGCGGAAGAGCCTATTGCGATGCCAGAAACTAGATAAGAAATATAACGGGTAGAGTGCCAAACTTTTTCAGATACAATTTCTTGCTGAGATAATTCCATATCAGTGCGATTGATTGCTCCAACTTCAATAGATTTATGAAGTTTTGCATTCCATACATAGGTGAGAAGACCGATAGCTCCGATTGAGCAGGGAATTATGGAGTTTACCTTAGATACGGTTTTACAAAGCTGATTTGCTGTAAAGGGATTTAAAAGAGTGCCGATTGCGGCACCTCCCCACGTAACTAGAATGGGTGGTAAAATATAAGAAGACCAACTTGCTAACCTATCAAAAAGCATACACACTTCCTTGTAAAGATTTAATAAAGAAATAAACATACAAAAAAAATTTTTAAGAGTCAAAGAAAATGTAAACTTTTTATTTTCCTTTATAAACGTTACCTCTCTTCTCTCAGATTATTTGTGAATATTAGGCAACTTGTGTATAAGGGAGGTATGAAGAAGATCAATTTTATTCCTAATATTGTAACAGCCTTTGGGTTAGCGTGTGGTTTGTATGTTATTTTCAAGGCGAACTTAACTGGTATAGGGACATATGAATTTCTGCACCAAATGACACTTGTTTTGCTTTTAGCCTGTCTTGCCGATGTATTAGATGGAGCTTTAGCAAGAGCTATTAAAGCGGAAAGTGAATTTGGATTAATATTTGATTCTCTTGCAGATGCAATTTCATTTGGGGTAGCCCCTTCGGTTTTGCTTTTAAAATCATTGGCGTTAGAGCAGGGTACTGTTCTTAGTTTTTTTGCTCTTGCGGCGGCAATGCTCTTTACCGTTTGCGGAGTTTTGAGGCTTGGAAGATTTAATGTTCGGGCAAAGCAGGTTAAGGGAGAGGATAAAAAAGTTTTTCTTGGGCTTCCAATACCTGCGGCAGCGATCTGTGTTGTGGCTCCTAATCTTTTTCTAAATAGCCCTTTGATAGAGAAGTTTTTCCCAACCTCTGAACTTTTTCAAACTCTATTTCTTTCATCAATTGCAATTATTATAGCCTATTTGATGGTAAGTCGTATTAAGTTTCCGAGTCAAAAAGCAATTCACCTGCAAAGACCATTTTCTGCATTTAGGTATCTTTTTTTAGGGAGCCTTCTTGCAATCACAATTTTTTATGGTCTTTTCTACTACCTTGCCATTTTTCTTCTTATTGTCTCATGGGGATATTTAGTAACTTCACTATTAATAGCTTTTGGCAGAACTCTTACAAAGAAAAAGCTGTCTCGTACTAAGAGGGTGTCTAAAAATTAAATTTCGGTCGATTTTTCGGTTCTTTTGAGCCCATTTTCAAATGTCCAAATGTCGTGCCTGACACCAAATTAGAGTTTTTTAATTTGCGCTTATGCTGTTTTTGCCGGCGGATTTTTCGTAGAGGTATAAGGTTGGTAAAATGATTGCAATTGTTAGTCCGATTACAATTGCAAGAGGGTAGATTGTCCCATTATACGTATACCCGACAAGGCTAACTGTAATAGATGCGACTAGTAATCTTGCACTAGTCATTAAGCTTGAAGTGATTCCTTTAATATCAGGAAGGATTTCCATTCCCTCAGGAAAGTAGAGTCCAATGACCCAATTTGCTCCAAACGCATAAAAAGTCATAGCTGCTGTCAGAAGATAGGGGTTTTTTGGAAAAAGTAGAGCAAAAGCTACAGCAGTTAAACCAAATAAAGCTGAGAGAGCAATGCCTGCTTTTTTGATTGAAAAAACTCCCCATTTTTTAATTGCCTTTTCAAGAGTCAGGCTTCCTATAACCCACCCACCAAGTATTGCCCCTTGTACGAATGGAAAGACTGCTTTACTCATATTAAATTCAACAACGAATAAAATAGCAGATCCTGATAGAAAAGAGATGTATGCAGAAAATAAAATGCACATGACAAGAGTGAGCTGCCAAAAAGGTTTTGATGAAAACGCTTTTTTAAAATCCAAAAGAATTGATGTTATTTTTAGAGGAGTTCTTTTTTCTTTGGGGTGAGTCTCTTCAAAAAATGCAATCGAGATAACTAAACTTGCAAACACAAATAGAGCAATTGTAAGAAAATTTGAGCGGAAACCGTAGGTCAAATTTAAGTAAGCCCCAAGCATGGGTGCCATTGCCATAATAAGGGGAATGATGAGATTTAGTTGGTTCAAAGCGCGAATAGCTTTCTCTTTTTGAAAAGCGTCAAAGAGAATTGCTGTTCCTAATGTAAAGCAGCCACCGCTACCAAGCCCTTGAAGGACTCTTCCTAGTAGCATTTGATTAATCGTTTGCGCAAAAATTGTAATGAGACTGCCTAAAAAAAATAATCCAAGAGCGATAAAAAGAGGTTTTTTCCGTCCGACTGCGTCAGAGATAGGCCCGTAAAGAGGTCCAGCTATGCAAATGCCGATAAAGTTCCAGGTAAGAAGGTTTTGAATAGATCCTTCAGATGCAGAAAACCAGCTCATCATGTCAGGAAAGGCTGGTAAGTAGATATCGGTTTCAATACAAGCTGCTATATAGATGACAATTAGTAAAAAAAGATATTTGATTTCAAGTTTTCGACTCATTTGATCATTTTACAAAATTAGACGATTTCACGACAGTAGGAATGGATGAATTCAGCTTGGTCCGATGCTTCTTCATCCCAGGTCTCTGTGCTAGCGTATGTTTTGATGTAGTAGTTTTTATAAAAGTTAATTGATTCATTGGTTGCTTCGGGAATTTTTGATTTGTATGTTTCTAGAAAAGTATGTGTAAGTTTATCAATTTCATTAGGGGTTAGATGGTAGTAAGATGCAAAAACTTCAAAAGTGAGGAGGAAATTGCCCGCATCTTGAAGGATAGGGGCGCCCTCTCTTGCAAGATGGGTACTACCAAAATCGATAAAAGAGATTTGATCTGTTTTAGGATCGTAGAAGATGTTTCCAGGATGTGTGTCTCCATGAATAATCCCAGATGGTCCTGGGGGGTGGTCTGTATCAAATTTAATAAGGTAGCTTTGTGAAGGGTAAGAAAATTTTTTAACTTGATGAAGTTCTGCAAGGGCAATCGCTGTTTTTTCAAGACCACGATTAAGTTCTCTAAGTAAAAGCTCTCTTTTCTGGTTGTTTTTAGTTTTAGAAATATTTTTCAAAAATTGATTAATAGATAAGCCTTTTGCAAATTCTTCCGCAATGATCCCTTTTTTTTCGCCATCCAGCGTAGTTTCCGCAATCCCTTTAAATTTTACGGTATGGAAATTTTTTAATTGAAGATGGCTTAAGAAATCAAGGGCTTCATATTCGGCTTTGAAATGCGCTCTTCCATCCGGAAACTTAGTAGAAATTGTTTTAATTACACCGATCGGATTTCCCTTTTTGTCCTTCACAATGAAAACAGGATCGCCTTGACCTGCCTCTGCAAGATCAGAAGGGGAAGAGTGCTCCTTGATCTGAAAATCCTCTTGTTTGATCTCAAAAAATTTGGAGGAAAATTCTTCTATTTGGGCTTCTTTATCGCTGCCTAAAGAAAAGATGGAAAGTAAATAAATATTTAAGTGAAAGGTATTCATGGATACTATTATACCAAAAAGGAGCATAAATGGACCTTATGAATTTGGGCTGGTTACTTATACTGCCCCTTTCTTATCTTCTTTGGCAGAAAAGTAAGCTTGCCAAAGAGGTGAATCGATTCAAAATAAAAGTTGCTTATTTGGAGGGCGAAAATAGACTTCTTGAAAGTGAAAAGAAAAATTTTGAATTAGAGGCAACAGACCTTTTCCGTAAAAAATCGGAAGAGGAGATGATCAAAGTGTTAGATCCAGTGAGACAAACGCTACTGAAATTAGACGATAATATGAGGGCAATTGAAAGGGAGAGAAGGGGTGAAAAAGAGCTTTTAAAAGGGATTCGAGAAGAGACTGCAAATCTGGCAAAAGCACTTAGAAAACCAGACATCAGAGGGATGTGGGGAGAGCTTCAATTAAAGCGTGCTGTTGAGCTTGCAGGTCTTGTTAATCAATGTGATTATTTTGAGCAAGCAGTGCGTGGAGATGAAAGAATAGTTCGTCCTGACTTGCTCATTAAATTGCCAGGAGACAAACAAGTGATTGTCGATGCAAAAGTTCCATTTGAAGCTTTTTTGGAGGCAAGCGGCTCTGACGACCCTGATATAAAAGATCAAAAATTAAAAGATCATGCAAGGCTCATCAAGCAACATATACAGCAACTTTCTAAAAAAACGTATTGGGAGCAGTTTCAGCCAACTCCCGAATTTGTCATTCTTTTCTTGCCAACAGAGGTTTTTTTAAGCGCAGCCCTGGAGTGTGATCCGACTCTTATAGAGTTTGCAGCCTCTCAAAACATCATTATTGTGACGCCAGCAACTCTTATAGGTCTTTTGAAGTCAATAGCATATGGATGGAAGCAAGATACATTTTCTAAACATGCAAAAGAAATCAGTGAACTTGGACATGAGCTTCATAAAAGATTAAACGATATGTCTAAACATTGGAATCAGGTCGGCAGGTCTCTTGCAGCTTCGGTAGAAAGCTACAACAAAGCCATGGGCTCATTTGAAAAAAGGGTTTTAGTGAGCGCTAGGAAACTCAAAGAGTGGGGCGCAGCTAGCAACGAAATTACATTAGAAGATGTGGAGCTTGTTGAAAAAATTCCTATGAAGCTGTACTAAAACCATGAT
Source organism: Chlamydiota bacterium (assembly GCA_016866545.1). Classification (GTDB taxonomy): domain Bacteria; phylum Chlamydiota; class Chlamydiia; order Chlamydiales; family 2-12-FULL-49-11; genus VGMD01. The sequence goes on along the minus strand of VGMD01000043.1, from coordinate 760 downwards.
TGATAGATTGATAGAAATAATTTGAAAAATTAGTTGATCTCTGCATCCTTCGGTATATCCGAGGGAGGGCAGGATGGAAGAGCCAATCAGACGAAGAGATAGCTTTGAAAGCGTATCCATCACTCCACCAGGATCTGTTTTATCTGATACAGAATCAAGAGTTTATGATGTTGCAAAAAAGGTTTTAGGCGACTCTCCGCCGCCGCTTTCGCCCCCACCATTGATAAGAGTTTCAGGAGTAGATAGAGTTGATTTGGATGAAATTGCTCTAACAAGCTCTGGAGGACATGGTTATAAAGCGGCAAATCTGCTACAATTAGAAAGACTTGCGATGAGAATGGGGGTTTTAGTCCCACCATTTACCCCATTAAGTCATGAAAAAGTTATGGACCATATAAAAAAAACTTTTCCTGAATTCCCAGCTCTATATCAAAGATTTGTAGAGACCTTATGTCGAGAAGGGGCTTTATCAGAAGGTAGTAAGGCGATTTTGCACCATATTAGAGAGGGGGTAGAGCGCGCCTTTGCTCCTCCGAATATTCTTAGAGATGAAGAGCTTCGTGAATGGATAGGGTCTAGATCAGCAGAATTTTTGATTGTTAGAAGCACGGGAAAGGAAGACTCAGACCTCGCTTCGAATGCAGGTGGTAATTTAAGCGTTCCGAATGTTAAAAAAGATCTAAGAGAGGTCTCTTTAGAGATAGGAAGAGTTGCAGCTTCGTATTTTAGCGAAAAATCAATTGGGCAAAGAATAGCTGCA
>VGMD01000042.1 GCA_016866545.1 Chlamydiota bacterium | reverse complement strand
AAAGGAAGGACTATTTTGCTCTGGACCGTGTTCGATGAATAAACAAAACCTTTCCCCGGATGAGTGACTTCTCAACCTTAAATGGGGCAATTCTGTAATCTCATCTTTTTGAAATTCCAGTTTTTTTTGTGCTTCCTCCGCGGTAATCCACCCCTTCCTTACGGAGCGCCGCAATAATCTGCTTCTACTGCTTTTAGGTTGCACCCTTCTTACTATACAATAGTCCGTTTTCGAAGGAACTTCACGTATTGGTGAGATTGTAATATGATCTGTAACTGAGCCAACCCATGATTTACTCATGAATTTTTCTAAATCTCCTTTTGACCCATGCAATCTTAAACGATTTCCTAAATTTTTTTCTCTTTTAGGAAAGCTTACACCAACCCTATCCAATCTGAAATGAACCATATTTAAATGAAATTTGTTGAAAAGTTCATTCATAATGACTGTGTCAGTAAAATCTCTTTGCGGTATTATGTTAATATCTAAATAGTGATCCATAAATACCTCTATTCGTTTTCACTACTCTTGTTAGACTCTTTATCGCCTTCACCGTAAACGCCCCCTTTAATCAGGCAGGCCACAACAAAATGCTGCTCCTCGGCCGTGAGCTCTGTATTTTTGCAGATCCAGTTGTCAAATAGTCTATAAAAGTCTGTTTTTTCTGAAGGCTGCCTCAACGCTATCCCCCTATTAGTTACAGCGCCGTAGGGCTCAACTGCTATAGGCCCGAAATCCGATGCTTTTGGGTACCACGTATCTACCGTCCTCAAAGCATTTCCAATTTTTTGGGAGTGTAAAGCTGCCTGCTTATTTAGAGAGTAAAGAATTTTACTTTTTCCACCAGGCTTTTTATCTAATACTAATTCCTCAGAAGGATAAACTTCTTGGCCGTTTCCAATTAAAGCGAAAGCCTCTACTTTCAAAAAGCTAGTTTGTTTCCCAGTCAAACCTGCCTGGATTATTTGAGCTAATTTTTCATGGTCAGCAGATGGGTTTTTTGAGAAACGATTCAGGTCAAACTTCAAGGCATCGAAAACGAAAAACTCTTTTGGTTGAGCATCTTCATAAACGGTTACTTTAATCTCGATCTTATCTGCAGAAAGTCTGTTTCTCCAAAAAAATCGGCCATTAATAAGATTTTCTGCATATCGCAAAGAAAGTTCTTCACAATTATACGTATTTAAGTATGTTTTTATTTTCTCCTCTAAGAGTTTCTGGAAGTCAGGTTCATTACAAGCTGAAGGTTTATGAAAATCATTTAAAATGCGGACCGTAAATTCTATTTTCAAAGTATTGCAGTCAAATGGTAGAGCCGCAACATCCACAGTTTGTAAATTAGGATTTGTAATTTTTTTGTCCAAATTTAAGGGGTCTTGAGCATCTTTTTGTTTCATCCGATTAGAAATTGTTCCACGTACAGCTTTTTCATTAATAAAAACAGGCTTCCAAGAACCGGAGTTTTGTTTATTTTCCCACATCCCACAAGTCATCAAACCGTCGGAATTATTTATTTTTCTCTCAAAAGCTAGCACTGATGCAGTTTTTAGTTTACTCATAATCAACCTTGATTTTTAAATTTTTTTGATTTGCAATAATAGTAATTTTTAGCGGTGCAGAAATCCCAAAATAAAGATTTAAGATCCTCAATATCTTCAACTCTATGAGGGCTTATCCACTCTGCTATCGAGTAGATCGGCTCTACGAAACAAAAGGGAGTACTTATATCTCTGGAATATTTAACCTCTCCAGCAGCGAAGACTTTGGATAGGGATTTGTAGCCAATCTGGACAGGGACAATCCAACCTGGCAGCGGTTTTTTTTCTACTGACCAATCACATTTTTCTACTTCGTTTTCAAAAGATTTTTGGCTTTTGTGTCTCATTGTAAAACAGCCCAACCAACTTGTTAATGGGTCATTTTTATCCTCGGATTCTAAATATTTTTTGAAATCATCCGATCGATCTTTGATGAGAAAACCAGGCAATAATTTTCTTAATTCTTTTTTGAGACTAAACTCCTCGGAGGCTATTTCTATGAATTTAGGTCTTTTTAAATCCTTTATGAATCCACCAGCTAAAGTCTTTTTGTATACGCTCTCTTGAATAAATTTTTCAAACTCAAGTCTATCATCGGTAACATTCATCGTCCCAAAATCCAAATCTTCAGCTGTAAAATTACATGAAATTATCAAAGATACTGTCATGTGCATTTTACCTTCCTGGATGATAGGTGCGGTTTTCCCCTTTTCATTGAGAGGAAATCTACTCTGAGAGAAAGATTTGTAAAAACCTCCTACTTCGTGCGCGTGCACTTTAAATCTATGACATACAACTGCGCAGCCGCCAAGCTCAACTCCCCTATCTTTAAGTTCTCGAGAGAGAGCATGGGTAAATCCCGTAAAATTACAAATTCCAGGAAAACCATAAGTGAGGCCAGCGATCGCATTAGCATTTTCAACCACAATTTTTGGCAGAATGAGTAGTGACTTCATGATCTAAATCTCCTTCTAAACTCGTCAAGAAATTCTCTTTTTATAAACTGTCGATTTGAACTATCTAATTTAAACCCAAAATCACATAATATTTCATAAAAAATTATTGAAAATTCTTCTGCTATAATTTCTTTCCAGTTAAAGGCAGAATCAACTGCCTCAAATTCTTCATTAAGCGGATCCAACCAAAGTTTGAACGCTATACTTAAAGAGGAATTTTCACTCCAACCAGGCTCGAATCCATAAATATTTTCCACGTATTCAAGGAGGGCTTGATAGATTCTAAATCGGAAATCATGGCTTTTTTTTCTAATTTCTAAGTTGTTTTCTTTCTCTTCCTCTAAAAATTTAGTATATTTTTCAAAATCTATTGTTGAGAATCTACGAAAGTTCCACCAAAATATTTTCTCTGTTAAAGGGGGCTTTTTTAAATCCTTCCATTCAGGTGGCTCGGCATTAAAAAGATAAACAGTTCCTCCTCTTTTTGAATTTAAAAAAGAGACATTTTGAGGTTGAGATCCTCCAATTACAATTTTTGCCATCCTCTTAAATGCTTTAAAGCCGTGCTCACAGAATTCTTTGTCTTTTTTACGTCGCCTTGCCTCTTTAGCCTCTTCGCTGTTTATCTCCTCGTAGAAGTAATGACAGAGGGATGACGAAAAAAGTGGGGCAAGTAAATGATAACTACCATCATCTAAAGGAAAAAATATCTGTTTTGCCTTGTGGGCGCTTGGAAGTTTTTTAGGTTCTATTTTAGTAAAACATTCCATCCAAGATTTTAATTGGTCTGAAGATTCAGCAAATGGCTCCAAAGGTGAAGAATCCCCCCTGAGTAAGCAATCACGAAGGGTTTCACCTCCCACTTCTAACATCACCAATGAAGCCGCTCTAGAAAACCCAGCGCTTTTGTATGCAATATCCAATTTTCTGTTTGTAAGTGTTTCTGATGATATGTAGTGTTTCATCTCCGCATTAGATTCTGCATCCCCAGGTTCACATAAAATATTTGAACCGTCTGAACTGCTATGTGAAAATTTCATAACATGGGATGCCAACTCAATTTTGGATGCGTTCTTTGAGGCTTTTTCAATCTCCGCTCCTACACCCAAAAGATCTTCCAGTTCTGAACCCTTTTTTTCCTTGAAGAATTTCTGGATAGCTAATGAAAATTCGTTCATAAAAGCCCTATTTATTATTTTTAAATTTGTTGCGATAGAAACCTAGGCGAAGGTGTGTAGACCACTTAAAATCATAGGTATTGAGGGTGACACAGGAATATTTTTCTGCTGTGAAGTTAAGATTGTGATCCAGAGTTTTGTTTAATTCTTTAATTGCTTTATCAAGATCAAGATCGCCCAGATAAAAGCACCCTTCTGCCGGTTTAAAATTATCTCTTTCGAATCGATCATCTTGACAAAGAACTCTTTTGTCTTCCCTTTCGTAAATCTTTGGTGATTCCCCCTCATCCTCATACCAATAGAAATAATTAGCTTTTTTAGTTTCATCCGCTCTAAATTCAAACCGATCTTGAAAGTATGCTGTGCAATCGGACAACCCATTGTTCCATTCGCTGCTTTTTTTCAACTCAGATTCCAGCCGGTAATGCTCCAGATCAACTAAATCTTTTGTCGGTCTTTCAATAGATTTGACTAATCTTGGGATTGCATTTATTACGTTATAGGTGGATTTATCTAAAATTTTAAAAAGACTACGCTCCTCTAGCTTCATTAAAGTTTCTTTTTTTTCGAATCCTGGTTTGGAGTAAGGTATATTCTCAGATTTAAGAGCTCTTATGTTTTTTTCGAGAATATGAATATTTGGTTCTTTGGGTGGAACTTTTCTATGCCTTTGAACCCGGCCGGCCAATTGAATAATAGAGCGCATAGAGCTAGGTTCGACAATAGCCCAATCATAGTCATGATCTCTACCCACCTCGGCAACAGAGGTCGCAAGAACGATAAAAATATGGTTTTTAGCCGAATCTTTTTTCTTCAAGGCCTCTTGAACTTCAGAAAGATCCCATATCAAAGAGGGGTTGTGTCTCACAAGTATCTTGTCTAAAATTTTTTCTATTTCTGAGCGAATGATCAAGGGGAATCGGGAGTGGTAAACGCAAAAATGTAGTGCATAATCCTCCTTAGAGGACTTACTTAATAGTTCCTTAGCGACCATAACCAACGGATCAATATTGGCCATCCGCACCAAACCTACCGAAATTTTGATCCCAGAAGAATCATTTGCGATCGAATGCAATTGGTGCAGGTTATAAATAGAGTCCCTGATTGTGTCGGAAAATTTAATTGTTGCTTTTTGTTCATCTGATTCGGAATCACCTAAGTGGATAAGTTTCCCTCTCCTTAAAGGGGGTTGCTCTTCAATACGTTCGACTCTTTTTACGATGAATTCCTCATGTGACTTTCTAAAGTCTTCGAATTCGCTGTGCTCTCTAGCTATGCAACTTTTTTCATCGAACCAAGCACAGGCAACAGGATATTGCACCCCTCTTTTTCGCGCATGGTTATACGCTTTTCGCCCAGCTTGGTATGATTTGAACAGCGATTCCACGATCGTGGGGGTTAGTGTTGCAGAGGATAAAAGTACCTTGGAGCCAAAAAGACCGGCGTAATTTACGAGTCGACATAGCGCGTGCAGATCTTCAACGTTGAAATCGTCTGGTTCATCCAAAATCAAGTCAGATGTCAAAAGTCTTAAGATCGGTGCAATTTGCTTACCACCTCTATGCCCTTCTGTTGCATTAATAAGCTGATCAATTGTTGAAACTAGGACTGGAGCGGATAAATAGCCTGCTTTCTTAGGGCTACTGCCAAACCAATCTGTTAGAATCTCATTTTCCGCACCAGGTTCAAATCTTATCTCCTCGTCTGGAAAAATCTCTTGTTCAGACTCAGATCCGCGGTCTTCATAATCAGGAAACTTTTTTGTTTTGTCTTGTTTGGATTTATCCTGATTCAATTCGTGTAATTTTTTGTGTGCATCCGAACCGATAACTACCGCAAGATCTTCATCGGAAAGTTTAAGCATCTCTTTAATAGCATCACCTGTTTGAAGCGTAAGAGTTCTTAAACCTAGTGCTATATTAAATCTACACCCGTCGGAGTCTGAGTTTAATCCGTAAATAATCTTTGTATTACCCAAGGTTTTCCCACAGCCAGTAGATGCGATATTAACCCCAAAAAAGCCTCCACGCTCGCTAGCTTGAGCAAGGCTAACAGCGAGATCGTAAGCCTTATCCTGCCATTGGTATTTGGGATCGGCAGATCGGGTTTTGAAAGTTTTAACATTCTTTAGACTTGGTAAGCTTGAACGTAGCAAAGGAAGTTTTCTCAAAATCTGCTTAGATTTTCGGCATACCCCTATGTTATGTTCGTCCAATTTTTGTTTAAGTCCATTCGATTGGCGACAGGTATTAGCATAGACGTCATACTTTATATCTTGATATGCTGACGTCGGATCCCCCGCAGAATAGATGTGATCAGCTAGCATCAATACCATTCTGCCTACCTGCAAACTAAATCTGTCGTGAAGCCACTCATTTTTACTAAAATCAAAGAGAAAAGCTTTTTCCCCAATTGATCCAGCTTTTTCTACCCATTTTTGGCTTCTAAAAAGTGTCCCCTTTTCAAAAGAGAAATTTTTCTTTAAAATTCCAGAATAATCTGTAAATTCTTCTTTCTTGTCGTGCTTAATAGAGTTCCAGGAAGCATCAAATGTTATTGGAAATATACGTTCAGAGGGTTTTTTTATATCTCCAGGGGGCATCGGCAAACGATGATGCGATACAATCAGCCATAAAATAAATTGAGCTAGGGGCGCATGAGGAATCCTAATAGACGAATTTTCCCTACTCGGAACCGATTTCTTAGCTAATTCACTAAGCAAATCTTTTTCATCCTTAAGAAAATCCCTATCCTTTTTTGAAAAGTCTGAAAGCTTTTTAAACCAATCCTTGTCTTCTTTATCTCCGACAAAATGGG
>VGMD01000041.1 GCA_016866545.1 Chlamydiota bacterium | reverse complement strand
AAACAATCTACAAAAGAGGTTTAACATCTATAATTTAGTTGAATTATTTTGCTCTATTGACGATTTTTGGAAAACATTTAAATCGGAATGGAATGCTCATCTCATTGATCACAAAAGAAATAATAGAGGACCAGAATCACTAATGACTGCTTGTGAAATGATGACTATTGTGGTTTTGTTTCATCAATCTGATTACAGAACATTTAAATATTTTTACATGTACGTACAACAAAATCTCTATCGAGAATTTCCAAAATTACTCAGTTATGAGCGATTCGTAGTTTAAATGAAAAATCTATTTATACCACTATTCTCATATCTTCTTCATATTAAAAGTCAAGTCATAGGCATTTCTTTTGTCGATTCCACTTCTATCAAAGTTTGTCATTGTAAACCAATTTCCAGAAATCAAGTATTCAAAGGCCTTGCCAGACGCTGAAAAACTACCGCAGGTTGGTTTTATGGTTTCAAATTGCATTTGATCATCAATGACAAAGGTGAGATCGTAGCGTTTCAAATTACTCCAGGAAATGTTTCTGATGTGACTATGTTAGAAAGATTGACTACAGGAGTTTGGGGTAAATTATTTGGAGATAAAGGTTATATTTCCGCTAGACAAGCGGAAAGTCTTTTCTTACGACAAGTTCATCTTATTGGGGGACTTCGAGCAAAAATGAAACAAAAATTACTCCCCATAATGGATAAAATCTTGCTACGCAAACGGTCTTAAATCGAAACCGTTAATGATCAATTGAAGAACATTTCTGAGATAGAACATACTAGACATCGATCTTCCGCCAATTTTTTGATTAATTTATTAGCTGGTCTTATCGCTTATATGCACCAACCTAAAAAACCTTCCCTGAAAATCATAAATTTTCCGGAAGGCTTTCCAATTGCGGCTTAAAACCCATTATTCAGGTTAAAAAATCTCTAATTTTTCCAAATAAAGCGAGTTTCGATAAAAGTCTAATCAAAAAGATGAAAACTTTCTCACCTATTTGAGTTACCAAACATGCCTAATCTTTAGCTTCTTCGGCCGGCAAAGTCTTATCAAAATCTGCTGCTAAATTCTTTTTAAACGATACTCGCGCTTTGTTGATTGGAATTTTTTAAGTCACTAAGCTTGAGTGTCCATCTAAAGATACGTAAGCATCTAGGGTGTGTTTTCGTATGAGTTGTTTTGTAATCTCTCTATCAAACCCTTTTGGTTTGCTTTTCTCTCTTTCAAGTAGTAGGTCTTCAAGGAAATTTTGTATTACTCTCGGAGGTGCTCCTGCTTCGTATAAGAATCTTTTAATGACTGATGGGTGGTCGATGTTTAGATTAACTATATGTAATCTTGTGCTCTCAGTTGCTTTTAAGAGTCTTAATTGCGCTGTAGTTGGAGGCATTGAACCGGGTCCTACATCTCCACCAACATGAGTAGAATGAAGAAATTTCCATGTGCCTGTGTCAAATCTAGTTGTGATAGCAGCGTCTGCAGCGGCCCCTAAAAGACGAATATCATCTCCTGCTTTTGCACCAACAAGAACTTCATCACTTCCATCTTCAACTTCTACAAATAATGGCTCTGGTTTATCCGTAATATTTTTTAAAAAAGGGTGTAAATGGTCATCTGTTTGTCCTGTCGAATATATAAGTTGATCGCAGACAAATTTGTGTAGGGTGAGTGAATCACCCGTGGTCTCGGCGAAAGTTACATTAAGCCTTCCGTCAGATTCAATAATTTCTACTAATGTTAATCCCTTTCGTTTTTCGAGCTCTCTAAGAGCTTTAGAGGCTAAAGTTCCTGTTCCACTTTTTTCAAAATCGTTTCTTGCAACCCATAAAACCGAATTTTTCGCATCCTCTCTTGCAAAGCTTTTTTCTTCGCCATTTAAATCGTCACCATGAAACGCTTTTCGGCCGCAAGCTGCTGCAGTACCGCCACCACCATAAACGATGACACTCCTTCCTTTAGAAGACATCCCTTCAATATCGCTTAAAACATATTCATTGCCATCAATTAAAGGGGTGCATCTTTTTTCAGGGTCAAATCTCGAAAGTCTTGTGAAATCCTCCTTAGATAGAGGCGCTTTTAATATTTCACCCCCCACTTTAACAGGGTTAAGCAAAGGATTTGTAGCTTCACCGAGGCCTGCACAAATATCTATTTTTTTGGTGTAAATGTATTTTGGACCAATAGATGTTTGGACAAGAGCCCTATAAGGAGAGTCAGGTTTTTCCCAAGGTGTCTTCTCATCGTACATGCCAGGTTTAAAATTTTCGACTTCTTTGATCTCTGTGTCTAAAACAGGCGCGTTTGTCTCAGCTAAGCTGCACTGATTTGCCTGGTATAAATGCCTTGCATTTACATGACGATTTCTAACATAGGTTTCATCAGTTACAAAATCACTTGGCTGGCAAGGAGTTTTAAGCCTTTCTAACATTGCATGCCGCTGAGCAAGTGTATAGTCTCTTTTCCAGCTACCTGAGTCTTTCCCTATGAGTAAAACTTCTGGTAAACACTCAAAAGAGTGCGGTGTGCTATGCTTTTTTTGGTGCTCTTCTGTCCAAAGTGCAAGTGCCGTGTCACCTCTTCCAATAATAAGATGTTCGATTTCAGGAGCCCCCTCTTTCTCAATCAATCCCATTAATGTGGCGCTTTTCTCTTTAAGCTCTTTTTTTGCAATCGATAGACGGTCATAACTTGTAACAATGCGATGAAAAGATCTGCTTTCTATAGGGGAGTGGGGTCTAAATTTATGTCGAGCAAATGAGGGAGAGGTTTTTTCATAAGGGCTTGGGGAGCTTCCATCAGATGCTGTTTCGGACGAAATTTCTCCTATCTCCTCGGTTGGAGTTTTTATAAAAGAGAGCTTATTTCGTGCTAGCAGAGTTCCCACCGAAGAGTAGTCTGACTCCTCAAAACTGATTGAGGTTGCCTCTATTTTAGAGTATGCCTTTACAGCTTTTTGTAGTAATTTGATATTTTCTCGTTCACAATCGCCAAAAACACCCTCTTTTTTCAGCCAAACTCTAATTTCAGGGAGTTTCGCTAAGAGGCTCTTTTTTGAAAAAACGTCATTTTTGTGAAGCAAGCTTACAATTAAATTAATTTTTTTCGTGAGTGCTCCATCTGGTTTTCCTCGTCTATGCTTGGACCGACTTGAGCTTTTTTTTGCACTCTCTGGATCTTGAAATAAAAAAGGCGTATCGCCTGCTAAGGTCATCATAATAAACACCTAATTGTAAATTTTATGTAACAATTATATATAAATTATTTTTTAATTTCAATAAATTTATAGTTATGAATTTATAGGTATAATGAGTGTAAAGAGTTAATTATTTTGCAAGCATCTAATTACTAGATATTTAATCTATTTTAAATGGAAAAAGTGTTTTAAGAAATAGGGGATACATGCTGGCCTACTAGGACAAAAAGGGTGGCGGGTGCTATGCTAAAAAGAAATTATAAAGAAGGGGTACATTTATGGTGATGGCAGATATCGGACTTGTGGGACTTGCAGTTATGGGGCAAAACCTTATTTTAAATATGAACGATCATGGTTTTACTGTTGCTTGTTTCAATAGAACTACATCGAAAGTAGACGATTTTATCAATGGGGCTGCGAAGGGTACAAAAGTTATTGGCTGCAAAACCATAAAAGAGTTTGTGGGTGCTTTGAAAAAGCCAAGAAAGATCATGATGATGGTTAAAGCGGGAGAGGCTGTAGATGATCTTATTCAAGAACTTATGCCGTTTTTAGACAAGGGAGATATCTTAATTGATGGGGGAAATAGCCATTTTGTCGATACAGAGAGAAGATGTGAAGAGGTAAAAGCAAAAGGTCTTTTATTTGTTGGATGTGGGGTCTCTGGGGGTGAGGAGGGTGCTAGAAATGGACCTTCTATGATGCCAGGGGGGCACATTGAGGCGTGGGAGACTCTTAAACCAATTATACAGACTATTGCTGCTAAAACACCTAAAGGGGAGCCTTGTGCAGATTGGCTAGGAAATGGCGGAGCTGGGCATTTTGTAAAAATGGTCCATAACGGGATTGAGTATGGCGATATTCAGATTATCTGCGAGGCTTACGATATCATGCAGAGGGTAATGGGGTTAAAAGAGAGTGAGATGGCTGAAATTTTTCGGGGTTGGAACAAAGGGGAGCTTGATAGCTTTTTGATTGAAATTACGGCTAATGTATTAGCTTACAATGATGTTGATGGCCGGCCTCTTGTATCTAAAATCTTAGATGTTGCCGGAGCGAAGGGTACTGGTAAGTGGACAACCGAAAGCGCTCTTGAGGAGGGTATGCCTTTATCTCTGATAGGCGAGGCTGTTTTTGCAAGATCGCTCTCTGCTCTAAAGGAGGAGAGAGTGCAATTGAGTAAACTGTTTAAAAGGCATGAAAGGCTCTTTACACAAGATAAAGAGGAGACAATAGATAATATTCGAAAAGCGCTCTATGCTTCAAAAATTATGAGCTATACACAAGGGTATATGCTTATGAGAGCGGCCTCCAATCACTATAAATGGGATCTTAATTATGGTAATATCGCCCTTATATGGCAAAATGGGTGCATCATTAGAAGCGTTTTCTTGAGTAAAATTAAAGAGGCTTTTGACCGAAATCCGAATCTGCAGAACCTTCTCTACGACGACTTTTTCAAAAATGGTGTAATTCGCGCCCTTGAGGGGTGGAGAAAAGCAGTTATTTTAGCTGTTGAGCACGGCGTTCCAACACCTTGTTTTAGCGCTGCAATCTCTTGGTTTGATGGAGCTTCATCGGAAAGACTTCCTGCAAACCTTTTGCAAGCTTTAAGAGACTATTTTGGCGCGCACACCTATGAGAGAGTTGATAAGCCAAGAGGTGTCTACTCGCATACAAATTGGACTGGCCTTGGAGGAAATGCCGCTTCGGGCTCCTATAATGCTTAAGATAGGTGATTTTACGATTTGGACGCTTTGTGACGGCTATCTAGATGTAGATCGACAGGTTTTTTTTCAAACAAAAGAAGAGAGTGGTAAAACTCGTATCCCTGTGAACGCTTTTTTAATCGATAGAGGTAAAGATCTTATTCTTGTCGATACAGGAATGGGAAAATTTTTTGGGCCAAACGGGGGGGAGCTAGAAAAAAAAATCAAAGAAATCGGACGAGAGTGTGGAGAAATTTCTTCTGTTTTATTGACACATCTTCATCCTGATCACATTGCAGGAATCCCTCTTTTCAAAAATGCTACATTTTTTGTTTCAGAGAAAGAATTTAGCTATTGGTCTGAAGAAAAAAATCTAAATGAACGAAATAAAAAGTATTTTCCTTTCGTGCAAAAAATAATCAGTTCGGTGAAAGAGAGAATTGTCCAAATTGTGCCAGAAATGTCAATTTTTCCAGGTTTTAAAGCAGTAGAGGCTTTTGGTCATACACCAGGGCATGTCGGCTATTTTTTAGAGTCTAGACATGAAAAACTTCTTTTTTGCGGCGATCTTTGCACCGATATGCAATTAAATTGCCTAGATAGACCGATTGCTTTTGATGCAGATCAAGAGCAAGCTATTGCAAGCCGGTTGAAAATTTTTCATCAAAGAGATGAAGAGGGGTTTCAAATCTTAGGAGCTCACATTACAGGTTTTATTTAATAGCTGGTTTAAGGAATTCCTGCTGAGGCTCTTTTTCGTTTTAGTGTACTAAGGTGTAAAAGAGCTGCTCTTTTAAAAGTCGAATCACTAGAAATTAAATTAGCAACTTCAATCGCATTATCGAGATATCCCTCATTTGAAAGCTTTTCACAAATGGAGTAAAGAGAAAACCCCTTGTAGTATTCATTTGGAATCAGCAGGGCAGTTTCAATTGCTTTTGCGATATTTTCAGCATTGATGTCACTACGTCCAAATCTTACGAATAATCTATCAAAAATTTGACGAAGAGCCGATTCTTTTGCAACTTTCATAGGGATTGATAATACAGCTTCTATCCCATGAGATATATCTGCTTTCATACATAATTCGTCGCTATAAATAAGAAGCTCTCTGCATAGATCGGACGGAGGAAGTGCCATAGCAACTTTGATTGCACTCACAACAGCATTTCCACGCTTTAAGATACTAAAAAGAGTTTTAAGAATGAGTATCTTATCTATTGAGCTAGGAAGTTGCATAATCATATGGATGACACTTTCGATACTTTTAGATTGTAACAAGGGGGTAAAAATTCTCTGCAATTCATATCGTATAGAAAATTCTGAAGAAATGGAAATTGCAGCTCTAATTTCTTTTTCGAATAAAGAAAGCTTAAATGCATCTACTCTATTTTTGAGTGTTTTGGCGCTCGATTCGCTAGTTATTAAAGAAGTCTTACCTACGAAAGAAAAAATTTTATTTAGAATATCTTGCTCTAAATCTAGTAATTTAGGGGGGCGAGGTTCTACCTCAACTGGAAGAAAACCTGGGGTCATAAGGCCTAGTTTAGTCGAATCCATTTACGCTCCTTAAAAAATATATTATGAAATTATTATATCATAATTAAAGTATAAATAAACAATTGGTTTTTAAGATATATAAACATGTTTGTTTTGTTATAGTCATTTGCTTAGATTTAAAATAGAAGTGAATAAGAATCGAAGATTTTTTAAGAGTTATCTGTTTTTAAAATTTCGATGAAGGCTTCTTGAGGGATGCTTACCTTGCCAAACTCCTTCATCTTCTTTTTCCCTTTTTTCTGTTTGTCCCAGAGTTTTCTCTTTCGGGTAATGTC
>VGMD01000040.1 GCA_016866545.1 Chlamydiota bacterium | reverse complement strand
ATTGGAACACCAGAATCTGTGCAATGATATGCATGCAATTTAGCATAATTCTCCCATTGAATTTGACTGTTTAATGGTATATTTCTACGCATATAACCAACCGCACGACACAAATTTTTCACCTCATCATCAGTCAAATCATAAAAACTCTTACGAATTCTTTGCGGTTCATTTTTAAATTTAAATCTTTTACCACCTTCTGCCGGTCCACAAGTGGGATCATTGACAGGCGTTTTAGTAGCTGCGTTTAAATTTAATCCAAGTGTGCCTGTGAGTAACCCGGACTTTAAAAAAGTTCTTCTTGTTGTATCCATATCATTTTATTTTGTTTATTATCCAACCAATTCTATGTTTATTAACCCAATCTACTAATGCTTTCTCAAAACCAATATCTTTACCAGCCTTTTCACTTTCAATCCACTTGTGTCTCAGTATTTCATCCTTCATATCAATAAAGTTAGAATAAATACATTTTTTTTTATCCATATGCATATATAGTAAAAATTAATTATAAAACTTAAATTAAAAATTGATTTTTATTTTTACCACTTAACTATACAAACACAAAAAATATCTATAACTTTTTTTTTAAAAAATCGTCAAATGGATCATTAAACATATTTTAATTCTTTATTTCGGCGCAGGCTGATTTTAATTTTTTTATCAGTTCTTTTGTTTCTTCTAAATTGAGCGCGAATCTTAATTCTACCATGTTATCAAGATCTTGGGCTTGAATGATTATTAATTTATTTTGTTTGTTATGGCCGACACCATAATGATATTTGCCATAAGAACTTTCTATTGAATGAGTAATCATATTACATCGAATTCGATGGGATTAAAAATCTAACTCTATTATTAAACAAATAAAGCCCAGATCAAATTTTATTTTGATTCCGGGCTTATTCATGTCAAAATTTTTTTAATTTTAATTTAAATCTTTCCAGCTATCGAATTCTTTCTCATCGTCTCTTTCTTTGGCAAATGCGGCGTCTTGCATACAAGCTTGTTGAATTTGCTCTATTTCTTTTTCTATTACTTTTTCTATTTCTTTCATCTCGGCTTCTGTGAAGTTGTTTTTGTTATATTTAACTTCTTCAATTTCAGCGTAATCGAACCCCTTGTCAATGCATCGTTGGCCCCAGTACTCGTAAGGTCCAATTCCATCGTTGCTGATTGTGTAACTAATTTCTAACTCCAACTCTTGTTCCTCGCCATTTTTATCTAAAAAATAAATAGTATAATCCATATAAGTTTGGGGCTTTTTGCCCTAACCCCAAGGGTTGCTAACCACCCACTACTCCATCACCAAAGTCTCACCATCTAGCCTTGCAGTAGCCAATCCGTCAAGTGCAAATTCTCGAAATCGGCCAATCGGTAAGTCCTTTTTAATCTTATTCTTCTCTTTAACAAGAGGAGAATTCTCTACTTCTTTAGCTGGAAAAATAGCTGGAGAAATAGGAAATTTATTAGTAATTAAACCAAATATCTTTATGGAACTATCGTTTTGATTAATCTTAATTCCATGGACAGTTTTACCAGAAGCATCTTTGTAAGTTTCATAGATGTCTTTCTTGGTATATTTAGTTTGAGTTTTATTTAGACTCGCTTTTAGAGACTCCATAATCTCGTCTGCTGCTTGGCGACTCAAACCGCACATGATTTGCCTATCTATTTCCAACTGGTCAATGCTTTTTTGTAAAACATTTCTATAATTAAACCCAAGTTGAACAATGTATTTTGCAACCTCTCCCGTGGATCGGGAAACGTATGTAAAACTGGCGAATCTAGCTAGGCCAGCCTGACTAGCAATTTTTTCAAGTATTTTCATGCTTTGTTTTTATTTTGTTTTGCTTTAAGACCGCTAAGAGCGCGACCCCTAAATGGGGCTGGTTTTCGGACTATGCCTCGACGCTCTTCCCATTTTTTAAATGCTTTATTAAAAAGAGCTAATGTGCCGTTAGGAATGTGAGGGCTAAAGTCAGTGTCGTAAGATACTTTATAACCGGGTCTATGAGTTGGTCTATGCTGGTCGCTCATTTTTTATTTTTACTTATTATTTTCTGGTGTAAATAATCTATATATGATCTTCTCCACTGTCAATACAGGAACTACAATCCTTGCTAAAGATGGCTATAATATAGCTGTTACTGCCGCTATAAATAGCTTTACCGCAAATGGAATAAATATACCTACCTCTACAACTAATCAAGCATATTTAAGTCACGCTCCTCTTTTAGTAACTGGAAACATAACTAATGCTACGATAGGAACAATTTTTTATTACTACGATGGAGATTTAAGCTCCTAAAAAGTTTTTAAAGTAAAGGGGCGGAGGGAGATTTTCCCCCCGCCCCCTTTTTTATACCTTTACTCCTTCAAGGTATTCGCGACCATGAATTGTCAGTTTTCGACCAGTAGGCGTAACCTCAATAAGGTTAAGCCGTTGGAGGTAATTTTCAAGGTCTCTTTGTAAACTCTGACGAGTCATAAACGTTTTTGCGCTTAAGCTCGTTAGGGTTGTCTCTGGCTTCTCGGCTAGAGTCTTAAGAATCTTCAACTCAAGCGGAGATAGCCCAAGTGGAAGAATTCCCATTTTAGAAGAAAAATCTTTCCAATCTTTCATTCCAAATAACTTAACTTTTGAAGTGGCTAAGTAAGAGTTAATATGATTAGCCATTTGCATTGCTTTACGAGCATTTCCTCTAAGCACTTTGGAAATCTCAATCAATGCTGCTTCACTAATTTCTTGCGATACTGATTTTTTTACAATAGCGGCAAGATTATTTATAGAGTACTCCTCTAAATCAATCCTCTCCAACCTATCTGCAAGGGGAGCAGGAATTTTATGAGGCTCCGTAGTGGCAAAAAGAAAAGTAAATCTCTTAAAGTCGATATCAAAATTTCTATCGCCATAAGTGAATCTATTTTTGTTTTCTTTGTTCGGATTTAAAATAGTAAGAAGAGC
This sequence comes from Chlamydiota bacterium, assembly GCA_016866545.1. Taxonomy (GTDB): domain Bacteria; phylum Chlamydiota; class Chlamydiia; order Chlamydiales; family 2-12-FULL-49-11; genus VGMD01. The sequence goes on along the minus strand of VGMD01000040.1, from coordinate 4,147 downwards.
CATCCTAACGTCTTCTGGAATCTCACTTGCTTCGTCAAAAAACAGAGTTGCTTCTGACGTGCGAAGTATAGGTTCCAGAACCTCGTCCACGAAAGTTCTTAAACTTTTTAAAACAGAACAATTAACAACAAATTGACTGCGCTTTTTACCTTCTTTTGTAACAAGTTTTGAGGCGTAAGTTTGCGCCATCAGAGTCTTGCCGCATCCCCTCGGGGCTACAAAAAGGATGTTTGGAGAGATAAAGCTAACCTTTTGGGCTGCTAAGAAAAACTCTAGCTTTTTCTTTATCTTCTCTTGCCCAATGATATCATCAAAGGACATTGTAATTTATTCATCAATTTCAACTTTCGTGAGGACAGCGGCGGAATCGACCTCGCTCGCTTCAGGGGTAATGTTTTCGGCGCTATCCTTAGGAACATCAGCTAGGCTGACGTTGTGGGCGCTCAACAGGAACTCGATGCTCTTCACAAATCCTTTCGGAACAGGAATAACATCATTCCCCTTAAACATCTTGTTCAGGTCTTCGAGCTTGATAACAACGTGATGCTTAGTGCCAGTCTTCTTTGCCATACGATTTATTTTGTTTGTGTTGAACCAAAGCTTTTTTGCCTTGGTGAGTCGAGTATGGAGATCTTAAAGCTTCAGTCAAGCGGGTTTGTCAGATTTCTCAAAAATTTTTTTGATAAAAGGTTTATCTTTTTTAGGGGATTGGCATGGGATTTGCTGGAAGCAGTCTCCGTGCCATTCACCTCTTTTTACGTTTGTCAAGAGGTTTTTTTTCTATCTTTTCGTCCAAAAAAGCAATCAAAGGAGTCAAGCAAAAAAATATAAAAGCTGGGATTAAAGATAATAAAATAAATACTTGGCTTTCAGTCTCTTTCCAAGAAGCAACATAAATAGTTCCAAAAAACATAATTTTTAGAATAGATTAAATTCATTAGTTATCTTTTCGATTTCTTTTCTAATTGCTTTTAAAACAGAAGATTCTATTTGCCTAATTCTTTCTTTTGTAAGATCTAATTCTTGACCTATTGTCGCTAAATCGGTTGGGCTTTCTCCATTTAAGCCAAATCTTTTATTAATTATTAATTGTTGTCTTAAAGGTAAGCGTTCTATTATTTTTTTGATAATTGTACTAATTTCATTGCAAGAGGCTTTTGCATCGGGCTTTAGTCCTACATCGTCAGGTATTTCATTTATTCGGTCTTTAATTTCGTCTAGGTCCGAAGATAAAGAATGTATTGAAAAAATCTGACTTGTTGCAAGTTCTGTTATTAATAGAGCTTTGCTTTCGTTGATTTGACAATGATTAGCTATTTGTCGAACCGAAGGGTTTACTTTATTTTCATTTTTAAACGATTCGATAAATTCTTTAGCTTGTTTGGCTAAATCAATATTTTTAGCTGAAATTTTTAAGGCGGAGTAGTAACTGTTCTTGGAGATGTGTTTAATCATTCTTCCTCGAACATCAAAACTTGCGTAAGTTAAAAATTTAAATCCTTTATTTGGATCAAACTTATCTAAACTCTCAAGTAAAGATAAATTGCCTTCTGAAATTAACTCATCTACTTTTTGAATGTCTGATGAAAACTCAAAAGCAGTTTTTACAACAAACATTAAATTGCTCTTAATTATTTTTTCCTGAGCATCTTCCCAGCCGTCAGCTCGGCTCTGGTAAATAAATATTAACCGAGTCTCTTCTTCTGGCGGTAATATTTGATTTTTAATTTGATTAACATATCTGTTGAATGTCTTGTCCATTTGTTTCTGGGTAAAATAAAAGGGTCCGAAGACCCTTATAAAGTAAAGTTGGATTCCTAATGCTGCTGAGCAGGTTTTATGGATTTGCTTCCGGCAGACACGGTTACGCTTCTAGTGAAGTGCGTCCATGGTGGGAAAAAGCGGAGCGGAAGTCAAGGGTCATCAACAAAAAAGTTTTCGCGTTAAAAGGGCCAAAATTGTTCGATCTTTAACGCTAACATTTTCTAACCACGCACTTTTCGCCGGTCTCTTCAGTCATTTTTTGAGCCCAGCTCTTTGCCATTTCTAGTCCATACTTATCGGGCGGAAAGGCTCCAAAATTAAATTTATTATTTTTGGATATTACCTGATAATATTTAAATATTCGGTTTTTTACGATTGACTTTTTTCTTAGGCTTTTCTTTTTCATTTGAAAGGAATTGGACAATTTCAGCCTCTAAGCTGTCTATCGTCTTGGTTTCTAAATCGACTTTCTTTAAATTAGCTGCTAATTGTTTTACTAAATTTTCTTTTTGCTTTAACAACTCATCATTCCAATCAGCGCCCTGATCGTCTAGTTCGTCTATTTTATTAACTAAATAATTTACCTGCTTTTCGAGCCACGAAACACTCTCTACAGCCAAATTTGCTCGGCGTAAAAAGTCTTCCATTTTTTCTTTTTTTATTTTTTTAGATTTGTTCGTTGACATATTCTTTTAAAGTAAGAGCTAATTCAACAGTTCTGCTATGAGAGGCGGGATTTATAGATTCATCATTCTTTTTAATTATTTCGTCGTCGCAAATTGCGGATTTTATGATTTCGTCTATAAGTTCAATCATTACTTCTAATTTTTGATTATTCATCATTTTCATCCTCTTCAATGTCGTAAATTTGATTTTCTTTATTTATCCGATCTATAATTAAATCTTCAATTAAGTCTTCAAGGGTCTCTTGGAAATAATCTAATACTTCTGTATCTGTTAGATCTTTGCACTCTTCTAGGTTTTGAAATTTTTTATATAGTTTTGAGTTTATGGTTATATTCATGTTAGTTATTCTCGTAGTACTGGGCTATTTGCTTGATCCATTTTAGATCATAATTAATGAACTGAATTTTGACCGAAGATTCTTCAACAATAGTATTAAATATTTCTAAAGTTTTTTCATCTTCCAGTTTAGTTCCTTGGCGATTAGCCATGTATATTTCGTTTACACCTGACTGAATTAGAGCTTGCAAACAATGATTACAGCACCGGCCAGTAACATAAGCCTTTCCTCCTCCATAAACTTCTCTTGGTAAAACTTTACAGTTTAAGATAGCATTCAACTCCGAATGAATCATAAAAGGATATTTATTTGGTCTCATCGAGGGCAAATTAGCATCATTTACTCCTTTTATAAATGAATTATACCCCGTGCCCAAAATTAAATTATTTCTATCTACTATTACTGTGCCGTGCTTAGTTTCTTTGTCTCTGCTTCTGGCGGAAACAACGAAAGCTAAGCTTAAGAAATAATTGTCCCAATCGGGCCTATCTATTGTCATTGATAACATGTTGATTTTAAATAGAAGAAAGTCAAGTTTTGTTTATAAAAAGTGTAATGTTTTTTAGTTATACTTCTTATGATTACTTTAAATTTTACGGACCAAATTAAGGCCGCAAAGCAAAATAAAGCATTAAATAAACCTTTTAGAACTCCCGGTGGTCCTAAAAAGTTTTCCGTTTATGTCAGAAACGAAAAGGGAAATGTTGTGAAGGTAAATTTTGGCGATCCAAATATGGAAATTAAAAGAGATGACCCAGCTAGAAGAAAAAGCTTCAGAGCTAGGCACAACTGTGCTAATCCCGGGCCTAAATGGAAAGCAAGGTACTGGTCGTGTTACCAATGGAGAGCTGGGGCACCCGTTAAGGGAAGCGAACTAGTAGATGCTGAGTCAGAGGCGAAAAAGGGGCTATGGTATAATATACAAAAGAAAAAAGAAAGAATGGGCCAGAATTACAAGCCCGCTAAGCCCGGAGATAAAGATTACCCATCTCAAGATGCTTTGAAGAAAGCTCAAGCAGGAGAAGAAGAGTGGGATGGGTTTACAATTTATGATCAATCTGAACTTTTAAAACTTTGGCCTGAGTTGGCTAAAGCAGAGGAAATGGAAACGGAATCAGAGGAAGACGAATTTGAAGAGTACAAGGGCGACTTTTTAGGTATGTCTATCGGCTCTTTGAGATCGACACAGAGTCATGTTAATGCTATTTTAGCAAATCTTGAAAATCCTAACGTCAAAGAAAACCTAACAGAATCATGGTTGCAAGGAAAAATAGCTGTTACAGAAGATTACATGACAATGATCCATAATTATGTAATGTTTAACCAAGAGAACGATTACGCAAATGCAAGCGAAGAATA
>VGMD01000039.1 GCA_016866545.1 Chlamydiota bacterium | reverse complement strand
AACCTTATCAAACCCATCTCTTTCAACAAGTTTTGTAAGCTCATCTCTAGCTGATGCTGCATAAGATCTATAAAGGTCAAGCTGCACATCTGACAACTGACAATGGTAAACAAGCTCTGAAATAGGCGGCAGATCTTTTAATACATCGGCTTTCATTCTTCTTAAAATAAAAGGGGCTACTTTTTTGCGTAAATACTCTAAATTTCTTTGCTGCTCAGGCCCTGCGACTCGAATGTATTTTTCTACAAACCTGTCATAAGAATTTAAAAATCCTGGCATGAGGAAATCAAAAAGGCTCCATAGCTCATCTAAAGAGTTTTCAATCGGCGTTCCAGAAAGTATCAACCTATAATCTGATTTTAACATTTTTACAGATTTAGCGTTTCTCGTCCCACGATTTTTGATATGCTGGGCTTCATCTAAGATAACGTAATTAAAAACTGTTTCTAAATATTGATCGACATCTTTTTGCAATAAACTATAAGAGGTGATGACCACGTCATATTCAGCAACATTCGCAATCATTTTTTTTCTTTGGTTGGGCACTCCATCAATCACAATTGTTTTAAACTTCGGATGAAATTTATGAAGCTCTTCTTTCCAGTTATAAAGAAGCGATGTGGGGCAAATCACAAGCGATGGCTTATCATGCTTTTTGTGATGCTGCGTTAAAGCAACAATTGTTTGCAGAGTCTTTCCAAGCCCCATATCATCTGCTAAAATACCGTTTAAATACATGAGACGAAGTCTTTCCATCCAATGAACCCCTTCAACTTGATAGGGTCTAAGCTCTGCATGCACCTCTTTCGGCATTTCCGTAAATACGAATGGTTTTTCTCCAAGCATTTGAGATCTAATGTCTACTAATTTTTTAGTCATCTCAAATGTTACAGGAAGCCCTTCAAACTGACTTGCATCAATATTTGCAATGCTCCAAAGAGGCCTTTGCAATTTATGATTATCAAGTTTTTCAATTCCTATTTCATCAAATAACTGAACTACTCGCCCCATAATTTCTAGGTCAAGAACTAAAATTCGAGGAAGTTTTGAACTCTCTTTTTTCAGTTTATTTTTCTTTGCCTCTAACTCTAAATACGATCTTTTTGCTAAAACACACTCCCAAAGTCTATCTAATTTTATACCAAGCAAATCACCGTTAACCCTCATTTCAATTTCGAATACATCAATTCTATCTTGCGCATGCATCAGCGATAAATGAAATTCTGTTTTATCGTAAATAAATTGATCTAAAAGATTTTGCGGGCAATTAAATTGGATCCTATTTTGATAAAATGGGATCGACTCTGTCATGAATTCAACAATTTTTTTCTCTGTTCTCGCAACAAAAACACCTGTCTCTTCCTGATAGAGAAAATCTTGAAATAAATCTTCGACAATTTTTCTCTCTTCAACAAGATTTCTTTCCAAAATTCCATTTTCTTGTGTGAAAATTTGCAAATGCTCTTTACTTAGTTGCTCTGGAACAGCCGGCACCTCTTTGCCGTCATAAATAAATTTAATAAATGCATCAAGCTCTCCATCTAGGAAAGAGATGTCGCAAATCCCCTTTAAGGTTCCTACAAAAGGAATTGTATTGAATTTATTGATACACGAGGCATTCGATATACCTGAAAATTTTGCAAGCTCTGGTAGCGATGCTTCGATAAATGTCCCGAAGAGCGGCTCTGGAATTGTTACTTCCCTCATTTCTGGAAGCTGCATTAAATGCTGCCTTGTAATTGCTGGATGAAATCTATAGTAGACATGATCGAAAATCATTCCAGGAAGCGCACACTCAAAAAATTTAACCTCTTCTAATTGCACTTTTTTCGAATCAAGACAAATTGTTGGATTAATCAAAATTTTTGATGCTGGCGGGACAATATACTCAAGCGCCATATCAAACGTTGCATACGTCTTTGAAAAACTAACAGGAGCCTCTAAACTCCCCTCATAAAGACCTGGGAGAATAGGCAAATCTTCGTCTTCTGCAGATGTTTGCGTAGAAAATTTTTTCATAGCAGCTTCATAAGCGCTTGCTAAAATTAAGCCAAACGCTTTGATCTCCATGAAAGCGCTTCTTTGCCCCCGCTCAGTAGTTGGCTTATCGTGAACTCTTGCATAATCAATTAGCATTCGAACCATTTCTCTTGCATCTGATTTAAAAGAGTCGAGTGTAAATAGATACTTTTTCCCCCCAATTGCCAAAATTTCTTCATGGCGAACCCCATCTAAAAAATCTTTTGCAAACGGAATGTGCAGCGGTTTTGACCTAGATGGCAGCCTAAGCGCAAGTTGAAGTTCAATCACAGGTCTAATCGTAGGGTTTGACGGCTCTGGCATGAAAAAAATCATAGCAATATCAGCTTTATCGATCTGCCTTTCTTCCTTGGGAAGAAAAAAAGGAGATCTTGCTAATATTTGTGACGACTGAACATATTCCTGCAAAAGCTCTTTGCTGTATTTTTCATCTTGCCGCTTCTCCTCTTTCGTCACAGCCTCTTTGACTGCTTCAAAAAGCTCCTCTTTAGCCTCTTCATCGAGGCCAGATTTTTCGGCTAAATCTTTAATATCATTATCTTTTGAATACTGAACTAAAATCTCATCTAAATTTTGTTCTAAATAAAACAATAGCGCTGCTAAATGTTGGCAGTCGTAGTGATAGGGACAATCGCAATCAGAATCAATTGTTTCACAAGCATCCCTATCAATTTCAATTTCGCTTTGATATGTATTATCGTACTGGCCACCCACTTTTGCACTAATTCTAACAGTAGTTCCGTCTAAGTGAAGAATCTTAGCTGAAAAAACTTTTTTCTCATCGAATAGCTCTTTCCCCTCTCTTAAGACATTTTGAGAAAAATCTTGCTTCAGCTTTCGTACATTTAACATATCGCCCCAAAAGTTAAACTTTATACTGCTTTGGTAAAATTTAGTTTTTTCAAAAAACTTTCAGTATAACGTCCCGTTTTACATCTTTTTCCTCTCTTAAGCAAGCAAAAAGTTTCCTCTATCAAAGACGAGCAAACTTGCAAATTTTGAAAAAAATTTAAACCTTAGTTATTAAGCTGAAAAATTTCATTTTGACTTCAAGCTCATCTTCATCTTCTGGTCTACGCTCATTCTAGTTGTGAAACAATAATACAGGTAAGTGCAAATCAAAAAATTAAGATAAGCTAGGTGGAAAAATATTAACGAAAATTTTATCGACTAAAGCCTCTTTAACGAATATTTTTTAGCCCTAATAAATCAGATCGATTAGATAAAAGAGGTTTTAAGAGAACCCTCTCTTTAAACCTGGCTAACTACTTATTCGGTGATCTTCCCGATTTTTAAAAAAACGGTTCCTAAAAATAGAGCTTTCTACTATAGTATCTCCATCTTCAGATATGCGGGTGTAGCTCAGTGGTAGAGCATCACGTTGCCAACGTGAGGGTCGTGAGTTCGAATCTCATTACCCGCTAAATTTTTTAGGAATCTTAAAGCTATGACAGAACAGGATAAATCTCAAGAAACTGCTGCTACATTAGAGCCGGCAATCATTCAAAACTTTCATTCAGATCGATTAGACATAGAGGTAAAAACTCTTCCGAAGTGCAGAGTCTCTTTGCAAATTAAAGCAAAACCTGAGCTATTAAAGCATGCAAAGCAAGATGCTATCAAGCAAGTTTCTAAAGAAGTTTCTATACCTGGCTTTAGAAAAGGGAAAGCGCCTGCAAACTTAATCGAGGCAAAATACCCTGGAGCAATTAACAAGGCTTGGGACCAATCTTTTGCTGATGCTGCGTTTAAAGAGGGCCAAACTCTTGCAAAAATTCCTTTATTAAATGGAAATGCTAGAGTCTCTTATCAAGTCACCTCTTTAAATGATGATGCAGGCGAAATCACATTTCAATTCGAAAGAGAGCCTTTAACGCCGCAAATCGACTATGCAAGCTTTACACTTTTAGAAGGGGCCCCAAACTCAGTCACAGAAGAGAATGTCTCTAATACAATTCGTGGCATTCAAATGTTTTATGCAAGATGGAACCAAGTCTCTGATAGAGCTGTAAAAGATGACGACTTTGTTGTCCTAGATATCGACGATTTAGATCAAGACCCCCCTGTTCAAGCGTTTTCACATGCAAGATTTGAAGTGCGTCAAGGGAAAATGGCTGACTGGATGCGTAAAGCAGTTTTAGGAAAACAGCTAAACGAATCTTTTGAAACTGTTAGCGAACCTGATGAGACTGAATCTGACGAAATCAAAAAAGAGTTTCGAGCAAAAAAAGTTAAAATCACGATCAAGACAATTGAAGAGGCACTTCTTCCAACAGTTGACGACGAGTTTTGCAAAAAAATCGGGGCGCCTGATGTAGCAACGCTTCACACGCAATTGAAAAATTTACTTGAAAAACAGGCGAACGATAGCTGGCAAACAACACTTAGAGAGTCTATTTCTGACCAAATTTTAGAAAAAGTAGCTCTTGAAGTGCCAGGCTCTATGCTTGAAAAAGAGGCAAATTACCGTCTTTCACAACTCTTTAAACAACCAGATTTTTTAAAAAAATGGAAAAATGAGTGGTCTGAGAGTGAAAAAGAGGCGAAGAAAAATGAAGTGATCAAACAAGCAGAACATGCTATTAGACTTTTTTACGTTTGTCGCACTATCTTAACTGAAAATAAGATAGAAATTTCTGAGGACGATTTAACACCTAATTATCAAAATCTTCTGGAAATGATGTTTGCAGATCCAAACTTGGTCAATTATAAAAACCAATCAAAGGAACAGCAAGCTGTTGAGTTTTCTAAATACATGATGGCTAAAGCGGAAGATTTCCTCATTGCAAAAATACGTTCACTAAAGATATAACACAATTCAACCTGTGATCTTTTGGAGTTGATATGGTTCTTATTCCTTATGTTGTAGAAGATACTGCTAAGGGCGAGCGTTCTATGGATATTTATTCTAGACTACTTGCTGACCGCATTGTATTTCTTGGCACTGAAATTAATGATCAAGTTGCCAATAACATTATTTCTCAACTTATCTTTCTTAGGGCAAATGAGCCGAAGAAACCGATAAGCATGTACATTAATTCTCCTGGTGGGCATATCCACTCGGGTTTAGCTATTCTTGATACAATGATGTATCTTGAGTGTGAAATTAACACTTATTGCATAGGAATGGCAGCATCGATGGCCTCTCTTCTATTAGCAGCTGGAACGAAGGGAAAAAGGTACTCTTTGCCGCATAGTAGAATTATGCTTCACCAACCAAGTGGTGCAATTGGCGGAACATCTAAAGACATTGAAATTCAAGCAAGGGAAGTTCTTCATTACAAGAAAATTCTTGCAAATCTTTTTGCCGATCTAACAAATCAGCCGATTGAAAAAGTAATAGAAGATTCTGAACGTGATTTTTATTTAAGCGCTCTTGAGGCTAAAGATTATGGTTTAATTGACCAAGTTATTCAGCCAAAAACACAAGCGCAGCAACCAGCTTTTCAAAAAGGATAAGTATGAGTTCTACTGAGAGCGAACTTGCAAAATGCTCTTTTTGTTCAAGACCAGAAGACACGGTTGAGAAATTAATTTCAGGTCCCACTGCTTATATTTGTGATAAGTGTGTACGGCTTTGTGTTGATATCATCTCTAAAAAGCCGGTACACCATGAATTGAAAGTTTTAAAACCAAAAGAGATTTTCGATAGACTAGGTGAATACATTATTGGTCAGGATAGAGCAAAAAAAACGCTCTCTGTTGCTGTTTACAACCACTACAAACGAATTAAATCCCACGCAAATGAAAATCGTGAGATTGAGTACAGTAAAGCAAACGTCTTACTTCTTGGTCCTACAGGGTCAGGAAAGACTTTGCTTGCAAGAACTCTTGCAAATATTTTAGATGTTCCTTTTGCAATTGCTGATGCAACAACACTCACAGAAGCTGGTTATGTAGGCGAAGATGTTGAAAACATCATCTTACGTCTTGTGCAAAATGCAGACTATGATATTGCAAGAGCTGAGCAAGGCATTATCTATGTAGATGAAATTGATAAGATTGCTAAAACAACCTCGAATGTCTCCATTACAAGAGATGTATCTGGCGAAGGGGTACAGCAAGCTTTATTAAAAATTGTTGAGGGTACTGTCTCCAATATTCCACCCAAAGGTGGTAGAAAGCACCCGAACCAAGAGTATATCAAAGTAAATACAGAAAATATTCTCTTTATTGTCGGAGGAGCGTTTGTCCACCTGCCAGACATTATCTCTAAAAGACTTGGAAGACGAGTGATTGGTTTTACGGAAGAGGCCGAAAAAGAGCATAGAGATCTCAATGAGGTGAATTTCCTTTTAAATAAAGTTGCTACAGAAGATCTTGTCAAATATGGGCTCATCCCTGAATTTGTGGGAAGATTTCCAAATATTGTGAATTGCAATGAGCTATCTGTGCAAGATTTAATTGAAATTCTGACGCAACCAAAAAACGCTCTTATCAAGCAATATCAACACCTATTTAAAGAAGATGGTGTAGATCTTCATTTTACAGAGGATGCGCTTGAGACTATGGCTGTAAAAGCAAAAGAGGCAGGCACTGGCGCAAGGGCTCTTCGAATGATTGTAGAAAATAGATTAATTGATCTTATGTACGAGGTCCCCTCTGACCCAGACATAACAGACGTAACTTTAGATAGCGAGAGTATCCTAGGAAATAAACCCCCTCTGATTACCCGCATCTCCGATCAGCAAAACTTAGGCTAGTCACTAAGACTACCATCCGTGACGCTAGGTGAGGTGCCCAGGCCGCTTGGGCTAGAACGACCATCCGATTGTACATCTGAACTTCGAGTCGATGCTAGAGAGCTGCTTCTACTACGAGAGCTGCCAGCAGCAGATCCTGGTAAGGTATCCAAGTCGATGTCTGCGCCATCAGCCCTTAAATCTGAAGGTGTCGGCGGCTTCTCTTTAGTCTTTTCATGAGCTTCCATCAATGATTTATAGTGATCTTTTACAAGATATCCAGGAATACGATTATGAATATCTATCGCGTCCATTCTATTATTAATATGGCTTTCTGCCTGATCAATAGCTTGTCCCAGACTTTCGTTCAATCGAAGAGTTTCAAGATCCTTCAAAAGCAGATCAAAATTTACGTCTTCATTGTTATCTGAATCAGCAACTGCTTTCAGAAGAGCTCTTTCAACAAACATGTGTCTATCAACTGAGAGCCCGTGTT
>VGMD01000038.1 GCA_016866545.1 Chlamydiota bacterium | reverse complement strand
AATAAAATTAAAAAAAGAGATTTAAAATGAATCCAACAAAATGTAACACAAAAAGTGATTGTGCTGAAAATTCTAGTTGTCAATCTTTTTGCACAAATAATGTTGGGGTTCCAGATTTGAACGTACCCTGCAAAGCAAATGGACAATGCCAAAGTAATGATTGTTCTTCATTTTGCGTACCTAATAATTGTGGGATTTATATTTGCACAGATTCAGAAATTTGCACTACAAATTTGCTTGATACTACTAAAACAGTTTGTATTCCTAAAAATTGCAATTCTAATAACGAATGCAGCTCCACTCAAACAAGTTATATTTGTGAAAATAATACGTGCACAGATATGAGTTGTGATCCGACTACAATATCAAATCCGAACAATAATATTATTCTTTCAGACAAATACCTCTGCGTGAAAAACCAGACTATTAATGGTTTACTTATTCCTCAACCATGCGAAACCGATGATGATTGTCGGAATGATCTAACAGGCTACACATGTTATAACAGCCTTTGTAAAAATATGAATTCGGCAAGTATTTGTATTGCTGATGAACCTACAAGCGCATATGATGAAGGAAGTGAAGATTCTAAACAAATAGCTGCATGTAGTGCTTCTCAATATTGTTGCAGTTTTCCTTCTGATCCTAAGTTATGTCCATATGCATGTTGTGACAATAAAACTGAGTGTTGTACAGGTGTAAACGGAAATATGTGTTGTGTAGGAAATTCATCCTGCGTATACGATTCTACATATGAAAATGGTGTTTGTTGTGGAGCGAATCAAATTGCTCAATGTTCAAATGGCGGTGAAAGCCCATGCACCTGCGTGGATTGCCCTTCAGGTCAAACACCTTCCTCTGTGAGTTGTAATGGTTCCGTCCCAGTAAGTATTTGTTGTGATGAGGGGAAAATAGCGATGTGCGCCGAAAAAGGTTACCTTGGTTATGGGTGTTGTACTGATAGTCAAACACTAGTCTGTGATAGTACAGGCAGCTGTAATTGTAACTAAGTATGGGGGAGATCTTAAAAGATCTCCTTTTTTTCACACTTTATACGTCTGCATCTTTCCAGCCTTTGGCCTTTTAGCAAGCCTAACCTACCTAAAACACCTTCCAAACGAACTATTTCTAGTGGCAGCCGAAGCTTTAAGCAAAATGGCAGGGGATAGGCTCTTCCCAGAATTCTCCAACCTTCGAAACTCAACTAAATTCATAGCACGAGAACTCTTAAAAAAAGTCCAAGAGCTCAAACTCGATCTCACACCTCCAAAATCAATCGAAGAAAAAATGTGGTTCCCCACCTACGAAATCTATAACTAAATCACTATCAATGCATTATATAATTCCCTTTATTTATTTATAATAAAAATAAAAAAAGGAGATTTAAAATGACAATATGTGATGATAAAAATTGTAGCTGCGCCACAGGGCAGACTTGTGCATGGAATGATACAAAAGGATGTGATTGTTGCGGACAAGGTTATACTGCTTGCGATTACTCAAATAATTCTGGTTATGCTTGTTGCCCAAATCAAGGTGAGATTTGTTGTCCCGGAATAGATTCCAATCACACCAGCATGTGTTGCATTAGTACAGATCAATGCGGGTTTGATTCAAATGGAAATGGAGCTTGCGGAAATTGTCGGTATAATCTTACAAAGGAAATCACAAATTGCAATTCTGGGGAACAATGCTGTACATATAGTAATGGTTTTCCAGGTAATCCATCTCTTAATCCTCCTGGATGCTGTCAAAGCGACGAAACATGTTGTTATACTGCAACTAATGGAACAAAAGCTAATTCCAATTGTTGCCCCTCAGGCACAAAATGTTGCAATGGTGGAGGAATAGATCCTGGTTTTTGGCCGTACACTTGCTGCGATAATGATCAGGAGTGCTGCCAAGGCGTAAATGGATTCATCTGTTGCGGCGGAAGCACAAATTCAACATGCGCCATTGATGCTACATATAAAAATGGTGTTTGTTGTGAAGCAAATCAATTTGCCTTTTGTGCTGATCCAGAGGGACCATGCATGTGCTGCAACAATGGTCAAACAGTATCTTGTGATTCCAATAATAATTGTACTTGTAAATCTAACCAATAAGTATGGGGGAGATCTTAAAAGATCTCCTTTTTTTCATGCTTTATACGTCTGATAATGTTTCTTATGTTATAAAATAGAGATCTTATTAAAAATCAGGTGTTTAAAAAGTCTTGTTTTTTTGACTTATAGAAGCCTAAATTTAACTAGGCAATGTATTCATACTACTTAGTTAGAAAAATTCACCTACGGCCATTAAAATAAAAAACTTCATTTTTGTTATCAATTTAATGAGTCTATTGCGTTTATTTGTAAAATATTTTATTTAAAATAGAAAATATGAAAAAATATCTAGGCGCAATTTTTTTTCTTATAGGTTTAGCGATAACTTTTGCATCTTCATACGAAGCTATCCATTTTTATGGCATAGCTTCGTATACTAGATCTATTGGAATAATACTAATGGCAACAGGTCTTGTGGTAGCTCTTTTTGTCATCAATCAAAAGTCAAATAAAAGCTAATTCTTTTTCAGAAATCTCACTCTCTTCGATTCGGATCGCAGAGCCTACTGGAGCTGTTTCTGAGACTCTGATGGGCCTTAGATCTAAAAGTTCATCTAACGCATCTTTTAAGTATTCTTTTCCTGTCTCATCTGATTGCAAAGGATTGTCCAAAGCTCTTCCTGAATAAACAAGCATTCGATGGTGATCAAAAAGAAAAAAGTGTGGTGTCGCTAATGCGTTGTATTTTTTAGCTATTCTTTGAGACGGATCTTGTAAATACTTCCAAGGAAAATGATTCTCCTCCATCAAGGCTGTCATTTGCTCAAAAGTATCTAGACCCTCGTTACTTGAGTTGATACCAAGAAAAACGACCCCTTTTTTATGAAACTCATTAGCAAGTTTTTTTAAATACCCCTCAATTCCTCTTGCATACGGACATAAATTGCAGGTAAAAAACACAACAACAGCCCTATGACCTTTAAATTGATTAATCCCATATATAAGTCCATCCGTACCAACCAAAGAAAAATCTGGCGCAATGTCTCCTATCTCTAGTAGAGCCTTCACATACACCTCCGTATAATTTGAGTACGGTTATAAAACTTTTCTTGATAAAATGCAAAGAAAAAGCCCTTATGGCGATAAGGGCTTTTTGTTTAGGTTGAGATCTAGCTACTTAACTTTTTATTTCATTCCTTCTAACGCCTCCGCGTATTTAGTAAAGCTATCACTTGAATTAAAAAATCTAATAAAAAGCGCTCTATGCTCTAAATTTAGCTGGTTTACGTTAGTTTGGTCCAAACGAACCCAAACATGTGTATCTGGTAATTCAGTTGTAGTTGCTTTTTCTTCGGAAACAGTTTTTACTTCAATAGAACTAAAAAGATCCCATGCGTGATCGGTACTTCTTGTTGTTCCTGCGTAGATTGGCTTACCTGTTAACAGCTCTTCTACCTCAATGCCCCCGCTCGCTCGAGGAAAAACATCCATAAGGAAATCAGAGGTATTTTCTCTTCCGGATTCTGGAAGTTTAAAGCCTGCTTGATCTTTTTGAACAAGCATCTCAAGAGCGCCCCCATTTAGTCGAAGTAAGATAGCAATTTGCAGCAAATTCTTGCCCGGACTCATGCCTTCAGGAATTCCTGCAACTCCTGTAACTCTTTTGGGAGTTATCCCATAAGAATCATATCTATCGGCACTACCCTCTTGACCCTTCAGCCAAAAAACATTTGATTTATAGCTAGCATCTAATTCTAAAATTTCTGGGAGCTTAAAACTATCCTTTTGAAAACAATGAAGAGGAATTGGGTATCTGCCTAAAGCCCCTTCTGGAGCAAAAAACATTGCAGGATAGAGAAACTGAGGAATATTAATCACAATGTCATGTAAAGTTTGCTTGTAATAACTCAAGACCAGATCCAGGGAAGTGCGTGTCATGGTAGATTCTAAATTGATCGTCTCTAATCGAGATTGAAGCTCTGATAAATCCCGAGGTGTAGGCGCACCGCTAAGTTGTTGTTTAAGATGATCGATAGCTCGGTTTTTTTCTCCGATTTCGGTCTGAAATTGTGCTATTTGAACACCTAACGCTTCCCTATCTCTTACTAATGCTTGACCTTCTTGTTTTAACGTATCAGTTACTTGTGCAATCTGACTACTTTCTAACTCTTTTCCCCTAATTATTTGGCTTAATTCTTCAACCTCTCTTTTTAAAGAATCTATTTGTGATTTGAATTGATCTGGACTTACAAAGCCTTCTTGAGCTTCGCCTGATTCGGTTTCAGGTACTCCTCCAACAGATAAAGTAGTTTTTATACCCAGAGATTGTTGCTGGCCCTCCATTTGAGAGATAGTAGCACGAAGCTGCTCAATCTCTCTTTGAGCTAGAGCATAATTTTGCTCTAATTTTTGTACATTATTTTCACCTCTTCCTATTCCTGCATAACTCTTTTCTAAAGCATCATGCATAGAGCCGTAAATTTTTTCTGGAGCAAAAACACCTCCGATTAAAAAGAGAGGTAAAATTACAACAAGCTTTATGAGGTGGACAGATCGAATTAACGAATTTGAAAAGTTTTCCGAGGCCTTTTTAAATCTGCATCTAAGAAGATTGCAGATAGGATTTACTACCACGAAAACTGCAAGACAATGTACGGCTTGAAAAATTTTGTTAACATAGACCGCAATTGCAAGCGCTGTCGAGTTCCATCTACTATAAAAAAAATTTTCACTAGTAGCTATTGTTTTAAGCTCTCCAATAGCATTTAAATAGCTCGCATCATTAGGATTGTCTTGAATCCAAAAACTAAGCTTATTTATCCCCTCCACAAATCCCCCAATTTTAAAAATTTCTAATAAATATTAAAGATTTTGTAAATAATTTCAATAAAAATTAATAAGAAATGATTAAAAAATTAACTTTACTTGGATAATTAAACACTCTTGTGTTTATATTAGGGTTTTTAGGAGACGTTATGGATAAAAAAGCACTTACACAATCTCATCTGGAAGAGATGAGACGAGAATTTAAATCATCTCAAAAACATAGAGCCTTACAAAACGCTGTCTCAAGAACTGAAATTAAAAAAGTCGCTCTTAATTGGGATCGTTTTGCAACTATTTCTCATGCATTTTCTCATATAATCACTAATGAATTACCTATTACTGCGCAAAGCCAGAGCGGTAGATGCTGGCTTTTTGCTATCTTAAATTTACTCCGCATACATGTTGCAAGAAAATATAAGCTCGACGATTTTGAGCTTTCACAAAGCTACCTCTTTTTTTGGGATAAATTAGAAAAAGCAAACTATTTTCTGGAAAGCGTAATTGAAACTGCGAAACTTCCCCATGACAGCCGCTTAGTCATGTGTCTTTTTGACACGAGCTTCCTTTTTCAAGATGGCGGTCAGTGGCATATGGCTGTTAATCTAATTAATAAATACGGAGTTCTCCCCCAATCTGTTTTTCCAGATAATGAGGCTTGTCTCAATTCAAGAGATTTTAACCAAATCATGAAAATGAAACTAAGGGAAATGGGCGCTCATCTCAGAGCTCTTATTGCGAAAGACTCTTCACTAAACGAGATCATTCAGGTAAAAGAGAAGATGATCGAAGAAATCTACCGAATGCTCTCTTTGCACATGGGCACACCCCCTGAAAAATTTGATTGGCAATTCCAAAATAAAGAAAAAAAATGTCACGCCTACAGAGATTTAGATCCTCATACATTTTATAAAAACCATGTAAAAGTTGATTTATCTGAGTATGTCTGCTTAGTTGATAGCCCAAGAGAGCTTACCCCATACCACAACACATACACTGTTAAATACCTAGGCAATGTTATAGAGGGAGCGCCAATTCTCTACTTAAATGTGCCTATCGAAGAAATGAAAGAGGCAACTATCAAATCTCTAAAAGATGATGAGCCTGTCTGGTTTGGTTGCGATGTCGGCAAATCGTTTCATAGAGACTTAGGAGTAATGGATGATAAACTCTATGACCTCGACCTTATCTATGACGTCCCTTTTAACACAACTAAAGAGATCCGAATGAATTATGGCGAGAGTCAAATGACGCACGCCATGCTCTTTACCGGGGTTAATTTAGTCGATAACAAACCCACAAAATGGCGAGTAGAAAATAGCTGGGGCGAAAAAGTAGGAAAGAAAGGCTATTTCATCATGACAGACGACTGGTTTAACGAGTACATGTTTGAAGTTGCAGTCCACAAAAAATACCTTCCTAAAAACCTTATTAAACTCCTAGAAATACCCCCAAAACCTTTAGTGCCTTGGGATCCCCTAGGAGCTCTTGCGACCTAACTCTTATTCGCTCTTTTTTTGACCCGCACTTACCCGTCTTACGAGTCATAATGCTCTGGTTCTTAAAGGTAAAGCCTAATCAAAATCTGAAACGATCTATTAAAAAATTATTAACCAAAATTTAATCGGCTATATTGATTTAATAATCACTGTATGTTTTTCTAAATTGTTTGTATGAAAATACTTAAGAATCTGTCCATCAATTTCATATGCGCCGTCTGAAAGCTGTATTGTGAACCCATCTCCAAAATGAAGATTTGGTAAAAAAATCTCGGTTGCCACATCTTCTATAGTATGCTCAAAGGTAAACTCAAACTCTTTTTTCTTCATGTTGAAATAAATATGTTCTACTCTACCTGCTATTTTCATCGGATACGGTCTTATGAATGCATTTTTAGCCCTAGCTCCAGAGTATATAGAAAAAGAATTATCATTTTGATCTTTGCTATAAATCGAGAAATCTTCACCGTTCCAATGATCGCCTCTTTTATTTAAATTGTGACTTGTGTAGTTCCAGATAATAGACGAGACCTGATTGTCATCGATTGCCAAAAATGACCTATCTAGAGCTTTATCTTGGAGGCTAAAATCGCCTGTTTTATAAGCTTTTTTATCCTTTAAATCTAAAGGAATGCCGAATTCAGTAATCATAATAGGCGCGCCATTCATCTGTTTTTTAGCAAAATTTTTTAATTCCCTAATTTGATTTGCAAACGCTTTTCTTAAACCCTTTGGTGATTTCATCAATTTTTTCTTTTTTAATATGTCGTAACCGAAAAAAGAGAAAAACTTTTTAGTTACTAATAAAACACCGTCATACCAGTGAGTTGTAAAAATGATGTTTTTCGCATCCGCTTCACTCCAATGCGGCGGTTTAGATCCAACAACATGCTCTATTAATAAAAAAGCATCCGGAGAAATTTCATGAATTGCTTTTGCGACTTTATTTAAAAACGGTTTATAAAACTCTTCTTCAAAATTGTGGTTTTTAAAATAGTCTGGTTTTAAAAGAATTGCCTTACCTTTTTCGTTATAATCCCATACTCCGTGGTCTTTCCAAATACAGGAGCTACTGTTTTGCCAAGCTCTTTTCTTTCTATGATTTAATTCCTTTTTTTCAGTTTTTAAAATAGCTACATACCTTTGTTTCCAAACATCTACTTTTACGCTATTTCCATCTCCAAGGACCATTGATTGAAAAGGTGTTGGAGAGTTTCCTAATTGAAAAAGGCCGAATTTTTTATGCAGATCTTTGCACCCGATATATCCCGAAAGAGGTTCATTCATAATGTCATATCCAATAACTGCTTCATGTTTTTTTAATCTCTTTACAACAACTTTGACCATATTGATGTAAGCTTCCTGCAAAAGATCGCCTATGTTTTTGCCTAAAACTATTTTATTTGGGGCAAAATAAGAGCCCCCGAAAAAGAGAGTAAACATCGTTGCTGCAGCTAATTTATAAGCGTTTGTAGGCCATAAAATATGAGATTTTTTTTCACTTGCCTTATGTAATACAGCTGCCCCAGTCTCTTCTAAATCGGGTATGTAAAAACCTGCAAGTTCTAATGTCCAGCCAGGAGCCCCATCGCCTCCTGTGAATCTTGACCAAACATCTTGATGAAAGTCGATAAATATCTTAAATCCATACTGGGAAGCCTTAGAAACAATCCCTTCTAAGTAGATCAAATAATCTTCATCATAAACGCCAAGCCCACTATGCTCGATAGCCTCCCAGCTTACAGAGAGCCTAAGAAGATTAAAGCCCCAATTGGAAAGTCTTCCAAAATGTTCATCAGCTTCATCTAAAGGAAAAGGTCTTCCAACAAAAGAAATTTTTCTGTGATCTTCACCACTGAGTTTTGAAGGAATTTTTGCAGGTAAATTCACTCCTCTATAGATGACTTCCCGACCCTTTTCATCTTTAAAATATTTTTTTAACAAATTAGACATGATCTTATATTAATAAAAAATTTTATTAACATAAATTATTTATAATTATCAAATTAATTGTTTTTTTTGTTATAATTATTGAAAAATAACAAAAAAAGGATGTTTTTAATGGAGATCGGCTCTGTTTCCTAATTCAAAAAGGTCTGCAAGTAGCGTGATTTTGGAATAAAATCACGCCTCCTCTTCATAATTAGATGATTTATTTTGAATATCTTAATTTATTCATTTTGTTTAATATTAAAGA
>VGMD01000037.1 GCA_016866545.1 Chlamydiota bacterium | reverse complement strand
TCTCTCTTTCGGCGCTTGATTCTTTAATTTTTCTTCCTAAGTTGTCATAGGTTGTGATTGTTTTAAGCCCTTTTTTATCTGTATATGAGATAACGCCAAAAGGGGAGTATTCCCATCTTTCTTCAAAAAAACCACTTTTTTTAAAAGTGATTCTCCCAAAAACATCGTGGGTGTACAAAATTGAGGTGTTATCAGGGAGAATACTCTCTTTTAAAGAGCCAGTTGGTGTGTAGATATGATTGATTGAAGAGCCGTCTTCAAAAATCTCTTTTACTGGTTTGGAAAGAACGTTATATGTGATTTCTTTAACTTCACCTTTTCCGTTTTTACAAAAAGTCAAATTGCCTAAAAGATCGTAGTTAGACTCCATCGTTGGTCGATAAGGATCGCCATCCCTATTTTTTACTTCTGGAAAGATTGTAAGAATTGGTCTATCAAATAGATCGTAGAAATAATTTGTTGTGTGGCCAAAAGAATCAGTTTTTGATGATACAAGCCCTTTTGTATTGTAGAAAGTAAAACTTGTTTTTCCATTTACTGTTTTCGATACCTCTCGGTGATGCGAGTCATAAGTAAAAAAAATCTCAGGATTTCCCACCTCTTTTAATGAAAGAATGTCGCCTGCGAAATTATAAGTATAGCGATTCTCACCTCCTAAAGGCGTTGTTTTTGAAATTAGGTGACCAAACCTGTCGTATTTATAATAGAGGCTGTAAAGAAAATTCCCCTCTTTGTCAAATAGAGTCTCTTCCCCAATTTGGTTGTGCTTTGTATAGATGTATTCGATTCGGTTGATATCATCTTCAATTGCTTTAATTTGTTTTGTATCTTTGTCTCTTTCGTATCTTTTTTCAAGATGTACGTTGTCTGCATCAAAGCACTCTTTTATAAGTAAGAGATCTTCATCATAGCTAAACGACTGACTAGAAATAAGTTTTTTGTTATCAAAGGTTGTTTTTGTTTCGACAAGGTCGGTTCCTTCAATATAGGTGTAGGTGTGTGTAAGACCGTTTCCCTCTCTTTCTAAAATAAGAAGGTGAGAAATTTCATCATATGAAAATGTATTTATATATTTTTCAGCTCCTATTAAAGATCCGTTCTCATTTATTTCAAAAGGGCCTTCTTTAAGACCTGAAAAGTTGCCATACAGGGACTCCTTTGTCACATTTCTAAAAGCGTCATAGGTAAATGTTTTAGAAAAAAGACCCTTTCCATCGGGGGTGCAGAGCACTTTTGCGATTAAATTCTCATTTTGCCAGATAAACATTTGAGAAGAATAGAGCTCTTCATTTTCATTAAAATATTCGATAAGGGTAAGATTGCCGTTTTTATGGTGATATCTTCGCAGTGCATTATTTGCATCCCTAACTTCAGTAAATTCGGGAAAATATGCAAATGATGATAAAAGTAAACCTTGTCTTTGAACTGATTCAACTTTATCTATTTGAAAGGGTTTTTTATGAGGTTTTTTGATCCATTTTTCTTCCTCTTGGGAATTTTGAGGTTTATAATAAGTGATATGTAATTTCTCATCACTCCAAGATGAGAGTGTTTCTAAAGCTAGACGATTTTTTTTCCTAGAAGCTTTATAGCTCATTTCATCTAAAATAGAGGTCTTGTTTGCCGCAAAACTTAAGTAATCTACATTATCAAAAGATACCCCCTCATAAGTGATCTCTCTTTGGTCACTTGTTGTGACTTTTATTAAAAATGGGGGGCTGTAGTGAAGCTCTTCTAAATTAATGAAAGCATAGACTTTTGACCCATTTGGATTACAAGAGGAGATTTTTACCCCTTTTGGGTAGTCATTTTTGTACTCATAAATAGTTTTTTGAAGAGAGGGGGAAATTTCTTCCACTAAGAGGTAGTTTCTAAGCCGTCTTTCAAGTAAGTTGATATTATTATCTGATGCAACATCAATTAAACCTCTACCATCTCCCTTATAAATTCTTTTCCCGCCATTAGCAAGATGTAGAGTAGCTCTACCTTCTTTGTAATTGATGTGTAAAATGTTGTTTGATGGGTTTAATCTGCCGCTAATTTTACCAAAACAAGGGCCTGATTTTTTTTCTGGTTTTAAAGTAAGCTCAAAGAGCTCTTTTTGCTCAAACACCTTATAAACAAGCATTTCCCCATTAGGCTCTTTTGCGTAAACAACAAGCGCTTTACCCCCATTTACTCTAGGATCAATAAGCATTTGAAGATGAGGAAGAAAATTCCATCCACCCTGCATTGTCCAGCTAAGATCGTGTTTTTTAGAAAAATCCTCTTTTTTCGAAGCTCTTAGATTAGCATAACCACTAGAATAACTTCTTGTGAGATGAATCGGAACAGCGCCAGAGACAGTTGCGTCTTGTGAAAAAATTTGCAAATTCCCTGTAATTACATGTACGTGATTTACAATAGAGGGGTCACTATTATCAGAAAACAATTCTTCCCAATTACAAAAAATAGAGAGGGGAAGAACAAGAAAAAAGAAAAAAGAGCGCGCCATAAAATTGACGAGATCTTAATAAAAAAGAAATCAAATAACAATATTTTTTTAAAGATATTGATCTATTTAGGGATTACGGCGCTTTGTTAAGTGTCATAGGAAGAAGTGGCAGTTTCTGGTATTTTCTTGAATACAGCTCCAATTGAACCATCTTCACTTGAAGAAAATACTAAATAGTATTTAGATCCTGGAATAGGATCGATTAGAGGGGATAAAGTTATATGTGAGATAGGTTTCATATAGCAGGGGTGAAAAGAGAGGATCGATATTGTTTCATCAGGAAGCAAACTATACCCAGTTATTTGTAGACCTAGCTTTGAGACTTGGCTAACAGTTGCTTTTAAGCCCGTCAGGGAAGATGTCTTTTCAAATGATCTGGTACGGGTAATTGTTAGATTAGTGTATTTTTTATCCCCGGGGCATTTTTTTACGGGAATTCTGTAGAAAGAGGCTCCCTCTGAAAAATTTAAAGAGATCTCTCCAGTCAAATGTCCATTTTGGAAGCTAGTTTTTTCCCATAGTGGAATTATGGTAATTTTGTCAGATCTAGCTCTTTCCATAGACAGCTCCAAAAAATGTATAAAGATAAGAGATATAGTATGTTGTTTTTTGGTATTTTTCAACTTTATTTAATTGTTGCGAGAAGAATTTCAAGCTATAGTGAATTCATGAAAAAAATTATTGTTTTTGTTTTTCTAATATTTAGGCTCTTTGCAAAAGAGAGTGTATCTGTAGTTGTTGTAGGAGCTGGGCCTGTAGGGCTTTTAACAGCACTAGAGGCATATAGAGCTGGTATGAATGTAACTATAATTGAAGATCGAGATAGATACACAAGATCGCAATCTCTTTTTATCTTTCAAGAAGCTCTTGATTTGCTTGTAGATTTAGGTGTTTATATACCATCAATGAGAATGTGTGAGTTTGACTCTGATAAAAATGTTGGATTGCTTGAGATAAACGCATTGGAATACGCTCTTTTAGAAAAAGTAGACGAGCTTGGTATTTTAAAAATCAAAGGGAGATTTATTCAAGTATCAGAACAAATTGCTTTAGTCTCTGTAAACAATGAAATAACAATTTTTCCATTCGATATTTTAATTGGTGCTGATGGTTTTCATAGCACTGTTCGAAATGTGATGCAAGTTCCAGTAATTAGATACGAATCGGCCGTTGTAAGTTCGGCGTTTATAGAAAAAAAATCATCTTTACCTATTGTAGAAATACCAAAAGCTCAAAATTACAAAGGACTTTATGTAAAAAAAATGGTCACTCCGCTTGGGTTTCATATTCTTATCCAAAAATCATTAGATTATAAAGATTGTGAGATAGATATTACAAATCCGAAAGTTATTGAAGAGATTGCCCAAGCATTTGGATGGAGAGAGGAGGCCAAGTTAATTTCAGAGGGGCATGTAGTTATAAGTGGTTTAACACCTGTTTATTTGCAAAGATCGATTCTCTTTGGAGATTTTTATAAACAGTTTATTTTGGTAGGTGATGCAGCAGCTGTCTCTTCATTCATTGAAGGAATGGGAGTAAATTATGGTTTTCAAACAGCTGTTAAAGCCAAAAAATTTATGTTTAGATACTTAATCGATAAAAAAAAGGCTTATGAAAGTTTTAATCAAGAGATGGAGGCTTTATCAGTTGAGTTTATGGAAGATGGAGCCTACTTAATTTTCTCTCAACCACCTATTAATAAGGTGGTTGAGAGTATTTAATTTATTTGATTTGGATTTTTTTTGCCATCTCACCTTTCGTTTTTGAAAACGTAATAGTAAGAACACCATGTTCATATTTAGTTTCAGGCTCCCTATTTTCGTCAGCTGATTCAGGAAGAGATATTTGGTAAGAGTAAGTTTTTTTAGAGCGGTAATGGTATTTTTTATTGTCTTGCGCTTCTTTTTTACTGCCTCTAATCCAAAGAACTTTGTTTTCGAGGGTTACATCAATTTCTGATGGAGTTAATCCAGGAACAGAGGCCTCGATATACACAGCTTTATCATCTTCTGCTAAAGTTATAGGTGAATTTACAATTTTTTCTTCAAAAGCTGGTAGTTGCTCCTCCCAAAAATTTCCAAAAATTTTTTGAAAAGGGTGTTCAAATCTTTTTTGTAGTTGATTATTTGGACTCGTATTTTTTCCTCCTTTTAAGTTTTTTTATTTTTAAATTACACTCCTCTAAATTTAAATCAAGCACTCTTGATATGAGAGTGCTAAAAAATAGATGAATTCTATCAAATTTGATTTTGATATTATGAATTAGAAATAATTTAAAAAATAATAATAATAAATGGAATTTTATCTTAATTACAACGGAACTTTGTTAACGACAGGGCATGCAAAGTTGAAGTTCATCTACAGACGTACTTTTTTAAAACAATTAAAAGAGCTCGACCAATATTACAAAGATAATAGCGTACCAGATCATATGGGATTTTCTTCGAGCAAAATAAGAGAGGTTGGCCCTTTTAAGTTTTTGCCTCTTATTACAAGAGATAGCAATCTTGAAGTCGATCTAGAGGTGATTCTTCTTAGTCAGATGGGTCCTGGAGGAGAAAAGCAATCTTTTGGAGACCTCGATAATTTATTAAAAGCATTAATAGATGGTCTTCGAATGGCTCAAAATGCAAATGAGATCCGAAATGAAGTTCCAGAAAAAGATGAAACACCTTTTCTATGCCTTTTAGAAGACGACCAAGTGATTAGAAATATCAACATTTCACATAAGAAGCTCTTTTTTCCGACATCGGGATATGTAAAGAAAGGAAGGGCTCAAGAGATTTTTGCTCTTATTAAGGTAAAAGTTGCCCAGAAATTTCCTTCTTGGCATCATGTGCTAGATGCTTGATCAAATTATAGAAGAAGCTGGAAATGATAATCATAAGCCAGCTTTTGTGAAAATTCCTAAACAATGGCTTCCGGGATTTATTAGGTGGCCTATAAAACTTTTTTTGCTCCCATTTATCTGGCTCGATGTTTTAGCTCAAGCTATTGCCAAAGCCCTTATAAGGCCTCCATTTAAAAAGGTGGGAGCGTGTAAAAAGCGGGGAAATTGTTGCCACTATATTTTGATTAAAAAGTCGAAAGGGTTTTCTGATAAACTAGATCTTTTTTGGCACACCCAAATAAACGGTTTTTATCGAAGAGATAAGGCCTTACATGAGGTAGATGGAATGAAAATCCATCTTATGGGTTGCAGGCATCTTAAAAAAGATGGTACATGTGGCATTTATCATTTCCGCCCCATGATTTGCAGAATGTGGCCCCGAATTGAATATTTCGGACAACCACAAATTCTTAAAGGTTGTGGCTTTCGCGCAGAAAAAAGATGATTTGTTGATATAGAAATCATAAAGATTTATACTGCTCCTTTTTTCCGGAGGGTTTTTTATGTCTTTATTTCGTTTGATTTTTGTTTTTATTACTTTTATTGGTTTTGTTTTTGCTGATGATGTTCGCATTGGTCAGTTAGAAAATGGTCTTACATATTACATTCAACACAATCAGTTTCCAAAAGAGAAGGCCTCATTACAATTAGTTGTAAAAGTTGGTTCAATTTATGAAACAGAAGAGGAGAGGGGAATCGCCCACTTTCTAGAGCACATGCTTTTTAGAGGTTCTGAAAATTTTTCCGATTGGGAAATAGTAAGTTATTTAGAATCAATTGGGGCGAAATTTGGTGCAGATACAAATGCTTATACGACTTTTGAGCATACTACCTACCTTTTACAGGTGCCTTTAGAAAAGAAAGAAAATTTAGACAAAGCAATTCTTATTTTAAGTGATTTTGCAGGGAGAGCAAAGTTAGATAAAGAGTTGATTGAAAAAGAGAGAACGGTTGTTTTAGATGAGTGTAATCGTGGTGAAACACAGTCTGCTTATAGAATGCAAAATAAGATCTATAACGAATTTTTCAAGAATTCGTCTTATGAAGATAGAATGCCAATTGGATTGAAGGATGTTATTTTGCATGCAGATCCTTTGCTTATTCAAAATTTTTATAAAAAATGGTACCGCCCAAATAGAATGGCTATGATTGTGGTAGGCGATATTGATGTCAACCAAGTCGAAGAAAAAATTAAAGAGTGCTTTCGATCTTTTACAAGAGGTGATGAGACAATTAAATCTATTGATGTTGATTTTCCAAAAGAGCCTAAATCATTATTCATGGTTGATGAAGAAGAAATTTTTGTGCAGGGCGCATTTACAAAATTTAGTCAGACTAAAGAAGAAATAGAAGATGTTCAAGCCTCTATCAAAGAGTCCCTTATTTCTAGTTTTTCACTTTCTATTTTAAATCTAAGATTTGATGCACTTACAAAAGATGTGAGCTCGCCTTTTCTTTGGGCAGGTATTTATAAGGTGCCTTTTACAACGTATCATGAAGCTTTAAAAATTCATTATATTGGCTACATGGATAGGCCAGTAGATGGAATTAGAGCGCTTTATAAAGAAATCGAAAGCCTTAAAGAATATGGCCCAACAGAAAATGAATTAGAAAGAGAAGTTTTGCGAACAGAAGAGGCTTTAAAAATAGGACGGG
Source organism: Chlamydiota bacterium (assembly GCA_016866545.1). Taxonomy (GTDB): domain Bacteria; phylum Chlamydiota; class Chlamydiia; order Chlamydiales; family 2-12-FULL-49-11; genus VGMD01. The sequence continues at coordinate 1,802 of VGMD01000037.1, read as the reverse complement.
AAAATCTTCACCGAATAGAAAATGATGTCTATGCAAATTCCTACCACAGTCATTTTCTTTGCAATACTCTGATTGGCTCTTTTGAAAGCGGGTATAAGTTGCAGCAAGACCTAGTGAAACTAATTACTTGTGAAGACATTAAAGCTTGGATCAAAACAAACATACAAATTGATGAAATGAACCGAATTTTTTCTATGCCAACTAGCGAAGTAATTTCAGAGGAAGGGGTCGCAGGCATCTTAAAAGAAGTAAAAAATGAGGGGGTAGAAGCTCCTAAAGTGGAATCTAATGAAGATTTGCAAACTGAAATTGGAGAAGTTGTAAATATTTCAGAAACAGTAAGTAATGAGGAAATGGGGACAGAGACGATAATTCTTGATAATGGAATGAAAGTGATTCTTCACCCAACAAGTCTAGAAAAAGGGTATGTTTCCATAGAGCTTGTAGCCGAAGGAGGAAAAACACTTTTTTCTAAAGAAGAGTATCTCTCTTCCGATCTTGCAGCCTATTATTTGCTGGAATCAGGCCTTGCCAATTTAAATGGCGCTCAATTGAGAAATTTCTTAATAAAAAAAGATAGTTTGTTTTACGCCCAGATTTTAGCAAATATGCGTTTAATTAATGCGAAGGGGCCGACTTCTGAAGCTGAAGTTTTGTTTCAAGCAATCAGGGCTCTTTTTCTAGAAAAGAGGTTTGATCTTAATATATGGACCAATCTTATGAATCAAATCAAAGAGATTGAGACGTATAAAAACAATATGCCTGAGCTTTTTTTTATGGAAGAGTATAACCGTCTTCTGTACGAAGATCATCCCTTTTTTGTTAGTGGAAAAATAACTGAGGCTAATGAAGAGATTGCAAAAAGATGTGCTGAAGTAGCTTTTAGAGACCCTCTCGAATTTTCAGTTGTTATTGTAGGTGACTTTGATGTAGAAGTGATGAAACATCTTGTATCGACCTATTTTTCATTTAAAAAAATCCCTACAGATGATCTCAGATCAATTGAACTGCCAATTCTTCCAGATGTGAAAGATTCTGTAGAGCATGTAGTCTATAAAGGAAAAGAGACGCATAGCACAGCGATTATGTCTTATAGAAAGTTATGCAAAGAAAAACCCATTTCAGATCTTGAATTAAGCGCTCTTACTTATATTTTAAGTGAGAGAGCTATGAAAAAGATGAGACGAGAGCTAGGTGACACGTATGCAGTCTATTTTTCTTATGAATTTCCTTTAGAGCCTGTTAGAGAAAGTTTGTTTGTGCATTTGCGCTTTTCTTGCTTGCCCGAAAAAGTACAGGCTTTGCAAACCGAAGCTGAAGAGGTCATTTTAGAATTTTTAAAAAGTGGCCCAACAGAGGAAGAGGTGAGTTCTGCCCAAAAAATTATTGAGCAAAAAGTAAAAGAAGCTTTGCTTTTTGATGATTTTTGGAAGAAATTGCAAAGGGATGAAATTCTTTATAAAATCCCAGCAAGTGATATTTTGCGAAATAAAAAGGAGTTAAGTCTGATTACAAAAGAAAATCTCCTAGCGCTCTCTAAAGAAATTTTCGAAAATACTCCTGTAGTCAAGATTTCTTTGTTTCCAGAAGTCAAATAAACTCCAATTCGACTAGCTGCTTTAGATATTATAAGCAGCTAATCTTCAATTTTTCCAAGCAAAGCCAATTTCGAAAGAAGTCTATTTTTAAAAAGAATATGATATAGTGAATTAAAATTTGTTTTTCATATTCCCGGATTTCTCTATAATGTCTGAATGACTTATTCAATTGATCTTAGAAAGAAAGCTCTAAATTATCTTAAA
>VGMD01000036.1 GCA_016866545.1 Chlamydiota bacterium | reverse complement strand
TGCAGCAAGAGACCCTTCCTTATTTGGAGATGTCCATCCCTTCGTTCCAGTTCTTGTGCAAGAGTGCGTAGGAGAGTTAGTTGGAAGAGAAGATGGGGTTATCCCGAGATCTGGCGTGATGTTTGTTAAAAGAGGTGTCTCAGAAATTTCTGTCGGTCTTGGGCACAATGAGGGAATAGTTTCATCAGGTGTTGCAACAGATACGATTCGGTTTACAAGGGAGGGAGAGCCAAGAGTAGTTGTGCGTCCTAAATTTTCAAGATTTCGAGGGGTGGCAAAAGATGGTCGAGAGGTATCTTGTGAGCCTTGTCCTTGTACGGGAAGGGTAGTAGAAGATCCAGCATTATCTGAAGAGATTACAAAAAAAATGCAACATATTGCGTATCAAATCTATGACTTTTATGGAAAGGAAATGGATGTTGAATTTACTGTAGTCGGTGATCAAATTTATCTTTTGCAGGCAAGACCTTTGCGGGAATTTCGTCCAATAGAAGAGCCTTCTTATTTAGAGTCTACAGCTGATTTTATTACGGGTGAAATGATTACAGATGGCGGCTCATACGTCAGAAGAATAGAAAGAGCAGAAGAGGTAATTGTTTGTAGGACGATTCATGAAGCGTATGAAATGTATACAACTCTTTCAGAGAGGTTGCAAAGAGATGTAAAAGGGATCATTGTTCAAGAAAAAGCCCCAAGAACTTCGCACGAAGCGGTCTTTTTTATCGGGCAGGGGGTGCCGATTTTACAAACAACAGAAAAAATTGAACTCGAAAAGCCGTTTTATATTGATACGCAACAAGGATTGATTGCAAAAGAGGGTGTGAAAAAAGAGGGCTATGTCTGCTACCCGATGCCATTAGCCTACTCTATGACAACATCAGATCTAGTTAAAGCAATGCACATGCAACTGTATGAGGCAAATTTATCAAGGGGTCATTTTATAAGGAATGAGCTTCAGAAAAGAGAGTCGAAAATTGGGCCGCCACCAATAGATAGAATCAAATCTCTTTCTGAAATAAGAGCAAAGATCGAATTGATGAAAAGAGGTGATATTGATGATGCAAAAAGTGCGGCGAATCAAATTATTCATCTTGTCTGGGATCAAATCCATAAACAAGATATCACGCCAAGAAGTCGTATCGAGCTTCTGATGGTTTTTGATAACCTAATGAATATTTTAGAAAAAGACCCTCTTTCAGGTGAAGAGATGTCTTTAGAAAGACTCTATACTGTAAGGCTTATCGAAGCTGTGTTATTCCAAGAAGGAAAAGATATTATTGGCGGATTTTCATTTGTTAGATCGCTTACAGATATTAAAAGCCAACGAGTAGGGAGCTACGAGCTTGATAAACCTCATACTGAAGAGACTCTTCAAGATCTTCCGTTTGTTAAAATGAAAAAAATGATCCTGAAAGACGATTTGGGTAGCGCGTTTGGCCAAATGCTTAGTCATTTAAGCGATGTTCCAGAAGATCAAAAACAATCGATAAAAGATCTATTTTTAAAAATAGATTCTGCGAATGCCGGCACAGAATTTGTTAATGTTACGCTGGCAAACGCTTTAAGAAAATATGGCCCAGATGATTATCTTGCTTTTTTTAATGAACTAAATGAAGTTTGCGAAGAATATTACAAAATTATGCCTGCTCTATTCGAGATGAAAAAATTCGTTCTTCAAGAGAGCGTAAACACTTCTTTGTGGGCAAATCCTGAGTATGTAGAAAAAAATAGTAAAAAAATTAGGGAAAGACTTGCTTTACTAGGATTTTTTAATGGTGCAATTGAAGAAGTGTATAAAAAAGTATCGCCCGATGCAAAACTTGTATTAGTGCAGTCAATTAGGGAAGTAGTTGAATGTTATGATAAAATTATAAAAGCGTGTACTGGGTCGACTGAAAATTACACTTCAGCAAAAGAGCACGCAGCTAATTTTTACACCCTTCTACAGCCTTATCGAATGATGACAAAACTAATTCGCGAAATGGCTGGAGCTAGATTAAGCGATAGAGATAGTAATTATTTGTTTCCAGTAGACCTATTTGAAATGTCAGAGAGTCAATTGAAAAAACAGTTTCAGGTATCTTCTGAATTCGATGTAGTTGAGATCTTGCAAGAAGATATAGAGTATGGAATCCGTGACCCTCAGCCTGCTAGAACTTTAGAAGAAAAATTTACTCTATTTCATCAAAGAATGCTAAAAGATTTGCAAATTATTGCGTTGAAAAATGGATTTAATAAAGAGATTTTACCAGAAGAGCTTTCTAGTTTTATTGATCAATTAACCTTGGATGAAGAGGTATTAGAAGATAGCAGAGTTGTCTCTATCGAAGTTAATAAAGGTTTTATTGGTGTGAAATTAGAAATTCCCCTAAGACAGCATGGTGCTCTTGTAAATTTGCGCTACAATAGGTTAGAAAAAAAAATCAACATGGAAATAGCTATATTCGGGGGAAATGAAAGAAATCGATGGGGCATTATTCATGATTTAGCATACACTCTATCAGATCGAAGTCTATTTAAAGTCGAAAAAGGTGTCGTAAAACCTACTTCACTCCAACTATCTTACGAACAAATTTCTTTATCTGAAGATCTTGCTAAAAGCGGTCTTTTGACCTTAAAAACTTTGTTAGAGGCCTCTTTTACTCTTTCTGGTATTGGAAGTGATTTTGACAGCGAAGTCTCCTTGCTCGAACTTATTCCACAAGAGTTACATGATCCCCTTCTAATTAAAAAAGAGTTAATGAGAATGCCGCAAGCAATAGAATTTGTTCGAGAAGAGTTACAAACTGAGCAATTAGTCTCTGAAATTCTTTCAATTAATGGATTAGCTTTAAAAGATGTGGCTTTAAAATGGCAAAGAGATCCAAAAATGATACAGATTGCGCTTTCTCAAAATCCGATGGCTTTAGAGTTTGTACCAAAGGAACTACTCTCTTTAGAAATTGTCTTATTTGCTGCGAAAATAAATCGAAAATGTCTTGCGTTTGCCCCATTTGAAATAAGAGGTCAAGTTATGCATCTTTTAGAAAATGGTTCTAGAGCTCAAGTTAAAACATCTCGTAAGCAAAAACCCCCCTTAGTTGAAGAGGAATTTACTCTTCCACCCTATCTACAATTACCAGCTCTTGATGAGACTTTGTTTAAAGGAAGTTACCCTCCACCGCCACCCCCTCGTCTACCAAAAAAAGAGATCAAAGAGAGTAGTATTTATGATGACTTTACTTAACTCTGCTTTAAAGCCTCTATCCAATTTTCTGGCACTCTAGCTTTTCTTCTAGGCTCTTCTTGAAAGATAAAGCCTCTTCCTCTTTTTAGTGTTAGGTGAGGTGTGATGCTTTCTTTGTAGACTTCAAAGGCGTCTTCAGAGCTTTGTTTTAGTTTTTCTATCCAGCGCATTCCGAATTTGACATGAGAGATTTCATCTTTGAGTATTTGCTTCATAAGTTCATATGATTCTAGATCACCATTTCTTTTGAAAGAGGCGCCATAGTGAGGAGCAAAATCAAGGTTTGCCATTTCTAGTGTAAGACTCATCATGCAGATGTAGTCTACAGGAGATGTAAGAAATTCTGTCTGCTTCCAAAAATGTTTAAAAAGAGGCAAATCGCCAAATTTTAATCCGAGCCTTTCCATTTGAGCCATGTAGAGTTTTACATGGGTCTGCTCTTCTCTTAAGGTATTTGCAACCCCCATGCGAAAAGATCTTGGGGCATCTGGAAAGGCCAATAGGGCAAATGCCATGATCTCTACTGCTAAAAGTTCGTGACCTGCAAATCTATGTAAGCAAATAGCCCTATTATCTGCTTTATGGTGGTCTTGAAAAGCGGGGAGTTTATCATTTTTTCTCGAATGTTTTGAAAATCCCATTCCTTTAGGTCTTGTGGGCTCTTTCCAGAAAATAGGAGGCCCTTTAAGATTATCTTCTAAATGAGAAGGATCGAAGAGTTTATCTTCGATCCTGTCAGCACTTAATATGTGGATAGCCCACTCTCTTAATTCCATTACTTCTCAGCTTCGAATATAAAGTAGGCAGGAAAGGCAAAGTTGTTATTGGGCCTTGCAACTGCAACCAAAGTTACATATTTGCCAACATAATTTTGTAGGTCAATGAATGTGCTGTAGAGGTATGCTCTTGGCATATCTCTATCACGAAGAACAAAGTTTCCAGGTTTGTTTTTAACAACGTCATTATAAGCTTCTACAATACCTGATATACGAACTGTCTTCATTTTTTGATCTTCATAAAAATCATCCATTGTCTTTTTGTGATGACTTGCTGACCAATTTAAATATAGAGACTCTTCTACTCTTTCCCAAATTTTCATCCGCTCTCTTGGGGATAAATTCTCTTCAGAAGCATCAGAGACTTGTACTAAATCATTTCTAAGAGCGCGTTCTTTGCTCATTTTTGAAGTTTTCGCTTCAAGGTAAGCTATTTTCTTTTGGAGATAAATCTCTTGGAGGTGAGCTAACTTAGACTTTGCTTTTTCTGAATACTCAGGAAAATCGCTGTAATCTTTTGTAATTGTCATAAATGAGTTAGAGACTCTTTCAAAATCAATTTCTTCAAAAGGTTTCATCATTTCAGACTGGCTTAAAAGCTCAGCAGAGTCCATAAGCTGTATGACAGAGCTCTGTTTTTTATCTCTTAACGCTTTTAGTTCTGGGCCTCCAATTTTCTCGATGTACTCTTTTGCTATATAAAAACGGACATTTTTTGGAGGTGAAATTTCAAGCCACTTATGATTCTTATCGCTAATTGTCCCATTCACTTTTTCACCTGTATTCATTACAGCAACAACAGGTGCTGTAAGTTCAGGAGAGAGTCTTACATGAACTCTATTTCCTTCAACAACATTATCTAAAACAAAGCTTCTGAAAATATAGACTTTCATGTCTTGCGGGGCTTCAACAGCATAAAAATCAGACTTTTCACCGCGAACTACAACTAAATCATTTCTTAAAAGCTCTTTTACGATAGGGCTTTCGACATCGGAGCTAAGACGCATTCTTACGTTTCCGCCAACTATTTTGCCGGTAAAAGCTTTGTAATTCGAATCAGTCTCTGTGTGAACCATTGCGTGGTCTGTTGGTTTAACAGAAGCAGGTTTTGTTTGGACAGTTTGCGGCACATGATGTTCTTTAGCAACTGATACATTTGCACTGCCGAATCTCTCCTCAGCGGCTGCAAGGCTTACTGTTGCAAGGATAATTGAACAGCTTAAACGTTTAGAAAACATGACAAAACTCCTCTTAAGTCTCTTCAGACGTGAAAATCGGTATTTTAGGAATTTATGTTTTTCTTGGCAATCTTAATTTGCAAATTAAGTGTTTAATACTGCTCTAATATGTTCACAGTTTGACTTTCCGCAAGTGCATCCAATGGGATGACCCAAAAAGACTTGGTAATGCTCGCTTACATCGTTTGGGTTTGTTACATCGTAGAGCTCTTTTTCAAGTTGTTTTATGTCCCACTCTCGAAATTTTAACTCTCCCTCCAATACTTCTGTCTCTTTAAGGCTGTTATCAATATCAGGAATTTTGTTCGGATTCTGTTTTCCTTGAATAGCTCTTGCTATTTGGCAGTATGGGCAATTGCAGTGAGGTTCATCAGATGGAAGATTGAATCCTTCAATCTCTACGCTGAGCGCTTTGGCTACACTTGCTACTTTGTTAATTACATCAGAGGGTAGATCAGGGCTATTTTTCTGTTTTGCATCGTGTCCCATAATAGGTCCAAGAGCTTCTTGGATAAATCCTTGGGGCATAACGCCTAAATTAAAGCCCATTTGAGGTTTAGGCGAAAAAGATGGCTTAGAAAGAGATTCTAAGAAATTGGTATGCACCTGGAAAACTTCATTGATCAGGTCTTTGCTTAGGTTTGGTATAGAGACAGCAGCGTTGTTTTTTAAAAAAATGATTAGTTTTCCGCTTGTCTCTTCTACTTGTAAAGAGATGACGTTTTCCCAAGAAGTTGATATGTAAGGGGGGATGCTTAATATTTTTGAATTAATTTTCATAGACTCCATCTCCTTCTAATCTAAACAATATTATAAGAAATTTCAGATGTTTAGTCAATAAAATTAGCACTCTTTACCTTTAACTGCTCGTGATTGTTTGTAAATAAATTAATTTAAATTATTTGCAATTTTTTTCGTAAATTTTTTTAAGAAAAAGGTTGTGTAGGATATTTAAGATGCGTAATAAGACAAAAAATACGACAAAATAATAGGAGAGTTCATGTCTAAAAAGTCTCTTGTGTTTGATGCAAGTGTTTTGCTTCACGATCCAGATGCAATCAATCATTATCCCAAAGAATCAATTGTTTTACCAAGCGTTGTTATAGAAGAGCTTGATCAAAAAAAACATCTGAATAATGAGGTTGGAAAAAACGCAAGATTTGTGATGCGTTTAATAGATCATCTTTCTAAAAGAGGTAATATTAGCGAAGGAATTAGACTTGAAAACGGGACTCATATCAGAATTTTGCTTGATGAAGAGCACAAAAAGAAAAAGAGTGGATCAACAACTTTTACTGCAGATAGAGCAAGACATAGACTTTTAGCTATTGCCTTTCAGTTGCAAAATGAGGGTGAAAAAATTTTACTTGTGTCGAAAGATCCAGTTACTAAGATTTTAGCAGAGACAGCTGGTATAGAGACTCAAAATTACAGAAGTGTCAGAGAGCACTATGATACAATTCACAAGGGTATTAAGAATATTGAGCTTTCTAAAAGCAAGATAGACCAATTTTATTTAGATGGATCTTTGCCTATCCCTGAGGGAGATCACTGCCCAAATGAATATATTATTATGAAAAGTGAAGAAAACTCTTCTGCCATCGCTAGAGTTGATGCAAAGAGTAAATCTCTTGTTCCTTTAGCTAAGTCTTCACACGATATTTGGGGAATAAAGCCTCGCAATGTAGAGCAAAAATGTGCGATGGATTTACTTATGAGAGATGATGTGAAGCTTGTCGTATTTACTGGTGGGGCAGGAACTGGTAAAACTCTTTTAGCTCTTGCAGCAGGTCTTAGAAAAGTGTTTGATGAGGGTGTCTATTCGAGGATTATGATTGCAAGATCTATTATTCCAGTAGGTCGCGATATTGGGTTTCTTCCAGGAACAAAAGAAGAAAAATTAAGAGCCTGGCTTGCTCCTTTTTTTGATAACTTAGAATATATTTGCTCTTCGTCCGGTTCAGAAAATGGAGCAGAGACGAAAAAATGGATTTTAGAGAGCGAAAAATTTCAAGTAGAGGCTATTACTTACATGAGAGGTAGATCGTTTACAAACACGTATGTTATTATCGATGAGTCACAGAATTTAACTCCTCATGAAATTAAAACAATTATTTCTAGAGTTGGCGATAATACAAAAATCATTGTTTTAGGAGATCCTTCTCAAATTGATAATCCCTACTTAGATGCCGATTCGAATGGGCTAGTCTATTTGATTGGCAGAATGAAAAAACATGATGTTTTTGGAAGCATCTACTTTCAATCTACAGAGCGGTCAAAGCTTGCAGCAATAGCAGCAGCTGTTTTGTAAATAAAGTCGGTTCTTGTTAACATTTTATAAAGATGATATAGTTTAAGCTCAAATTTTTAGGGGGACTATGTCATCTTTAGCAGGTGTTTCATTGGAACGTATTCTTCTTCGGTTTTCTGAAAATTATGAAAATCTTTTTACACCAAGAGGGGGGTATCTAGTTTTCCTTGCAGGAGGTGGCTGGGGGGTACAAAAAATTGAGCCAAGAGATTTAAAGGGTTATTACGAAAGCCTGGTTGAGACTCTTATTAGAGATAAAGAGTATAGAGCTATTGCAAAGCCTATAGATTTTGTTAAGCGAATCAATTGTTTTTTTACAAGCAGATTGCCTTTTAGTAAAACTGCAAAAAAAACGGCTATTTTCTTTAATTCAAAAATTGCTAATTACTCCTATCTTTCTAATTTTTTTACAACTCTAGTGTTATGCGAGGATCCAGTTGAACCGTCTCTTTTAACTCTTTATCCCTCATCTGAAAATGCCTATCAGGCGTATAAAATTGCTCACCTTGCAAAGCTAGAAAGGAAAGAGGATGTTTTAGCCTCTTTGAAGAGGATAGAGGAGAGCTCCCCTCTAGAATCGAAAAGAGAGGGGGCCGAATTTTATATTCCCCCAACAGATATAGCGGCTCGGAAAAAAGTTCAAATAATGAAAGGAATTGTCAAAAAAAAATTTGATCAAAACCCGATTCTGGCGGCGAGTTTGGGAGCGACTCGGGGCTGTCATCTTATAGAAGAGTCTGGAGATTGTTTTTGGGGTTCTTCAAAACCAGCTGATTATAAAGAACTTGAATCTAGTTATCGGCTGCCAATCTCCCTTTTGTCAAGAAATTGTCTCGGTAGAATTCTCATGGAAATAAGAGATGAAATGTCTCTTTAATTAAAAAATTATAAAATTACTATAATCATCTTATTATGATATAATAAATTACCAAAAAAGTATTTTATAGGTTTATTATGTCAAGTGAGGTGAGCTCGTCAAGAACACTGTTTTCTTTTAGGCCAAAAACTCCCGAGCCTGGAAAAGATTATGATTTCAAAGTCGACCAGTTTAATAATTGGATTGAAAGACAATCATATTTGACTGAGGATATAAAAACTGCCTTAAGAGAGCTTGGGGGTATGGTTAGAAGAATTTCATTTCCAGTGTTTTCAGAAGCATTAGGAGTCTGTCTTGGAAAATTGCCTAAAGATCTTCTTAGTAGAGCTGTTGTATTAGGCTCTTCACATAAAAGTAATCAATGGGTAGCTGAACTAGCTTGTAAGTTCATCTGCCAATCTAAGTTAAACTACGAAGAATTAGGTCATGACCGCGCAAGTGCTATAACAGATAGCCTAGAGAAAACAGATCCAGAGAGATGGGCTAGAGAGTATGTTCTTTTTGATGATGCGAGTTTTAGTGGAAACCAAATGACTGGGCATTTGACTGAGCTTATAAAAGTATTTGA
>VGMD01000035.1 GCA_016866545.1 Chlamydiota bacterium | reverse complement strand
CGTGACAAAATGTTTCTAATTCCATCTCATCACTAGTATAAATGGATCGTATTTTCTTTATCTCTTGCAGAGTCATTTCTCGTGCCAATACAACCCTTTTAAACCCTAATTCCTTTGCGACATCTATCCCATGTATATTATGAATAGCCATCTGGGTGCTTGCGTGCATCCTTATATTTGGAAAATCTTGCCGGATGATTCTGGCTACACCTAAATCTTGAACAATTACCCCCCCAATTTGTATCCGCTCAAGCTCGTCCAAAATAGGCGGTAGGGACAAAAACTCTTTTTGTTGGATGACTACATTTAGTGTCACAAGAATTTTACAATTATACTCTTTGGCAAGAGGGACAATCTCTTGAAGATCCTCTAAGGAAAAATTATTGGCCCTTTTTCGTGCATTAAACTGCTTTAAACCTAAAAATATCTCATCAGCCCCGGTTAAAAGGGCTGCTTTGAAAGCCTCTTTTGATCCTGCCGGAGCTAGCAATTTAGGTAATTTGACATTCGATAACAAAGCTTGCATGAATAGACCTCAAAAAAGGGAGGCTAATTTTCTCAAAAAAGAGGACTTAGGTCAATAAAATAAGGGGGTATAGGTTTTATTGCTGATTTGAAGGAGCCTCTTTTGCACTTGACTCAAGATCTTCCAAAAGTTGGATATGCTGATCTTGGCCTGAAGCCCCTAATTCTTCAAATTTACGGGCAGTAACAAGGACTCTTTTCTCCATCGACCCTATAAATTTATTATGCGCCTCCACAGCTTGATTCAACGCTTTAGACATCGACTGTATGTGCGTTGTGGCATCCATTAATCTTTTATGGAGTTCTTGCCCAAGATCTCGAACTCTTTCCAAATTTTCTCTCAATCGATCTTCTTTCCAGGAAAGGGCTACAGTTTTCAAAAGTGCTATCAATGACGTTGGTGTTACAATTAAAACATCCTGTTGAATCCCATACTCCATCAATGTAGGATCGACTTTAAGCGCATCAGAAAATAATCCTTCAGTGGGTAAATAGAGAAGTACAAACTCAAAACCTTCTCGTAGTTTGGCATATTTTTTTCTTTTTAATTCATCGATATGTTCTTTAATTCGACGAACGTGAGCTTTCATTTTGTCTTGATAAACTTGCGGATCAGTACTCTCTAAAGCCTCTAAGTAGGACTCCATTGGCGTTTTCACATCGATAACTACATGTTTTTTTTGGGGTAACCTTACGATCACATCTGGCCTAAAAGCCCCTTTTCCTTGCCCCACAACCTCCTGTTCATAAAAATCTGTATAGGGAAGCATACCGGAAGCTTCCATAATTCTTTTTAACTGCACTTCTCCCCAAAACCCCCGCACATCGGGTTTTTTTAAGGCGTGCAAAACCGCTTGGGTCTCTTTGAGTAGAACAGTGTCATTGGAATGGAGTTTTTTTAAATCTTCAGATAATTTTGTCGACTCTATGGTCCTATATCGCTCCATAAGATGCAGTTGCTCATCTAATTCCTTGAGCCGATCTTCAATGGGTTTACCTAAATCTTCCCTCCCTTTTCTAAGAAAAAAAATCAAAATTATTATCATGCCTAGTAAAAATAAAATCAAGGAATTGAAAAAAATCGACAAATATTCCATAAACTGTAAACATCCGGTTTTATATGCGTATTGATGATAAAAGTAGTTTAGCAGAGCTTGTATTTCAAAGAGAATTTTTTCAAGAAGACACAAGAAGAATACTAAAAATCTTTAAAGATAATCTTCCCCCCTGCTGTAAAACCGGGATAGATGTTCTTGTCTCTAGAGTAGAGACTTTGTTAGAAAATACTAGTTCTATCGACGAGCAGATGGAACACATGCAAAAGCTTTTGTTCAAGTACCCTAAATTTTTGAAAGCTACAATTTATAGGATAGAAAAAAAGGGGCAGCTCAGACAGATTTTAGAGAATCTCTGTTCAAAGAGTCGGCGCAATTTATTAGAAAGCATATTGCGAAATACAGACCTAGAAACTTTAGAGCTTTTTTTATCAGTCGACGGATTTTATGTTCTTTTGAGAATTCTTCTTCGAAATGATTTAGCCCTTATAAAAAAGATTCCCCCATTTATATTTTTTAAAGTACTTCTTGAGGCTTCTATCAAGAATAAAGATTTGCTTTTGTCTTGTTTGACTGAAGAACGCCTTTTAACTTGGAAGAATTTTTACCAACCTAAAATAATTGAGGACACTCTACTAATTTTCACAGAAATTCTAATAATTCATGGTCCCCAAGCTCAAGGTATTCTAAAAGTTTTTTCAACACTTAAAGAGAAATTTTCTATTGCTTACCTTGAGGGCTTCTTTGACTATACTCCAACAGAACAAGCTCAAATAGAGAGGTATTTTGTTCAGCCAATTCATCCTGAACTTTTTTCAGTTTTAGACCTTATTAGAGAGCGGCCGCCTTTCGAACAGTACGCCTCCCGTCTTGGGGAGCTATCGGTACCCATTGTGGCCACCATTTTAAAAACTAAAATATTTCTAGATTTCCTCCAAAGCAGATCTGTTAGTTATGGAAAAATTCTGTTTTCTAAACTTTCAAAAGATTCCCATTTTTTGGAAACCCTTCACTCCCCTACTCCCTACGGGTCTACTCTTTTATTACATCTACTTCTATTTCACTCAAGGTCGATGAGAAATATCCTTAATAAGTCAGAAGATATTTCCTCTTTTGTATTTAAAAATTTCGAATTTGTAATAGGGGAACAAAACACACTGGGTTGTCTTACAGAAAATTGTGAGCCACACCTTCTCGAAAATCCCTACGTTATGACCTATCATCACAAATTTTGGAAAAATGTTCCTGCTGGTTCCTCTATTTTAGCTGAAGGGATTGAGCAACAGACCTTCTGTCTTGAGGATGAAACCCTAGAAGCCATGCCTCCAGAAAAAATAAGGGAATTCTTTCTTATTCTTTTACCAAAAGCTAAAGGTATTACAGAAGAAATCACTCAATTCAAAACAACTACCCAAACAATATTTAGAACAAGCTTTAGTGAATTTTTCACAAACTATTTTGTAGACACCTATTTTCGAGTTAAGCAGACTATGAATCCATCGGATTCGGTGAAAGAATTTTTATCTTGCATTCCTCTTAAATTTTTTCTCGCCTCTTTTGCAAGGCCCTTTCTGCGCAATTATCTTCTTGATTTATTTTTTTACTTAGATCTCAAAGTTCAAAAAATGCTTCTTCCCTTATTCAAAGATCATGAAATTTATGATTTGTTGAGAAATGCTGAATTACATGAATTAGATTTAGCGCTAGATTTATTACATCCAGACCAATTTGAAATTATAGAGGAACTTGCCCCAAATCTCATGAAGTTTTTTGAAATAACCGGTTTTACTAGAAATCTTAATGGTTATGAGGAAAAAGAGCGCGTATTGAAGAAAATTTGCTCATTTATGAAGGCCCCGGGTATTGTACAAGTAATGACCGAAAATCTTCAAAAGATCATTTCCAAAAAGGAGGAAATGTACTCATTACTGGAAGAGTGCCCAATTACAAAGGATATCCCCCTAAATCCTGTAATTATTAAAACTTCTGATGGTTATGAAAAACAAGTCTACGAAAGGGCAGCACTTTATGAATGGGTTCAAGCCCACCACACCTCACCATCCACCAGGCGTGCAATTAGTTTAGAAGATATCGAAACCTATGATTTTACGCAAAAAGCGCGATATGAGATGAAAGTCAATCTCGAAAAGCCCCCTGAGTATCTAACCTCAATCAATCAAATATTAACCCTGTTTTTTCTAGATTTATTGAATTAACTCCCTCGAAAATATTTTATGAGCTCCCTTTTGTCTGTTCACGGTTTGACAAGACTATTTTTTCATCAGATAATACGAGATGAAGACCTTTTAATAGATGCCACAGTTGGCAATGGTTATGATACGCTGTCACTATTTGAATTTACGAAAAATTTCAGATGTCGCCTTATTGGTTTTGATATCCAACAAGAGGCTCTTACAGCTGCAAAAATGAAAATAACCTCTCCCGATTCTGTCGATTGGATTTTAGATAGCCACGAAAACTTTGATCGCTATCCTCAAATAAGAGAAGTGGGCCTTTTTGTGTACAACCTAGGGTACCTGCCGACTAAAGATAAAAAAATTACAACTATGAGCGATTCGACTCTTAAGAGCGTTAAAAAAGCGCTTAACCTTTTAAGGGATAAAGGGGGCATCTCGATTACATGTTATAGTGGTCATCCGGAGGGTAAAAAAGAGATTGCAGTCCTAGAGGAGTTTGTTCTAGATCTTGACCCTCGTCTTTATGCTGTTACGTGGACAAAATGGGCAAATAGAAAAGATTGCCCAAGTGTTCTTTTCATCCAAAAAAGTTAAAAAGACACTTGTTAGAAGAACATATCAAAAAATGAGGGGATGCTATAGTTGAAAAGCCCTTTAAGATAGCCCATTTCCTCTATGTCTTGATCGTCATACCACCTACCGCCCTCAAGAAGATTATATAACTGCCATCGGGCTTGTCGCTTTGTAAGGGGTTTGAGCAGTTTTTTTGCCCCAGTGTACTCGATCGGGTATATCTCGTATTTTTTTAGATGATCCAAAGTCTGGAGATTGGATCTTAAATCATCAAATATATATATTTTTTTGAGATTAAGATCTAATTTTGAAATAAGAGTGTGAATTAGTAGATCCTTTGAGATTCCCCTACCAAATAAAAGGCCCTCCTCGAAATTGGGAGAGCTTCTATTAGGTTGCATAAGTTCTTGAAAATCTACTTTTATGTTCTGAAAACTGCCTAGATTAAAATCGATTCCATTCTTCCATAAAATCTCTTTTCTCCACTGCTCAACCTGTGGAATGATACCATATCTCCCTCTACGGCAGCGCGTGATTCCAATCACATTTACCCCGTGCCTCTGCATAGACTCGATAATTGAAACAATCTTTTTTTCTACAAGAACACGATTTGGATATAAATAGGTTAAACTCAACCTGTACTCCAAAAGTCGTCGTTGCTCATCATTTGTAGCTTTGGACATAAATTCCGACTCTAAAGATCGAAAAATCTCTTTGTGAGGGGTTTTTAAAGCTTGGTCTACTGCTGTCAGTAAAACCTCATCTATATCAAACACTACAAGAGCATCAGAACCTAAACCTAACAACTCGGTTTCGACATCATTAAAGGAATCAATTGTGCGAATTTGGCCAAATAATAATAATGACAAGGAAATAAAAAAAAAGTTACGAATTATCATGCATTAGATCTCTTTCTCTTTTTAAAAAATACAGAAGTTAAGAAATCGACGCAAAACAATTTTTCTTTACGATTTTATATAAGACCTATTAGAAACCTTATTTCTAAGCGTCCAAAAATTTGGAAACAGGCTGGATAAAGGAGATAGTTATCTAGTTATGTACTTAGCCATTTAGCAAGTACTTTTGAGTTTTAAAACTGCTAAATTATTGATCTCTTCTGTGAATTTGATTTTTTGTTTTGTAAAAACACAGACTGGTCACTCGACTTGTTTCATTGCAGACAATCTCCCAAATGAGGGAGTTGTTTATGCTATTGATGAATGGCTAGAATCATTTGAATATAAAAATACTTAAGCACAAGGGTACAATTTTGTACCAATGTTATACGATAAGCTCTTATCAAACGTAATCCAACGAGGACTGGCAAAAAAAATTGTCCCTTTGAGAAAAGATAGTATTTTGAGCTGCAAAAGACCCTTTATTTAAAAATTTAGATAGACCTATAGATCTTATATTCCTAGCGAAAAATCACTCTGAAGGTGGTGCCCTTGCCGATCTTGAAGCCTGGTTTCCTTTTGTTAAAGGGCATGGTACTATGGCAGGTGATGACTGTAACTGGGTGAATGTAAAAAACGCAGTAGACAGTTTTGCTATTGAGAACAATTTAAAAGTTATCTCCAAAGGGACTTTTTGGAAGTTTATTGAAAAAAAATTTAAGTTTTAATCCCTCTCTAAGAGTGAGAATTAGGACTAATTCATTTTAGTGAGGGGGCTTATATTCTTAGACAGTTTTTAACCGGTGTAAAGCCGACTAAGAAATTTTTAAATCGCTACAGGTTTTATCCAAGATATTGTAAAGGGGTGTTTGGTCAATAGAACTTATTTTTAGATGTTTAATTCTATCTTTAATAAATAGAGTCCGTGATAGGAACTTCACAGAGGTAATCTTTTTTTCAAGATAAATCACCATCCGAGCTAGGAATAGCGCTTTTTTTACTACAAAATTGGAAATATTCTTCAGTTCAAACGATTGAAGATTTCTTGTTGGACCAAACACCTTTTTAAAAAAAGACATATCATGAATCTTAAAAATACAACCTATAAGAAAATGGTCCTTAATTCTGATGAATAAGTCTTTTATGCCCAACAAGAGGAAGCTCCATATGTTTCTTTAGAAATTATACCACAATAAAATATTTTTTATTATATTTATTTTTTTCTATTATAAATATTTATAATGTCATTAAAAATTTCCCCGGGGGGAGATCTTAATTGCTGAAGCTGAATAGTTTAATCCTAAGATATTGTGATTGAATTATTTAACCTGTGCTTAAGATGATGAGCTGAAACAATTTATTTGTCCAAGAGGTGAATAGTTAATGGACAAAATACCCCGTAATCGATGTAAAGAGAAAAAAAGGGTATAAGGATATAAATGTCTATAGGTTCCACACCACCGAATAATTGGTCCCAAATTACCTCAGATCTCGAGAAAGCCTCAAAAGAAGCAAGGTCACTAGAGGAATTAAATCTAAGAATCCGCGAGTTATTCAAAGAGAGAAGTCTCCCAAAAGAAACGGAGATAGACTCCTCAATTTTACAACGGCTGAACGCGATTGAAAAAGATAGTGGGTACTCTATAAAAGCTCTATTACTTGAAAATACTCTATTTGAAAAAGTTGGAAAAGAAAATCCTCAAGAATGGGAGGATCTTGAGAAAAAGTTTCAGCTTTTAAGAGCAAAGTACCCAGAGGAATTTCGGGAGACTATTGATCAGTTAAAAGGGAAATATAATTTTGAAACAGAACCTTTAACCGTTCAAGAATTGTTATTGCATATATACAAATCGATCCCTGATTTAAATATCTCAGATATTTTTTTATCTCTTCGTAATGATATCGACGCTTTTTATAAGGTTTTTTTATATAATTTTTATAACTTTTTAGCTGAAAAAGCAAGAAAAAAATTAAGCAAAGATCGGGTTGAGGGGTTGAGAGACAAAAGTCCTGAAATTCAGGCAAAATTTCTTGAAGGGAGATCTCAACAAATTGCATCGGTGAAAAATCAATTTTTAAAAGGAGTTAGCTTCGAAAAAATTTTTAAAGATTCTTGCAGGTGGCGATCAGATTTAGCGTACGAATGTCTTGAAGTACACAACCCTTATCTTAGTATAAGAGCATTTGGTCGTGTCCGCACGACTGGTCTGGTATCTGGTTTCGTGGCATCTAAAGCGCCACCAGAACTTATAAAAAAATGTGAAGATCTTATAACAGAAAAAACTGATGCAGAAGATAATTGGGCCTTTGAAGATGATGATTGGGCCTTTCCCGATTGGGCTAAACAAACCACTTCTGTAGGTTATTTTACTGCTCCAAAGGAGCTCAGGCAAAGAACAATTTTGGGTGAAATTCATCACGAAGCAATTCCTCTCACTAGACTTAACATTTTGGGGAGGAGTCAAGAGCGTTTTGAGCAGATGAGTGATCATTTCCATGATATGGATCTAGGAAGATTT
The DNA here is from genome assembly GCA_016866545.1 of Chlamydiota bacterium. Classification (GTDB taxonomy): domain Bacteria; phylum Chlamydiota; class Chlamydiia; order Chlamydiales; family 2-12-FULL-49-11; genus VGMD01. The sequence goes on along the minus strand of VGMD01000035.1, from coordinate 2,262 downwards.
CCTGGTCTGAGACATCGCCATAGCTGGACACACACAGATCATACATACATAGGTCCATGCATGGCACACATAGAAAGCCTTTACAAAAATCTTCTGGAAAAACAAGATCCTAACGAAAAACTTGAAACTATAGCTAGAATACATTGGTGGGGTTGTCAAGCCTGCCCCTGCGAAAGAGGTAGCGCTGCCATCATGGAGGCGATCTGCCAAGGTTTACTTGAAGGTGCAGACCTACCTTATAGACTGAATCCAGATAAACCTGTCGACATCTATGCCCTCACAGAACCAAATGAAAACCAATTTGTAAAAGATTACGTATCTTTACTTCAATCGACTGAGCTGGACTAAAACAGCGCTTCCATCGTCCTACTTGGTTCTATTTATATCAATCTTCAGATTTCGCAATAAAAAATTTTAGCCGTCTTCATGACTGCGGCCTGGTGAGTGACCGGGTGGCGAGATAGAGTGGATGTTTTTCGCGAAGGCTAGTGTAAAAAGGGGGCCCCACACATGCTAATTTTCAGATTATGTCGACATGCAGCCGAATAGCTGAATAACCCCTGGGGAGTGGCCGGGTGGCGAGATAGAGTGGGTGTTTATCATAACAGCTAGTGTAAAAGGGGAACCCACACACAATCATTAATTGTATCTTAGCACCGCGGATTCAATTATCTTTCTTGTTTCGCTGTAAACAAATGAAGCCGTATTCATAACTGGGCCCAGGGTTGCGACCGGGTGGCGAGATAGAGTGAGTTTTTTTAGCCGGCATTAACTAAAGGGGTTTACATAGCGGCCTTTTGAAAATATGTGCTCTTTTATCCAAGTAGCAGCTCCACCAGTATTGAACTTCGTTGAAAATTTATAACAGTTGGGCAAGCAGGAAACTCCAATTACAAAAGTCGCGTAGTTTTAAAATTGCTGGTTGTTTGAAAGAAAGAATTTGATTTACAAGAAATTAAAAACCTCCTAGCTAAAAAATAAACAAGGTTTTTATGTCTATTGACCCAAAAATTAATCAATTAATTCTAGGAATTCAAACCGCTATACAAAACTCTGAAAATGAGGACCTATTAAATAGCAAGATTCAGCTATTATTTGACAATATTAACTACGAAAGTTTGAAAAAACAAGCTGCGACAATAAATAATAGTCTTAAAGGTAGAAACCTGGAACCCATTTTTACCACCATTTTATTTGATAAAAAAATAATTTCTTCAGAAACGGACGACTTAGAGCAAAAATTTGCACTTTTACAAAAAACATATCCAGGTGAATTTGCGATAGTTCTAAAAGCAGTTCAAAAAGAATTTTCACTCCCCTCTGTTATACCGACCTTTAAACAATTGATCTTAGAATTATTTAAAAGTGGGGTTAAAAAACATCAATATAATTTTGAGACCCAAATTAATTTTTTAGAGGATTTTAATTTAAAGGAAATTGAGAAAGTTTTTATGGAACTTATTTTTAATCCAGTAGCAGATAGGGTAAGTGAAAATTTTAACAAAGAAGAAGAAGTTGGGCTACGGAATAAGCCTCGTGAAATTCAGACGATGTTTCTTAGAGGAAAATCTCAACAAATTGCGTCGGTGAAACAGCAATATTTAAAACTAGAAAGCTTTGAAAATATTTTTAAAGATAGCTGCAGTTGGCGTTCAAATTTGTCCTGCATATGTCTCGATCCAGATGTATTATTATTTGGTCAATTGCGCACTACGTTAGAGGATAAAACGCCAAATACAGGCAATTTAGTATCTGGTTTTAAAACCTCGAAAGCGCCACCAGAACTTATAGAAAAATGCGAAGCACTTATAAAAGAAGAGACTAATGTAGGCGATGATTGGCCCTTTCCAGGAAGTGTTCAAACGCGTCTTTCTCAAAGAACAATTTATGGACAAATCGATGGAAAACAAATTCCTCTCACTAGACTTAACATATTAGGGAAAGATGATAATGAATTTGATACAATATATAGCAATCACCAAGAAGTACGCTGGACATTCCCGGGCCTAATGCATCGCCATAGCTGGACACATACAGGGCCTAGATATATAAACCAATGTATGAAGCACATAGAGGATCTTTACCAACAGCTTCTCAATGCTACATCTCCCGACCAAAAACTAAATCTTATCGCCAGGATCCACTGGTGGGGATGCCAAGCCTGCCCTTGTGCAAGAGGGAGCGCTGCCATCATGGAGGTCATCTGCCAAGGTTTACTTGAAGGTGCAGACCTACCTTATAGACTGAATCCAGATAAACCTG
>VGMD01000034.1 GCA_016866545.1 Chlamydiota bacterium | reverse complement strand
GGAATCGTACACTACTGAGGGCTGCTGATTTTTATCTATTATTATGTAACTCATAAGCCTTTCCTGATGAGTGCAACATTTTGGACAAAAGCTTGAAAAAAGTCTCTATATAACATTTTGTCCTGAGATTGTTGTTGTAGATCTTTAAGAGCTTTCAAATTGACTTCGAGCTTCGAAATCTCATGGGGTCTTGCAATTGAGGTAATATCCGAACTGCTAATGATCTCTTTGGGGGGGGATAAAAGGGATGATGTCCTTTTTCAAGGAGATAGTTCTATTTTCAAACATTGTGTGGAACTGTTTTTTCATCAGTTGCATTTCGTCTGGGTAAATGCTTGAGCGTCTGGGAAAAAGAAGACCAAAGTCTATAGGGATAGCATTAAACTCTGTCAAGTCATCCTCATCGTCCGAAGGCTCGTCTATTTTGACTAAAAGAATATTACCAGAGTGTCCGTCGATATTTTCGGTGACAAGATTAAAAAGTAGGGTCTTCATAGCTGAGTGAAAATCTATTTGAAAGGTCTCTACATTCAATCGTGCACACATGCTTTCGGCCTTTTCTTTCGAGTAAAACTCCTGCAACGAACAAAAATTTGGGCCTACAGTTAGAAGCTCTGTCTGGGGGACTTTCAAACCAAAAAATTTCGCCAGTCGAAATCCTAAAACCTCTTTGCGTGGAAAATCGGTTAGGGGGTCCTCTGATTCACAAACACGTAGATGACAAACATTACCTCGATCTAAAGACTGCTCGAAATTCCTTCTATAACCCTCTGTAAGGAGGGGCTTTTTAAGGACGAATTCCCCCCCTTTGATTCTGATTTTCTTAGCCCCTGTAACACCTTGACTAAGGTCATCGGCTTTTAAAAAATCTTCCTCGGTTAAGTTGCGTGTCGGTTTTTCGGGACTCCTTTTGAAAAAATCTGAAGTCTCCTTTTCACAAGACTCAAAATAAAGATCGAGAGGGGAGGGTCTAGCTCTTGGTTTTTTAAAACCTTCTTCAAAATTTGAAGAGGAAATAGGCCCTAAGGGTTTTTCGGGTATCATACCCTTCAGATGAAAAATTCTGGGAATTTAATCAAGGATAACTTTAAAAAAGAAGTTTTATAATAAGTATTAATATATTATAAAACGATATTGTTATGGAGTGGAAAACACTCCGTGAGAGATTGAATTAGAACAACTCTTGCAAGATAATATAAAAAAAGAAAAAGTATTTTCAATCCAAGTTAAGGTTTATTGGAAAATATACAAGGGAAGTTTATGCTGATATTATTTTTCTGGGAAAATAATGTATGTCAGTATTAGCGACAACCTTTACATCTATACCTCTAGGTGGCTTGACCTATAGGAATACACAATTCTTTTTAAATCAATTTTTTTTCGAAAGTGGGATTCCAGCAAAAGGTGCACAAAGTTTCATTACGACAGTAGCAATACAGATCTTATCCGGACATGGAATCAAAAATGTGATGATAGGGGGAGTTCTTGCAGCTATAGCTTCGGTTATTGATGCGATAGTAGTACCCCTCGTGCGAGAATATTTCTCTAGAAATTCGATTACAGGTCTTATGGTCAGATCTATGTCACTCCGTGTGGGGTTTAGTTATTTACCCTCTGCAGGAGAGCCTGTTTTTGGATCTCCCTACATACCATCTAATTTGTTCTTGAGAGTATTTGCTTTGATTGCTTTGAATTATAACAACCGATCGAACAGCTCTTTCATGTTTGTTTATTAGATTTATAAACCTTTTGGATAGCTCTGAAAATTTTTCTGATGTCAAATCCAAAAACACCCCTATTTTGCGCATATGCCAAAAGTTCTTCCCTATTTAAAGAGAGTTACTCCCGATTATTCGGGAGTAACGCACCATATGTTATTCCAAAAAAGCATAATCCAAGACTTTATGGCACAAATAGAGGAATTTCACGGATGCCCTATGTGGAAGGCTATTTGCCGAACGATTGATCGCCGTGAATTACGCGGATCTAGTTTTTCTGAGTATGAAATGTATTTTAATTTTTGTCTTTTAAATACCGACCAAAGAAAAATCAGGGCTCTTAATTGGCGAAATGTCACATCATTCATAGATATGGAAGAATTACGCACTAAAGAGATTTCGTATGTCTCTTGTCATGATTGGTCTAGAACAGAGGTGAAACCAAGGCAGACTTAGAATAAGTTGCCAGATGGCATGTCTCATAATTTATACACTGTTGAAGATCATAACGTTATATCCCCCTAATTTTGAGCATGTAAGAGCAGAATCTTCCTGCTAAATTTAGATTGAATAATAATTAATTTTATTGTATAATAATTAATAGAGAAATCGCATAGACAAGCTTTAATCGAGGGGGATAAGAATGGCTATAGATGGTAATCGACTGACTTCAGTTCTACCCAATTCAGCACCAGTGTTGCACTCTGATCCATCAGATCCGAGCGTTGTGGTTAAAGTAGCTAACAGTGCTCTCAAACGAATAAGAGAAGATCAAGGTGAAGACCCTATAGCTAAAAGACGTTCTATTTCATTCAATGATCAGGTTAAGCCTGTACTAGTGGATAAATGGATGCAAAAGCCTGTGCTTCTAAAGAAAGTAGAGGCCCTCTTTAACGCGTATTCGCTGGGTAAAATTTCCGAATCTTTATGTAATTGGAAAGATTTTTTTGCAAGACTTTCTGAAAACGAATTAAGAGATGTCTTGGAAAATCTAGAGTTTCCTAACTTAAATGTTTTTTGTTTAGCCTATGATGAATTGATCAGACAGGTAGAAAAAACAGATTTTTTGGGAAATAAGGTTATTGAGGTAAAAACATTTTTAGACCCAAAAGTCCAAGCGATGTTTCGTTCCTCTTTTTTCACGGAAATGGTTCAAAAGGGGATAAAAGAGAATTCTTTTCAGAATAAAGAGGAATTCCGAGCACGTCTTCATATCTTGTTCAAAGACCAATTCAGTCCCTCTTCAACTCTAAATGGCGATAACAGAATTGAGAAATTTTTAGAAGAGTTTGATCCCTCATCTTATGAGTTCTGGGAGGAATTTTTCTTGCATCCGGTCGGAATTATCAATCATGGGTTATTATTGAAAGGGGCCGATCAGTCATTGAACTGGAAGGCGTTTGAAAGAAGCATTCAAAAATTGGGAATATCATCAGATGTTTTTTTGAAGATTAAGCAAACGATTCAATTTGATGAAAAAAGGGTGGTAATGGATCTTACAGAGGCAATGGGGCATTTATTAATTGGTCAAAAGGCCCATATTTCTTTTAACTCGGATGGATTCATGGAATATGTTACCCAAGGCGTTGAAAATTTCATAGGGTCTCTACAAAAAGACTTAAGTGGGTCTCCATTTATTGATACTAAAGCCACCCAATCTAATGAAGACAGCCTAAGGCGCGGCATAAGCCTTTACAAAAGACTCAAGGGGAGTTTTGAGCGTGACCTCAAGAATCCCACAGCCCCCGAGGCCATCAAAGAGGCTTGTGGTAGTTTGATCCGCGACTGCGATGAGGTTTTAAAGAAATTCGTGTAATAGACCGTGTTTTTAGCTTTTGATGGGTAATTCTCACTTTTTTCCAAATAGATCCCTATCTTTTTTGAAGCGTTCAAAGGATTTGTATTAGCGCAATATCGATTACATAAAATATTTTTTTTGGTAGACCTCGTTTATGAGCGAACCTATTCAAAATAAACCTGCGGCAGAAAATAGTACACAAGCTCACCATCTACCAAATCCAAGCGCCCAGCCCAAATCTGTCGAAATTGCATTACAAATAATACATACCCAAATCCCACAAGCTTCTTTGCTTGAGCCCCATAGAGTGTACTCATCTGCTCTTGCTACCGAATCGGAGTGGTGTTGGAATATCAAAGAAGAGGGTGGGGATTTAGTATGGACAACTGAATTAGAAGACCCCGCTATTCTTGCAATCAATAAACAGCAATTCCCTGTACTGCAGCCTACTCGTCAAGTTTTAAAAACCAGATTTGAGACTGCGTCAAAAGGGACTCAAGAGTTTTCAGAAAAAGGAAATTGGAAGAATTGTAAAGCTTTTCTTGAAGCTATGGGATTTTCTTACAGTTCAGGTGATTTTAGGACTCCAACTAGAGAGCAGTTTGTCAGTAACTACCGTAACTTTAAGCGAGAAAACCCAGAATTTCCAGAGCTGAAATTTGCCATGACTGAAGAAATTCTACCACCGGATGCCTTCGTGTCTACGTTTTTGAATTCGGATATCACCCTATCAGATCGTCAAGAGTTGATTCACGATTACCCTTATCATGTTATGCCAATCCTTATGAGTATTTTTCAAGCTCCCCAATCTTACCGCATTTACAAAGATCGTCTAGGGGAAGAGGTTGAGACCTTATTAGAGTTTTTGAAAAAAGAACCAAAGGAAATTCTAGCAGAACTCAACAAAATTCTTGACCCACCGATTAACGAGTCTGAATTGGGGTATGTGGTAGCTACTTTAAAATTTATGGTGGGGGCAGCAATTGATCTATTGAGCGGCCAAATTCTAGACTACAAGAAAATAGTAGACAAAGGTGATAAGAAGGATGGTATTAGGGCTCAATTTTACGACTATATACAAGAAGTTCTTTTCGACAGGAATTGGCGATCGCCTTTAAGGAAATCTGTAACTTCTTTGGAAAGAGATTTTTTAGAAAACTGGCCTAGTATAGGACAATGGTACAAACTTGTCGGTGCTATTTTTGAAGCAGCAGGCCTAGGTTTTCATAAATAGCGATAAAACGCATTTTTAAGACCTTTGAGGGATTACCCACAATAATAGATTAGGCCGGTACATCTTTAACAACGACCGCTCTTGGGGCTATAATGGCCCCATTACCTATTTTCACATTTTCAAAAAGCAGGACCATAACCCATTCAAAGTGGCAGGAATCTACTAAGGTTTTTCAAAAAATTCCCTCAGAGGGACCCGACGAAGCGATTTATGCCCCCTTTTTTTCATTTAAGAAGCTCCCTTTCAATAAGGGTATTCTATAAAAAAAGATGTATCCAGTTCAAAATGAGCAATTTGAAAATTAAAATAAACTATTTAAAATTTTATTTATAAATTAATAGATTTTTGTGTAAAATAGATGCCATAGAAAGAAAAAAAAGTTCCCATATGGACATGCAAGCTATTGCTCAAATCCCTAACAATACTCCTAAAGCATTCATCTACAATGCGTTAGGCTGGCAACATTTTGAAAAAAATCGAAGCAGCTCGACACTAGACAAGCTGAAAGCTGTTGCAATGACAATTTTTTCTATCCTTACTTTAGGTGCCCCCATTTTGTTTCTAAAATGGCGCCAATTTCGGTATCTAGAGCAAAAGGCAAAAGGGGAGAAGCAGATCGACCAAATCTCAAAAATGCAAGATAAGGATGCCAAGATAAAGAAAAGTATCGATTATTTAGAGCAATTTTTGCGATACCAACACAACGGTTTAGCTTTTAAAACTTTTGATCTAGTTTTATTGGAATTAGAAAAAAATCTAAACAAAGAAGCGATCTTAAAAAAATGCGCCAATCTTTTTCACAAATACAATCAAAAAGAATTATTGAAAAAGGCGGGCAACCAGTCTAAATATCCATTATTTCTTGATTTTATAGAACTGAATGTCCAGGAAGGAAATCGACACCTAACAAGCGAAATTTTATAGATGAGCATTTTAATGCTCTTTTATTCAAAAAAGGATGCACCAAAGTGTATCCTTTTTTAAAGGCTCTAATGCATTTCCTTTGTAAAAAATTTTCTATAAACAATAGAATGTAACCCAATACATTTCCACTTTTATTGAATTCGGCAAAAGGGTGAAGGGTTATTGGCCCGATTTTCCCACTCTTTTTTGGTGATTCGATAGAGAACACATTTAGACATTTTATTTTCAATAGGCACATTAGGCAGGGTAAAATCATTTTCAGGATCATATTTCATCCCTATCTTCTCCATCACTTTCCTTGAACCAGCATTTTCAACAGCGCAAGTAGCTACAATTTCCTTCAATTGTAGTTTGCTAAATCCATACTCGAGGGCAGCTTTTGCCCCTTCTGTTGCATAACCTTTTCCCCAGTGATCGACGCAAATTCTCCATCCGATCGCTATAGCCGGGCTAAAAGAGGTGGGAAATGTTTCGTAATCTAGCTTGTATAATCCGATGGTTCCAATAAAATCTGTAGAACCGAGAATAGAAACAGCCCATCTTCCCCAACCCTCTTCTTCGATTTTATTTTTTATCTTTTGTGCAGTAAGATCACTTTCCTCTCTGGATAATGTGTTCGGATAATATTCCATAACTTTTGGATCAGCATTCAGCCGTGCAAAGGGCACAAAATCCTCAATTGTCCACTGCCGTAGAATTAATCGCTGGGTTTTCAAAACATCTAGATTTGTCTTAGCGTTTGTTTTACTCTCGAAAAAGCCCCCAAGGTGAGCTTTTTCATCGCGGTTTATACAAAATAAAATTTTTTGTAATGTCGCGTAAACTTTTGCTACAAATAGATCGTTACTATGCCATCTATAGTTAACGGTGAGCTGCTCTTGGATCAGAGGTTGTTGACTTTTTAAATCTATAAAGGAATACAAACAAAAACAAAGAAAAAATATTTTTTTTAAACCCATAGATATCTCCCTTGTATCCTGCGATAATTATTCAGTAACCTTGAAATTTCTATCAAATGAACGATTTTTGTTACTTAAAATAGATAACCCGCTCTAATGGAACAAGATAAATTTTAGACCCGGGTCCTAAAAGCCCCAAAAGCTATTTAATGTATATTTTTATAAAATTTTTCATTATAACAGGAGGTATAGAAATTTTTAGGGGGGTAATTCCATGACAGTTTATAATGCTATGTTTGAGCACGAATGCTAAGCTGATTTAAGTACACAAATAATACAAGCTCAACCAGTTGCCCAGGACAGCAAAGTTGATAGTGAGTGGCAAAAATCTATAGGTAATAGAAGCTTTTCGGCTTTTTGCTCTTCAGAAAGTTCCAATGACTTATTTGTATCCTGCTCCTCTTCAAAGTCCGCTGAGAGATACGTTGGTAATCCTATCCCCTCAAGAGTGCCATCAAAGAATAAAGAAAATATTGCTCAGCCTATGATACAACCTCTTCCTAAGGTCGTGGAACCCAAGAAACCTATGGGATTACCTAAACCGGGTATTGCAACAAAGATTACACACCCAGCAGAACTATTGAAAGGGGGGCATCTTGCCGATTTTGCCTTTGAAACCAGTTCTTGTTTTGAAAGAAAGATTCAAGTGCTTCAGAGACATCATTTTCAATATTTAACACGGAGAAGAGAGGCAGCTCAAAGGCTCACGGCTTTCGTTAGGGCTAAGATGGAACCAATATTGAAACCGAGAGTATTAGCAGAATTTCCATCTAGCGGTTCAGCTGTCGTTCTTGTTAAGGGTATAAAGCCTATTATTGGTTTTGATCCAAAACCTAGACCTTCCGACTCTAGCCGGTCAAGTTCAGAAGGTAGCTACCCTGATTTTAGATGTTAATTACAGTTTTTCGGGTTTTCTTTTTTTGAAGCTTCAAGACAAAGAACCGGTAGAAAAAGAAAGGGGCGCTTAAAAGCGCCTCTTTTGCATTTTTAGGGTATTAAGTTTACATAAGAGCGCAAGTGCTAGGTTTTTCTTGCAACCTGATTTGTGCCCCGTTAGATAAGTTCGTGGATGATTTAGATTCAATAACAATAGCTTGGAATAAACTCTTGGCTTTTTGACCCATCCCCTCAATCTCTTTTCCCCTAATGGCGTCTTTTTGAATTTTGGAGGAGGATACCTGACCAAGTTCTGGCTGCCCGCGTACAACGAGGCAATTGGGCTCATTTGTTCCCGTTTGGTCCCCACGATTTACAACGACAGCAAGAAAGCCGGGCCTTTTGCTCCAATGGCTATTCATACGAGCCTGTAAATCGGCCCCGGCTGCTAATAGGACTTTATGCGCTGGGAACTCTTTTTGCAGTTTATCGTATTGTCCGGTATGGCCACTGCGAGTCTCCGGTCCATAATAGGTCACCTGGATATTTTGAAAAAAACCGCACTCTTTTGCATCCTCGATATTGCACTGGAGAATCTCTATGCGCTCTTGAAGGGTTAGATTTACCCGATCAGCAGAGGCTTTTGATTGAGCGTATTCTTCAGATGCCAGACAAAAGAATATCCCCTTGACGATTGCGCCTTTATCTCGAAGCGTTTCGCTAGCTTGATTGGCGACACTCATATGCCCTAAGTGGGTCGGTGAGCCAGTTAGGGGAACAAGAAGAGAAACGTCCATCCCTTTCAAAGCATCAAATGCAGCAGTTGTCGTGTCCACATCCTAAATGTAAATTGGACATATATTATAAAATATTTTATAAAAAAAGTAAAGGGTGACCCCTTTTTGAATCGTTAAGAGTATGATCCTGACTATATTAGGGAATTTATAAACTTTTATGAAAGATCATTGAAGAGGAATATCCTTGAGATCTAAAAAAGGCCTAAATGGGGTTTAAAGAACCTGTTATGGAGGCATTTACAGCCCTTCAAACGAAAATAACCTTCTGATTTTCAACATCTAAGAGATTTCGTCGATTGAAAAAATAAATTATGTTATAATAATTTATATAATTCAAGAGGGTTCGCAAAATGGCAAACAGTATAGCTTCCGCAACCGTGGCATCAGATGCACCCACTCCCGCAGAAATAAAACGTTTCCTCGTACCGATATCTTTTCTCGAACGGGTATGGAACGTTGTCAGTGGAATTTTTAGCGAGGATTCCTTAAAGGAACGTTGGGATGTCAAGTACAAAATTAAACCAGATTTTCTCAAAGACGCACACAATGTGAGGTCTAATAAAGAAGCCCTACTCTTAATATCTAAGTTAGGTCTTAATATAGAAAAGTCCGATCTTGAAGCTTATTTAGGAAAATGGACAAAAAAAGAAATAACGTGTTTTATCCAGCATGGGGTGGCCTTAATCTAAGGCTTAGAATTGCGAGTATAACCGGGGGTTGAGTTCTCTTTTAATGCCAAAATACCCAACTTGGTGAGTCTTTTTTTGCCAAGATCCCCGGTTTGTCATCGACAATAGACTGGAATAAACGTTTGGCTCTTTGACTCATTCCTTTTTTTTAAAACCTTATTTAAAATCTTATGCATCGTGTGTGTTGTAGTATTCTAGTTATCCGGTGCATTGTGCACACCCCTGTCATAACGACTAAAGAAGAGAGGACTATCGAGGCATCATTTTGGTCATGATCTTCAACCTGTGACAAGAGCCCACAGCATAGGACTATAACAGACAAAGCCAAAAGGGTTCGCTCTAAATGATCTCTTTGCCGGCTGGCATAATGGAAGCGATAGTAATCATCAATCCACTGGATATCGTAAATCCTAGACACTTCATTTTCTTTCATAGAGCCTCTTTTTTTTGCTTTTGTGGTGAATTGTCTATAAACAATAGAATGTAACCCAATTTATTTCCTCTTTTATTGAATTCGGCAAAAGGGTTAAAGGTTACTTGCCCGATTTTCCCACTCTTTTTTGGTGATTCGGTAGAGAACAGATTTAAACATTTTATTTTCGATTGGATCGTAGTGTTTTTTTTGAGGGGAGTTTAGGATTTAAGATTCAAGGGCGGCTTTTTTCAAGCGCTCAAGGTCGAGATGGCAAATAGCTTTGAGATTTTTGGTGATTTTTTCTTTATCCCAGTCCCACCAGGCGATCCTCTCCAATTCTCTAATAGTCTGATCATCAAACCGCATTTTCACTACTTTCGCCGGGTTCCCAGCTACAATAGAGTAGGCTGGTACATCTTTCACAACGACCGCTTTCGAGGCGATGATGGCTCCATTTCCAATCTTTACGCCATTCATCACTAAAGAGTCATATCCAAACCAAACGTCATTCCCAACAAGGATGTCCCCTTTGACCGGTAGATCAGATATGTTGAATGCCATCTCCCACCCGTGTCCGAAAATGGGGAAAGGAAATGTGCTGAAAGCATCGAGCTTATGGTCACCGGTCATAATAAAGCGCGTTTCGGCTGCAATGGCACAAAACTTCCCTATCACCAGTCTGTTTTTTGAAAAATCGTAGTTGTAAAGGACATTGT
>VGMD01000033.1 GCA_016866545.1 Chlamydiota bacterium | reverse complement strand
TGCTCCTATACTACCAGTTGCACCAGTTGGTCCTGTTGCTCCTATACTACCTGTTGCCCCAGTCGGTCCTGTTGCTCCCATATCACCTGTTGCACCAGTTGGTCCTGTTGCTCCTATACTACCTGTTGCACCAGTAGGTCCTGTTGCTCCTATATCACCTGTTGCACCAGTAGGTCCTGTTGCTCCTATATCACCTGTTGCACCAGTAGGTCCTGTTGCTCCTATATCACCTGTTGCCCCTGTCGGTCCTGTTGCTCCTATACTACCTGTTGCACCAGTCGGTCCTGTTGCTCCTATATCACCTGTTGCACCAGTAGGTCCTGTTGCTCCCATATCACCTGTTGCACCAGTTGGTCCTGTTGCTCCCGTAGGCCCTGTTGCTCCCGTTAGACCTGTCGCCCCTGTCGGCCCTGTATCGCCTGTAGGCCCTGTTGCTCCCGCGTCACCCGTTGGTCCTGCATCACCCGTTGGTCCTGTGGCTCCAGTTAATCCGGTCGCCCCTGTCGCCCCTGTATCGCCTGTGGGTCCTGCTGGGCCCGTTGGTCCCTGACTACCTACGATAGAATCGGTATACCGATTATGGGTTATAGATCCTCCCGAGGCCTCTAATAAAGAGATGAGAAGAGCAAATAAAACAAAAAATCTAAATTTTTTCATAAAAGGCAACTTTCAAATGTTTTAACAAACATTAAGAAATTGGGAGAAAATAATCAAATTAAATTTTTACACAACCGCTTTAAAATTAGAGAAAAAAGTTATAAGCCTACTACCATTTCTTTAACTGTATGAATATCAATAATTGCAAAAAAGGCCTCTCTATCTTCTACTCCAATAGTCATTATAAGATTTTCTTCCGTCTCATCCAAAGTCATTCCACAGCAATATTCAACACCAACATGATCATAAAAAAACGGCCTAGAAATAGCGACTATATTATACGATTCGTCTAGAGATAAAAACCGATGTAAATAGACTCTTTTTTTTCCATCCCAAGAAACTTCATGAACGAGCATCAGATACCCATTTCCAAAACGGATCGGAGGGGCCGAACCTCTAAAGTGCGAAAAATCAATTTTTTGAGATTGACACCTCTCTAAAATCAGATTTCCCGTCCAAAAATCAACTTTATAAATAATATAAGGGTCATAAGAGTATATCACGTGAATATCATCTCCAGATACAAATGGCATCCAATTTTTTTCACATCTTTTGGGATCATGACCCTTTAGAGGAACAAAATAATCGACTTTAATTTTCTCTTCAATAACACGATTCGAAAGTCTAAACAAATTCATTTGCGGCCAGTGATATTCGTTCATATCCCATTTGCAAGCCGTAAACCAAATTGTATGACCATATTTAAAGATACGCATATCTTCATTCCCACTATAGGGCGATAAAGGAGGTTTTTGAAACGCACTGGAAATTTCATCTAGAATTTCCTCTTGACTAATTAGCTGAAACTCACGATCAAATCTTAAAAAAAAGTTACGCGTAATTATATCAGCTGAATTCCCGGCATCGGGATCGATAAATTTAAAAAAATTTCCTAAATTCTGCAAGTAATTAACACACCTGACAACAACACTATATCCGTCATCTTCTTTACAAATACTTGGATTCATTGGGTTATAAAATAAATCAAGACCTTCTCGAATCTTAGGGCGATCTATCGGTATTTTAATTAATTGTAAATTTTTAATAGGCTCTGCATAATACTGCGCATTTACTAAAGCCTGTTTCTTAATATGCCAAGCTACCTCTTTATTAAATATAAGGCGTTCATTTGCTAAAAAACCAATCTCTTTAAAATTACAATAATACGATGATATTGATAGCTCCTCATCGATTAAATAATTATAAATTTTGTAATTTATAAACAAAATATCATTGCGGGGATATTTTATTTTCTGGGCTTCTAGCGCATAATGGAGAGCGAGAAGATTCTGACTACGCAACCTAAAATAATTGGCTATATTATACAAAGGCTCAGCTCTTGAGGGACGATATTGATACGCCTCTAGGTAGTTATAAAAAGCTAAATTCCAATCTCCTAATTTTTCATTACAAACTCCTATCATGAATTTTGCATACCAAACTTCCTCATCCCAACCACCCTGACTAATCCTATTTTGATACCAAGTGATTGCCTCCTTATATTCGCCTAAAGAAAAATGTGTTTGAGCTAAATAAAACATATATCGAGCATTATGAGGCTCCTGTTGTAAGCCCTCTCTTAAAAGTCTCTTATCTCTTTCAAATTTATCTGCTTTAGATCCTCCATCACCTACATCATCTATCCAAAGAGAATCTAAATTCGATATATAATAATTACTTTTTGTAGTCCAAACTTCATGAGTAGCCCCAACACATGTCCAAGGAAGATCTGCTCTAATTAATCTAATATTGTAACACTTGATACCACCATCTTTTTGTAAAACCTTATACCCAGAATCAGTCAATTGATTTTTATTAAATTCAGGGAAGAGCTGTAATCTCATATCTGCATCTAAAAGAAGCAAGTATGTTTTTGCAAGGTCAAAGCCAAACTCTTGTAAGGTTATTTTTGCAGCTTCATAGGAAGCTGTTCTATTTATTCCAAAATTCACCCAATTGTGACGATAAACCTTTCCAGGGATTTGATTTCTTTGCAAAAAACTTTCAATGATCTTGACTGTTTCATCGCTAGACCCTGTATCACAAATAGAAACGCAATCTATGATATCTTTAACACTTTCTAAACACCTTTCGATAATTTTTGATTCATTTTTTACAATCATTGTTAAACAAATTTTAACATCCTCTGCAAAAAGAGAAGTGAAAGAAATGCATAACCAACCGAAAAAAAGATTCAATTTTGTGATATTCATTCTTATACCTTTACCTGATTATTTCTAAGACACTATGTAATACGGTTTTAACATCCAAATTTTCGAGACAATCTGACTTCCATGTCCCTCCGCACCCCTCTTGATCGCAACGCTTACAAGGGACATCGAGCCTTACAACTTTTGCATGCGGATTTTGCCAAGGGCCCCACTTAATATCATCCGACGGACCAAAAATAACAAGAACCGGTTTTTTAAGAGCCGATGCCATGTGAGGAGGAACAGAATCTACGCTTATGAGAAGCTTGGATTGTTCAATGAGCGCGCCAAGACCTTTAAGAGTTAATTTTCCTGCAAGAGATACAACTTCTCTATCCTCTTTAAAAGGCTCGAGGATGGAAGAAATAAAATCGTTTTCTTCCTTGCTCGGCCCTCCAGAGATAATGATTTTCTCCCCTCTTTTTCTTAACTCTTTAATAAGCTCGCTAAATTTTTCTTTTGGCCAATGTTTGTAGTGACATCTGGAAGCTGGGTGAATTAAGATAAAATCTTTGTAGGGAAGAGAAGCCAAGATGTTTTCTCTTTCCTTTTCAGGTATATGAAAAACAAGATCTTTTTCTTTCGGCGTAATTTGCAAAGCTCTGACGAGGTCTAAGTTTCTTTCCACAATATGTCTTGGCTGAAGCGTATTTCGAACAACTTTTGTAAAAAAGCGGTCTTTTTGTTTCATGCCACCCCCTCTTTGGATGCCAATTCGCACTTTCGCCCCCGACATAAGAGCAACTATTGCCCCCCTATCTCCAGATGTCAGATTTAAAACAGCGTCATACTTCTCTTTTCGAACCTTTTGCCACATCTTACACTCTTGATAGATTCTTCGAAGAAAGGAAAATTTCCGCCATTTTTGATCAAAAAGAAGGAAGTTAGATATCGCCGGGTGCCCTTCAAGCATAGGCAAGGTATCTTTAAAGAGGTAGACATCGATACAAGCATCTGGATACTCTGATTTCAAAGCTGTATAGACGGGCGAAGTTAATAAAACATCGCCATGATACTTAAAGATGCAAACTAAGATTTTTTTCATCTAACTTCAAATATTTGTAATAGGCCACATCAGCTTGGTAACGGGCAATAATATAACCCTCTTTACCGTCTAAAAACCCTCTTTTTAAAATGTAACATCTAAAAAAAGCAGCCCACGATTTTCCTATTGCTTTTGCTAACGAGCTTTTTCTTTTTCCTCGATTTTGCTCACTGAAGAGTTCTGAATACTTCTCCATTTTAACTAAAAAATGACTCACTTTTCTATAAGAAAAATGGCTGACGGGCTTTTTTAAATAGACTACCTTAAGCCCCTTTGTCTCGATTGTCTCATGAACAAAATCAGAGGTAAATTTTGTAACAGTTTTATTATACAATCTCAATTTATGCTCCGGATACCAACCAGAAAAACGGACCCACTTACCATTCAAATAATTACGAAATAAAACAGCGTAAACAACTCTCTCATTAAGTTCTAATTTTTTAATCTCAGCAATTGATTCCTCTGTCATCACCTCATCTGCATCAATTGATAAAATCCAATCATGGCTTGCATAACTTGTTGCAATATTATGCAATGGGCCAAACCCGATAAATTCGTTAAAAAAAATTCTTACATTTGGAAATTTTTGCGCAATTGCAATTGTGCTATCTTTTGAGCCGGTATCTAATAGAATAACTTCTCCGAAACTACTTAAAGCTCTTAGACAGCTTTCTATTGTCTCTTCTGAATTATATGTCAGTACAGTTACAGAAATCACGCCAACAATAGTAAAAAATTCCGTTAATTTAGTCTAGAGGGTCACTAAGAATTAAATTTCGGTCGATTTTTAGACACCCCCTATGAACCAAAGGATTATACCCCTCCCTACTATGTAGTGTTTTCTAGTCTTGATAAAATATCATGATCACCATTAAACTCTCCCCTAAATTTCAATCTAAGGAATACCATGGAAAAAACATTATCTATTATTAAGCCAGACGCAGTAAAGAAAAACGTTATTGGAAAAATTTTGACAAGATTTGAAGATGCGGGCCTTAAAGTTATCGCAGCTAAAATGGTTCACCTATCTATGGCGGAAGCTAAAGAATTTTATAAAATTCATGCAGAAAGACCATTTTACAACGATTTAGTAGCTTTTATGATTTCAGGCCCCGTTTTTGTTTCTGTCCTTGAAGGCGAAAATGCTGTTCAAAAAAATAGAGACCTTATGGGGGCTACTGATCCTAAAAAAGCAGATGCTGGCACGATCCGCAAAGACTTTGCAGATTCTATTGACGCAAATGCAGTTCACGGCTCAGACAGCTTAGAAAATGCCCAAACAGAAATTTCTTTCTTCTTCCCAAAAGATAAGATCTATTCACAAAAACACCACCACGGCTGTGGCTGCGCTCACTAAATAACTCATATGGGGACAAGCTAGCCCTTGGCCCCATAATAGAAATAATTTGCCAGATTCGCAATTCTTTTTATTTCATTAATACCCCAACAGATACCCATATTAATTATCTAACTACTAATCTTTTAGCATCACTTTTCGGTTTCTGGCTCTTTAAATTTTTATTTATAGACACTTTCAAATCGACCCCTATATTTCCCCCACATTCGGCCTTCACGTCTTGAGAACTATAGACACGCCTCATTCATTTAAAAAATACGAAAAGTAGAAATAAATTTTTAATTAATTATTTATTTTTTTATAATTTAATAACAAAAAATTAAAAAGGTAATAATATTATGATGATTCATATACAGAATTCAATAAATCACCTAGAATGGAATGTTCTAAATCCTCTGGGCCATTTCCCCGTATGTTCAACTGCAACAGGAACTATTTGAGCGATTCTTGGGGTTGCTCAAACGGTTTTTGGCTTCCTATCAACCCTATTTTCATTCTTTTTTGATAATAAGAAAGAAATACAATTTTATGGAACCCAACATTTTATTCATGGCGTTATGAACATAGCCCGTGCATGTGTCGAAGTAATTCCTTTTATCAATTTGATCCTAATTGCATATGATCACGATAATAATTGGTATAGCCTTACTCCATTTACAGAGCGCCCCCTCCCATACCTTCCCTATAATACAGTTGGAGTTTCTGGATCATCTTCGATCCCGAGCGCTCCTCAAGTCAGCCCTCCAAACGCAGCTTTAAAAAATACCCAATAGACTAAATTTCACTTGGGGTGCAATTTGGGGTCATGCAATTTGGGGTCAGGCCTCACAATTCGGGGTCATGGGGTCAGGCCTCACAATTCGGAATTTAGAGTCCCATTTGGGGTCAGGCCTCACAATTCGGAATTTAGAGTCCCATTTGGGGTCAGGCCTCACAATTCGTGAGGTTTCCATACTTAATATTTTAATTATAATAATTATTATGTTATATTTGCTGTTTTATTTATAATTAAGTAGGGTTTTATGTCAGCTACATTTATAGATGCTATTACAAGTCATCAGAGAGTTTTAGAAAGCGCTCCTGATTCGAAACTAGTCATTTCAGGAAAAACTCAAAATGGCGAAACCTTATACAAGACGGTTTCTAAAATGGTGGGTATTCTCTTGGAAATTCTATACAAAATTTCAAATGGGAAATATGGATGTAGCCAAGAAATTGTTAATGTCTCATTGGTAAAAGACGCAAATGGAGATCCCGGTGTTTTGACTCAAAAACTTATCGATTTTCTACATAAGAGAGGCTTTGTAATGAACACACAATTTGTAGAAATTGATACCAAATCGGGCGCCTTTCTTTAAAGACTACATCCGATCTTGCCATCTTGTCAGGGCATCTTTTAGGTTTCGGGGGAATCTTTCACCAAAGGTCGTTTGAAAGTAGCCAAGAAGATCTTTGCACTCTTTACTGTAAGCTGCAGAATCGACTAGAAAGAGCTTTTTAAGCTCTTTCTCATCAATTTTCAGCCCTGTTGTGTCTAATTCATGGGGAACGAATCCTAGAGCGGTTTTAACCCCTACCTCACTCCCTTCTAATCGATTGAAAATCCATTTTAATACGCGGACATTCTCCCCAAAGCCCGACCAAATATAGTCTCCTTTTTCATTTTTACGAAACCAATTGACGCTAAATATTTTAGGCATTTTTCGTTCTTGAGTTTCTAGATCCAACCAGTGCTGGAAGTAGTCCCCCATATGGTAGCCGCAAAAGGGAAGCATTGCGAAAGGGTCGTGTCTAAGGTCTCCTAAAGCCCCCTCAGCAGCCGCAGTCATCTCAGACGAGAGTGCAGCCCCCATTAAAACCCCCTCCGTCCAGTCGTAAGCCTCTACAACGAGAGGAAGTAGGGCAGCTCTTCTTCCTCCAAAAATAATCGCATCTATTGGGACGCCTCTTGGGTCATCTCCGAGTGGGTCATAGATCGGGCACCTTTTTTTGGAAACAGTGAACCTCGCATTCAAATGAGCAGCTTTTTCCCCTTTTTTGTAAGGATTGCCCCGCCAGTCTATTAGACCTTCAGGAGGAGTCTCGCTCATCCCCTCCCACCAAACATCCCCCTCTTTTGTGTAGGCGACATTAGTAAAAATCGTATCCTTTTCAATCATCTTCATGGCAATCGGATTTGACTTTTCCGAAGTTCCAGGAGCTACTCCAAAAAAACCGTTTTCAGGATTAACAGCATAGAGTCTTCCATCTTTACCAAAATGCATCCACGCAATGTCATCACCCACACACTCGACACTCCACCCCTTCAAGCTGGATGTCAACATGGCAAGATTGGTTTTGCCGCAAGAACTTGGAAAAGCAGCTGCTATATATTTTTTCTTACCTTCAGGATTAGTCAATCCCATAATGAGCATGTGCTCTGCAAGCCATCCCTCTTCTTTTGCTATTTTTGAACCAATTCGAAGGGCAAAACATTTCTTTCCTAAAAGGGCATTTCCTCCATATCCGCTGCCGTACGACCAGATCTCTTTTGCTTCCGGAAAATGCGCAATTACTTTTTCTTGATTACAAGGCCAAGGAACATCTTTTTCCCCCTCTTTTAAAGGCATGCCAACTGAATGAACGCCTAAAACAAACTCTTTCCCCTCATCTATTTGAATAATGCGAGCCATAATTTTCATGCTACAGACAACATATGGGGAATCAGTAATCTCAATGCCAAATTTTGTGTAGGGAGAGTTTTTTGGGCCCATTGCATATGGAATCACATACATGACCCGTCCCTTCATACACCCTTTGAAAAGATTTTCTAACAGAGCTTTCATCTCTTTAGGATCTTTCCAATTATTTGTAGGACCTGCATTTTCTCTATTTTCAGAGCAGATAAATGTTCTAGATTCAACTCTTGCCACATCACTTGGATCAGATCTAGCATAAAAAGAGTTTTCTCTTTTTTGCAAACGCACAAAAGTCCCCTGTTTTTCTAATAGTTGAGCAAGGGCATGAAACTCTTCTTCAGAACCGTCACAAATGTGCACCCGATCAGGTTCACAAAGAGTTTGGATACTATTTATAAATTGCTTGATCAACGGGCAAAAGACTTTTTCTTTTTGAAACGGTCTAAATATTCAAGCGCTTTTCCAGTTCCTAAGCAGACAGCTAAAAGAGGGCTTGGAGCAATGATTACAGGGAGTCCACACTCTTTGATTAAATATTTATCAAGACCACGAATCAACGCGCCACCGCCTGCCAAAACAATCCCTCTTTCCACAAGGTCTGCAGCCAATTCTGGAGGACATTTCTCAAGCGTAAGCTTCACGCTCTCGATAATTTGCTGAATAGGCTCTGCTAAACACTCTCTAATTTCAACAGAATTGATTCGTTTAGTGATCGGAAGACCTGCAACCTGATCTCTTCCTCTCACTTCCATTTCAAGCTCATTATCGCCTAAAGGATAGGCTGAACCAATTGTAATTTTAATCTCTTCGGCAGTTCTTGGACCAATCATGAGATTGTATGTTCGTCGCATATAATTGATGATACACTCATCAAACTCATCTCCAGCGATTCGTAGCGACCTTGACTCGACAATACCTCCGAGAGAGATAATTGCAATCTCCGTTGTACCACCACCAATATCGACAATCATGCTTGCTGCAGGCTCATGCACAGGTAAGTCAACTCCAATCGCAGCGGCCATCGGCTCTTCAATAAGAATCACTTCTTGCGCGCCAGCTCTCATAGCAGAGTCTTCAACAGCTCTTTTTTCAACACCCGTAATTCCCGACGGCACCGCAATCAAAATTTTTGGCCTGAAAATAGTTCTTGCAGGAGTTACTCTTTTAATCAGCTCTTTTAACATCCCTTCCGCAATTTCAAAATCTGCAATTACGCCATCTTTCATCGGTCTTACTGCGTGAATTTTTCTTGGCGTTTTTCCAAGCATTGCCTTAGCTTTATGCCCCACAGCCAACACTTCGTTTGTGCTTGCATCAACTGCAACAACAGATGGTTCTGCTAAAACAATCCCTTTTCCTCGCACATAGACAAGTGTGTTTGCTGTACCTAAGTCAATCCCAATGTCACTACTGAATAATCCAGTAACACTCTGCCATTTATCAAATGCAGCTTTCTGAAATTTCTTAATACTCTTTTTTAACGCCTCTGCTTCTTTCATTATTCCATTCTACCTATATAGAAATTTTTACGCTTGCAATAATTCAAGCACATCTTCCCAAGTCAAGCGCGACATAATTTCGTCATCGGAGCTGACAACTTTTTTCACAATTCCTCTCTTACGTTTTTGCATCTCGACAATCTTTTCTTCAATAGTATTCAATGTGACCAATTTATAGACAGAAACATTTTGCGTCTGTCCCATTCTGTAGACTCTATCAGTTGCCTGATTTTCGACAGCTGGATTCCACCACATATCGTAGTGAATAACAGTATCCGCACCAACTAAATTAAGACCTGTGCCACCAGCTTTTAATGAAACTAAGAAAATAGAAATATCTGGGTTTTCATTAAATTCATTCACTACTTCAAGTCTATTTTTACTTGTGCCGTCTAAGTAAGAAAACTTAATACCCCTTTGCTCGAAATCTGCCTTCATAATCTGAAGCATTCTTGTGTATTGTGAAAAAATTACTGTTTTATGTTTACTTTCAATAAGAGTTTGAAGCATCTCTAAAAGCATTTCATACTTTGTAGAATCTCCCGCTTCTGCACTCTCTTTTGCAAAAATTGCTGGGTGACAACAAATTTGTTTCAACCTTGTTAACGTCGCAAGAACATGAATTTGAACCTTATCAAACCCATCTCTTTCAACAAGTTTTGTAAGCTCATCTCTAGCTGATGCTGCATAAGATCTATAAAGGTCAAGCTGCACATCTGACAACTGACAATGGTAAACAAGCTCTGAAATAGGTGGCAGATCTTTTAATACATCGGCTTTCATTCTTCTTAAAATAAAAGGGGCTACTTTTTTGCGTAAATACTCTAAATTTCTTTGCTGCTCAGGCCCTGCGACTCGAATGTATTTTTCTACAAATCTGTCATAAGAATTTAAAAATCCTGGCATGAGGAAATCAAAAAGGCTCCATAGCTCATCTAAAGAGTTTTCAATCGGCGTTCCAGAAAGTATCAACCTATAATCTGATTTCAACATTTTTACAGATTTAGCGTTTCTCGTCCCACGATTTTTGATATGCTGGGCTTCATCTAAGATAACGTAATTAAAAACTGTTTCTA
>VGMD01000032.1 GCA_016866545.1 Chlamydiota bacterium | reverse complement strand
GTTTCGAAGGTTGGAGAATTCTGGGAAGAGCCTATCCCCTGCCATTTTGCTTAAAGCTTCGGCTGCCACTAGAAATAGTTCGTTTGGAAGGTGTTTTAGGTAGGTTAGGCTTGCTAAAAGGCCAAACGCTGGAAAGATGCAGACGTTATTGCATTGTGCGGTGTTTGGGAAAGGGCTACCTGTTGCGACAATTGCTTTTCCGTGGGTCCATTTATAGAGATCTTTTGGGTCAGCTTCTGATTTAGAGTTTGGATTTGATAAGGGAAAGATGATTGGGTTATCAGTTGCTTCAAGCATGGATGTAACAATTGTTTCTGTAAAAGCTTTGCTTTGTGCCGATGCGCCAATTAAAGTTGTGATTTGAAAAAATGAGACGACTTCTTCTAACGTTTTTAATTTATGCGGTTTTCCAAAAGGGCCATCATTAATCAAGCCGTCTTTATCAATTAGATATATGTTGGCATACCCTATTTCTTTAGAAATATTTTTGTATGCTAGATAATCTACGATTAAGTTTGCGATGCCAAGTCCTGCAGAGCCTGCTCCAAAAATGGCGATTTTTTCCTCTTCCAGTTTGCTTTTTTTCATTTTTGTTGCAGAGATAAGTCCTGATAAAACAACAGCTGCTGTTCCCTGGATATCATCGTTAAATGAGGCGGTCTCCTTTTGATACCGATCGAGTAGTGTTTGGGCATGTTCTTTAGAAAAATCTTCCCATTGAAGCATAGCCTTTGGGTAGACTTTTCGAACACTTTTTACAAACCTATCGATGAATTTATCGTACTCAGCTCCAACCACTCTTTTTTTTCTAGATCCGATATAGTGAGGGTCTTTCAATAAAGATTCGTTATTTGTTCCTACGTCTAAAAAAACAGGCAGGATTCTTTCAGGACGCACTCCCCCAAAAAGTGTGTAAAGAGAGGCTTTTCCAATAGGAATCACCATTCCCCCGATTCCGACATCTCCAAGTCCTAAAATTCTCTCTCCATCTGTTACAACAATTACATCGACTTCAGGTTTCCCGCTATTTTTTAAAATCAGTTCAATATCATCTTTTTTCTCATACGAGATAAAAACGCCTCTACTTTCATGAAACATTACACTAAAGTCTAAGGATGCATCTCCGACAGTTGGTGTATAGACAAAAGGAAGCATTTCTTCGACATGCTCTAAGACAAGCCTATAAAACAAAACTTCGTTTCTATTTTGTAGATTTACTAAAAACTCATACTTTTCAAGTGGAGTCGGTTTTTGTTTAAAATTTTCGTACCGTCTTTTAGTTTGTTCTTCTATCGTTGAGATATGAGGAGGTAAAAGGCCGATAAGACCAAATTTTTCCCTCTCCTCTTTTGTAAAAGCGGTCCCTTTATTCCATCTCGGATCAAATAGCAGCTCTTTTCCTTTTAAATTAATTTCCAAAAAACAGCCTATTTTTGTTTAAATTCGTAATCTAAATAAGAGGCATCTTGAGGTGAAATTGATTCAATATAGACATCTAATGTCTGATCTAAATAAAGAGGCGCTTTTCCTTTATCAAAAGAAAAAATCATCTCTAGTTTGTTAGAAGGGTCAATAGAGTGGTTTAGCGCGACAAAATCTAAGACAAAATGAATCGTTGGATTTGTTCTATGAAAAGCAAGAGCTCTCATATTTTTTGTTGGATTGATTTTCCAAACGTCATTTTCATCAAGAAGCACTTTTAAATGGAGTGGGTTATCAACACCTATAAGAATTGCTTCTTCATTTGGACTTATATACTCACCTGGATGAACATTTACTTTTAAGACTCTCCCTTCTGCAAAAGAGGTTATTTTGCAATCTTGCAAAGCTTTTTCAGCAGCGTGCATCACAATCTCTTTTTTTCGAATAACTGATTTTAAAAATTCGTTTTCATGCTCACAAAGTTTTAATTCAGCAAGAGCTACTTCGTAATCAATTGCTTTTTCTTGATATGTATAGGTTAACATTTCAGGGTCAATTTGAAGAAGCTCGTCTCCAATTTTTACGATATCACCCTCTTTAATAAAAATGTTTTGGACAATTCCCTCTTTTTTTGGATTTACCTTTATATAATTAGAGCAAAGAACTTTTCCGCTTGTTGTTACGTAGTGCATAAAAGGTATTTTACTCCCCTTCTCAACCACTTGCGTAACTTCTGCTTGCGACATCAATTCTCCGCTACACTCCTCGAAAACAATCTCCTCTTTTTGATTCACCTCATGTAAAAAATAGAGTGTTACTGATAAAATCACCCCCTGAAAAGCTATTCCACTTATAATTAACACCTGTTTTAATTTCATGAGCTCTCCTTATCTCGTCTAAAATTTTGGACCTTACAGCTCTTTTTTTTATTTATCAATCATTTTCTTAACAAAATACCTATTAATGTGATACGGAATATCCCCCCATGAAACATAATATAATTAATAAAATGATAAATGGAGAAATAATATGTCTTGCCCAATTAATGATGGCGTATCAAGAGATTCCGGTTGCATTCCGAATTGGTCTATTAGCACATGGGTCTATAAAGACTATCCAGGTGCAGCAACTGATGCTTTAACTGGTCAATTTAACCAAGATACATGGTTAAATTCGGTTGCAGACGCAATCAATAATTATAATAATGCTATATCAAAATCTAAACCGACTTCTCAAATCTCACAACTTTACCCATATGTTTCTGACCTTGAACTTCCCTGGGTATCAGCAAGTTACGCTAATAACGGAACTACACCTGAACCCCTTTTCTCAAGCCCTCCACAAGATGAATACGGTAGCAGTATCACAACGGACCCATCATTTGCTTATCAAATTAGTGATTGCACAAAAAATAGTGATTGCTTTAACCAGGGTGCCGCTCCATCAACGCATTGGTCTTTATCTGATCCGAAAAATGTTTGTAATCAGTATGGATTTTTTTTCGTAGAAACTACTACACAAAATTCTGGTAACGGAAGTTCCCCCCCAACTCCACCCTCACCACAATCGGGGAATACTACAACCGTTCCAGAAACTTTAACTATAAAGGACGAAAATAAGAATCCTT
Organism: Chlamydiota bacterium; assembly: GCA_016866545.1. GTDB lineage: Bacteria > Chlamydiota > Chlamydiia > Chlamydiales > 2-12-FULL-49-11 > VGMD01. The sequence continues at coordinate 8,052 of VGMD01000032.1, read as the reverse complement.
TAAATATTTCTGAAAAAGCTGTTATTATTGATGGGAGAATAGACAATGGCTACCTACAAGGTTTTAATGAATTTATAACTACTGCAGATGCTATAAATTTAGCAGACCTCATTGTTAATGGAGGGTATTCACAAACCTTATGTAAATACGTTAATTCTAGCGGAAAATGCAAGCCTACAGATTCCGGTTGCACTCTTTCGCCGGCAACAATAAGTAAGGGAGCATGGGCAGAGCAACAAGACAAAACCCAGTTAGTTTATCAAGTAGGTGTAGGTGCTTTTGGCCCGAATTCAAACTATAAATATACTCCTCCAATTAATGGTATTCAGCTTGATTTAGAGCCTTTTGATAGTACCCAAGCAAACCAAATAGCCTTTTATAACCAGATAGCGACTAATTTAAAAGCGAATGGTCAATATTGGAGTATTTTTACATTTCCCAAAGCTATGACTCAAGTAACAGCAGACTTACTCAATGGAACAAATATAAGCGGTTTAAACACAAACCCTTCAAGTGGAAATAACGGGTATATGATTGTTGCTTTGTACGATTTAGTTGATATGAAAAATGGAATTCCTGCTGTTTGCGAGACAAATTACACTTATGCTAGTGGAATTTGCGATACATCAGCTGCACCACCTCCTGTCTCTGCAACAGGTGATGCAACAACTGCAATCTATGATCTAAATGTACCACATTCAGCACAAGGTTATTATAATGCAGCATTATTAACGGTTAAGCAAACAATTACTCTTGCTAAACAATATGGCATAAAATATAAATTCGCTATTCCTGCCTCTTCTTCCGTTCATGAATTTGAGAACTGGGGGCAATATATGTGTCAATTCACTGATTTCACTGAGGTAAAACCAATTAACGGATTTTGCAGGATGTATAATGGACTTCCTCTAAATCCAAATAGTGGAAATCCTTCCCAAATTGATTATATGCAACAAGCTCTTCGTGCAATATATGATGGAATCGCATCTTTTAAAGAGTGTACTACTTCTGGTACACCCGGCATCCCAACTGGTTCAGTAGGATGTTATGATTCAACTTATTTCAAAGGAATTGATTTATACGGTTTTTCTATTAGAACAATATGGTCTCCACAAAATCCTGTTGTTGATTACGACACAGGAAACGTTTTTTATGGTAATACCTCTTCTTTTGTTCCAGCCACTGCAGATGGTTATACGAAAGGATCGCTTGTAAATCCAGCTTACATCTACACAACTCCTGCATATCCTGATTATAAAGCTAATTCAGATGGCACCCCTGATTCCAATTCAATTTTAGGATGGCTATCAACAGTCACTTTAGATGTAAGGCCTTGCGGCACAACAGGTGGGACTTACTGTCCCGTCGAGGGTCAGACTTGTACAAATGAAACTTGCTCTTGAAGTTAAGCCCAATTAAGGTGCTGGCGGTCGACTTCTTTGTAGTAGTGTTTAAAGAGGACAAGAACTGATATCATCCAGGCAAAAAAGATGACAAGAACACCCCACGAAAGTAGGGTGTTTAACTCAATTGAGGTGATAAGTCCTAGGAGTATAATAATTAAAGATGCGCAAGCTTTTGCAGTTCGGTAGGCAAAGACGTCAATAATTGCTTTTGCTTTAAATTTTTCATCTACTTTCAAAGGGATATAGAGCATCTCTTTAATGATTCCAAAAATTGAGTAATCGAGTGCTTTAATATTTGCAAAATAGAGACAAATAAACGGAAATGTGGGAAAAAGAAGAAAGCCAATTCCGTAAATTGTTAAAATAATCGGAATGGCAAGATGAGATCTTTCTAATCCAATAACTCTTACTAATAAATAGCTTCCGATAAACTGCAGAAAAATATTTATGGTATTTACAAGCCCAAAAAACTTTCCTAAAAAGGCTGTTCTAAGATCTTGAATAGAAAATGCTTTTTCGAGATAGGAGCTAAATTGGTAGTCCAAAATTGTAGAGCTAACTTGCATGGCTAGCACGATAATAAGGATGAATTTCAAAAATGTCGATTTTCGAATTAACTTCATTCCCCCAAGCACATCTGTTGTATCTCTACTCATCCCATCAATATTTTGCTTATCAGTAACAGAGCTTCTAACGTGAAGAGCGACACAATAACTTATAATGATCAAAAAATAAAAAGGAAGAGTTGTCAAAAGAAGCTTTTCAGAGCCTAAGTGAACTGCAAAAAAACCTGTCATTAAAGAGCCTGCAACAGAGCCTAGCCCCCCCATTCCAAATACAATTCCATAAAGGTACTTTGCTCTTGCGATATTCATCGTTGCGTGAATGACTGACCAGAGTTGTTGAAACATCAAAATGACAAAGATATCTTTCCAAAGATAGAGAATAAAAGGCAAAAAATGGAACTGTTTTAGATAAAAGGCACTAAATGTGTTCATGAGTAGAGCTATGGAGACGCTTAAAATAAGCATCCGTACACACCCCATTTTTGGTAAAAATTTATTATAAAAAGTGACAATTGCAAAATTTAATATAACGCTTACAAGCCAGGCGGTAGGAAATAATTTAGCTGTGTAGGCTGATAGAAAAACAGAGTTTGCAGAGGCTCTTGTGATGGCTGCTTCTGCTGTGATGCAGAAGCTACAGATCATAACAAAAAGTATAAACAATTTCTCAAATTTTGAATAACTATTGTATTCATCTAAGAGAGTCTTGGCTATCTTTTTGAACATTATTTAATGCCTGTTTAATTCTATACATTGATTCAGAATCTGCATAGACCCAATTTTGCGTATACACCGGTATGGAGACTTCAGCTACATCCTGAGCTTCAACTATCATACCAGTTTTTAGCAATACAGGAAAGAATAAGCCTACTTTTTCCACTTGAGTTGCATTTTTTTCAAAAAAATGATTCTCTCCTATGGACTCTAAAAACTCTATCTCTTCACTTGTTACGGGAAAAACATGTACAGGCTCTTTTTGATCCATTAACGCTTTTGCATGGTCATGGCTTTTATGCAAAGGGTCAAATAAAGCTTTATTGATCTCTGAAAAAATATCGTAGTCATTTATTTGAATATAATTTTCGACAGATTCTAAATAATCCTTGCCTTCAAAAAAATTTCTTACCACCTCTTTTGAATGGAACCAATACGGTTTTACTCTTTCATACTGATAGAGCCTTTTATGCATAAAATACCTTGAAAGAAGCATGGCGTAACAAGATTCTAAACCATTTTCTTCAAGCCCGAGCATAATTTGTCCTTTATGCATCAAAAGAGTTAAATTATTAATCAATTGGTGGTGGTCAAAATTGCCATAAGAAAGACCTGTAAAATAGGCATCTCTTAAAAGATAGTCGATTCGGTCTCCCCCAAAATAGTCTGCTGTCAATATTTCTGAGACAACCTTTTCCCAAGGAGTGTAAATAGCTCCATACAAATCTTCACCGACTGCTACTTTTACAACATCTTCAACATGAATCCCAGCAGCTTCTATATAAGGTTTTATGAAATGACTTCTTAAAATCCGCATAGTCCATCTTTCGTGTCCCTTCTTGCCTACAAGTTGCAATTCAGCGGTGTGCGAAAAAGGAAGGTGTCCTATATCGTGAAAAAGACCTGCAAGTCGCATAACCCTTCTCCAGTAAAGAATTTTTTCTTCATCAAAATCTGGGAAAATATCGAAAAAATGAGGCGCTGATACAAGCTTATCGTAAATTTTTGTGACAACTTGCATCACTCCAAGTGAGTGATCAAATCTTTTATGATAGCCACCCGGATAGACATAAGAGGCTGACGCAATTTGATTAATACAAGTAAGTCTTTTAAAGGGAAGTGTTTTAATCAACTTGGTTTCAAGAGGATCTAATTCAATAAACCCATGAATCGCATCAAATACTTTCATATTATATCCTTAAAAATGGTGAATCGATCAAAAAGTCTCCTAATACATCAACAACTCTGCCAGATTTCATTCGAATCACTCTACTTGCGAAGGGAAAAAGTCTAACATCGTTTAAAATAGAGATGATTGTGATTTGGTGATCAATTGCCATCTCTCTTAAATATGTCATCACTTTAACGCCTGTTTGATGATCTAAAAACTGGGTAGGTTCATCTAAAAGTAAGACTTTAGGCTCATTAATCAAAGCTCTGCTTAAAGAGACTAATTGTAATTCAGCGCCAGATAGTTCATCTAAATAAGAATCTTTTTTTTCCTCAATCCCCATATAATTTAAAACATTTAATGCTTTGAAAGTCGAATTTTTTTTAGATTGATTGCTTGACAAAAGAGGCACTAGAATATTTTCTAAAACAGTTAGAGAAGCGATAAGCCTGCCATTTTGAAAAACAACACCAAGATTTTCTCTTCGGAATTTAGCTTTTTCAAATGCATTCATTTGGAAAAGATTCTTTCCTAAAATAGAGACACTTCCACTTGTCGGCGTCAGGTATCCGCCAAGTATTGATAAAAGTGTTGATTTTCCAGCTCCTGGCGGGCCAGAAATCATGATAAACTCTTCTTCGTCGATCTCAAGATCTATTCCGTTTAGCAGCGGTTTTTCTGCATCGGATACTTTAACTACTTGATTACATGTAATAATACTCACGCAACCTCTTTTACTTTAAAGCTAATAAAAAGCCCTACGCTTAAAGATATTGCGAGTAGGGAGAAAAAACTCAATGCAACGATTTCACCTGTCAGAGGAAAAAAAAGCTCATCACCTCCAACTATTTTTTGCAAACTTAAGTAGAGAATTAAGGATGCAAACCAACCAAAAAGAGATATCAGAGCAGCTTGAAGGGTAAGTAATCCAAGAAGAAAAAAAGGTGTTGCTCCTAACGCTTTTAAAATAGAGTAATTTGAAAGCTGAGTTTTAAAAAACTGATAAAAGACTGTCATAAAAATTCCCAAAGCTAAAACAAGGCCAAAGATAATAACTACGGAGAAATGAGAGACAACTCTATTTTCTTTTCTATACATTTGAAAAATTTCTTTAGAAAACTCTTTTGTAGTAAAAGCTTTTAAACCACATGTTTTTTCAATTTTACCTTTGAGAGCTGAAAGATTTACTCCATCCTCTGCTTTAATAGCTAAAAAAGTCTCTCCCTGATGTATGATTTCTCTAGCTTTTGCATAGTTTGTATAGACAACAAGGCCGCTTTTTGCAGGAACTATTCCCCCAATTTTCATTTGGGCATGATCTAATTGAATAACACTTCCTAATTTCAACTTTTGGTTGTTTGTTTTATATAAAGAATCTACACAATCTGTGCTCAAAACAGCTAAATCTACATCTGATTTTAAGCGAAGTGAACCTTGCAAAGCTTTTTTTGGCATGCCAAGATGGGTCGTTTCATCAATCCCCAAAAGGGTGCAAGATTTTTTACTCCCTTTCAAACTTGCTATACTACCACTTGCCTTATAAACAAAGGAAGCAGCTGTTACATCGGGAATTTTTTTTATTTTTAAAAGATCTTGGTTACTTAAAAAATTACCTTTTATCCAAAGATCGACATTCTCTAAATTTATGCAAAAAGCATTAGACTCGCTTCGGATTGATTGAAAGGCACTAAATTGTTGGAATAAAAGAAAAATAGAAAAAACCACAACAAATAGGGGCATCAGCCACTGTTTGCTCTTCTTAAATAATAACGCTACTGTAAATCTGACTAACATAAAATTCACCCTATCACACTCTTCTCTTTTTTTTAAAATTTTAATCGCATAAGATCAATTTATGGATAAACAAATTTCTTCAAATGAGCTTCTTTTAGTTGTTAAAACTACTATTGAAGAGGACCACCTTCTTGATGATCAAGCAGGGGCAATTATTGGAGATCGTACACAAAAAGTTACGGAAGTCGCCACTGAATTTTTTAATAAAAGTTTGCCAATTTCTAAAAAATAAGAATCGTTATATAATGTTATCTCAATAAAATTGAGGTCATTATGGAACTGTCAAGAGCTCGGCAAAAACCTTTATGGATGAAAGATTATTGTGAATCACCTAAATCTAAAAAAAGATCTATAGAAAAAGTTGAGCTGCCGAAAAAAATCGAAAAAAAATCAAAAATTGAGCTGAATCGATTAGATATAACTGAACTCGGTAAAAAGATTTGCTACACCCCGCTTGCTTTTTTGCCCAAAAAAACCGAAACTTCTTGGAAAAGATCTGTTAGAGCATATAAACGACTAGAATCAAAAAAAGAATTGACTGCATACAGAAGATCTAAAATTTATAAAACAACAAAAAAAACAAAAGAGCTTGTTGAAAAACGAAAAACGGACGACTTTTTAACAAAACGGTTTTCAGTTACATCTTGCGGTGAAAAAGGACTTGGACTAAGAGCTGTAGAGCCCATAGAAAAAGGAGATGTGATCACATTTTATGGTGGTAAAATCGTAGATGTGTCTCAAAGACCCCCTATTAATTTTGAGCATAATCACTACTTATTTGGATTACCCCAAGAGGGTTTTTGTATTGATGGCGAATTTTATTGTTCGCATGCAAGTCTTGTAAACCATGGAAAAAAACCAAATGCATTCGCATTTTTGTATGAAGAAGATGATAAGCCATCACAAATTGCATATATTGCAAAAGAGAGAATAGATCCAGGTGATGATATTGAAATTAATTATGATGATGGGAGAGACTCCCCTCTTTTTTTTAAAGCCACCGGAGAAAAATTTAGCTAAAATCAAGCCTAAAAGTTTTCTTTTGCAAAATTAACACGCTTCTTGTATCTCATATAAACATGAGGCTAATTACAACTTTTTCCCTACTCTCATTACTTCTATCCCCCCTTCTTGAAGCAAGAGGGGGACACGGTGGAGGTCATGGTGGCGGGGGTCATAGAGAATCTAACCACGATGGCTCAAGACAAGTTCGTGGCGGAAGAGGTTATCATGATCATGGGAATTGGAGAAACCACTCACGCAATTACAACCACGGCGATTGGAACGGTCGTCAGTGGAATGGCCCCTACTACTACAACGGGTTTGGCTGGTGGGCAGGTGGAGCGTTTCTCGTAGGCTTTACTTTTTATACCTGCACGAATGCAGCGATTGCAAATACACACACCTGGCAAATTTACAACGGCGATGTAAATGTCTATAACAACTGGCCAGACCAAGAAAACATTACAGTTGAACAAGTTGATAATGATTCAGATTATCCTTATCGACTCTCTAATGGCACAAGTTGCGTCAGAGCAAAAGCTGCACAAACCTAAATTTGTATAAATCAAAAATCTACAAAAGAATCTTTTACGCAGATAACGCTTTTATCAAATGAAAAAGCGATCGACTATAAGCTAAAGTTATTGATTAGCTTTTAAAGCCGCTTCGTCGGCGGTTAAGACAAAGCCGCCGCCTGAGGCTTGAAAGATGTCGACGTAGGTAGTTAAAGAGTATCCAAGAGAGGCTGCGTAGGCAATTTGACCTTGGAAGAGTTTTCGCTCTGCATCGAGATAGGTTAAATAATCTGTAAGACCTTCCACATACTGATCTGTTGCGAGAGTAAAATAGGCAGTAAGTGTTTCGACTCTCTCTTTTTGTTCTTTTGTCAGATCTTTAGAAATTTTGTGAGAGATAAGCGAGTCGTTTATCTCTTTGAGGCCTGTTAGAATTGTCTGTTGGTAGGAATGGAGCATAGCTAATTTTGTAGCGTTTGCAAGCTTTAATTGATTTGTTAACCTTCCACCCGTAAAAATTTCTTGAAATAGATCTAGTCCGTATTGCCAGATATTTGAAGTTGATGAGAAAAAATTACTAAGACTTGATGTTTGAGACCCAAAATCGCCCAAGATATTAAATTGGGGTAAAAATAGCGCTCTTGCAACGCCTATATCTGCATTTGCAGAAATTAGATCTTGCTCACTTTTTACGACATCGGGCCTTTCTTGGACAATTGTTGAGGGTAAATAAGAGGGTAGATTTTTAGGAATAACAAGTTCCTCAATTGTTTTTCCTCTTGGTGGAGTTTGTGAAGATTTACCTAAAAGCAGTGAGAGTAAATTTTCTTGAATTGCTATTGCAATTTTAAATTGATCAACTTCTATTTGGGCATCTTCAACCT
>VGMD01000031.1 GCA_016866545.1 Chlamydiota bacterium | reverse complement strand
TGCCCTTTTTAAGATAATTTAGAGCTTTCTTTCTAAGATCAATTGAATAAGTCATTCAGACATTATAGAGAAATCCGGGAATATGAAAAACAAATTTTAATTCACTATAAAATTTATCAAATCAGATGTAAATCACTATAAATTGAATCAAATTTTTTTTAGATCTTACCAAACCCTCTTATGGCACTGTCGTTCCGAAGTATTTTGTGAACAATACCCTAGAAAGATTTCCAATCGGCTAATGTGAGGCCTGACCCCAATTTTTAATCGGCTAATGTGAGGCCTGACCCCAATTTGGATGTTTTTCGTCTTTTTGTTATAAAAATAGATAGAAGCCAAAAAGCGAGTAAAATTGTTACAACAAGCCCTGAAGTAGAAAGGGGGATTTGATAAACTGTTAGGATATGCCTAGATAAAGCAACTGATAAAATTGAGGCAGTCATTGCAATAACAATAGATAAATAAATCATTGCATTTAACTTATTCACAAAAATTCTTGCGATAACAGGGGGAACTATTAAAAAAGCTAAAATCAAAACAACACCTACTGCTCTAAAAGAGGCCACGAGAGTAACACTTGTTTGAAAGATAACAATATAATTAAAAAGAAGGGGCGAAACTTTTATTAACTTTGCAAATCCCGGGTCAAATGAGGTTGTTACATACTCTTTATAAAGGAGCAAAAAAATAAAAAGGTTTCCAATTACTAAACTAAGTGCAATCCAAATGTCATCTCGATGAATCATATCGACGTTTCCCATGATAATCTCAGCGCCAATATGCATATTTTTTGTAAAAATAGTTACAAGAAGAATACCTAGAGAAAAAAGAGAGGTAAAAACAAGTCCGATACTTGCATCCTTTCCAAGTTTTAATGTGTGATGAAAAAAATCGATACAAATCATTGTCAGAAAGCTTGCAAGTAAAGAGGCTAAAATAAGAAGTTTCATATCGACTTCTAAAAGCTCTGAGAAAGGTCTTTTTAAAAAATAGTGAAGAACTAAAAATGAGCCAACCACACCAAGTAAAACCGTATGTGAGATCGCATTAGCCACCATGGTCATTTTTCGAACAACTAATAAAGATCCAACTATTGCAGCTGTTACACTTAAAAGAGTTAGTGTAATTAACTGGACTTCATCTACAGCAAGATCTAAAAAACCGTACTCCCCTTGACACGCCTTTATGAAATGGTTCCATAGAAGCTGAAAAAACTGAGAAAATGTCTTTCCAAAGTAGCCCTCTTTCATGATAAGCCCTCTTTTCTTGGAATAATTTGATCATGAGGATCTTTTTTTGGATCTCCGAGCAACTCAGTTAACTCCTCTTCTAACTCCGGGGTAATAATATGCTCCATCTCTTCTGCGCTTTTATGTACATTCTCTCTTTGTACATCTAAGCATTTAAATAGATACACTTCCCAAAGTCTATGCAACCTGATAATTTGCATAGCTTTTATATTCCCATCTTTAGTCAAATAAAATCCATCTGACTCAGCAACCAATTTCTTAAGCTTCATCATTGTAAGCACTCCCCATAAAACAGGGATTGAAAGATGGACAACCTCTCTTAAATCTGAAAAATGAACTTTATTCAAACTCTTAGAAAGAAATTTTAAAATATTCTCCTCTACGCAATTCATTTTAAATTGATTACGCCTAATAATTCGACTAATCAACCCTCTTTTTCTTTCAAAAATTAACGCAAATAAAACAATAAGGGTCGCTATAATTAATATAATAGGCCCTGCAGGCAAAGAGATCTTTTGTCCATATTTTTCCTGAAACCATATCGATCCATTTACAGAAAAAACAAGACCTAAAAAACCAATTCCAACCCCAAAAAAACTCGACAAAACAAACATCTGCCAAAATTTTCTTACAAATTGTCTTGCAGCAGCTGCTGGGGCAATCAACATTCCCGCCATCAATACAACTCCTACACTTCTAATACCAATCACAATTGCAAAAACAAGCAGAATAAGTGTGAAAAACTCAATAGGTTTGATGAAAATTCTTAAAACTTTAGCAAAATCATAGTCGAAATGAATAATTTTTAAAGGGGAGTATAAAAGTAAAATGTAAACCGAAATAACAAAAGCTAACACAGCATAAATGTAGACATGAACCGTTAACATCGTAGCTGTTTGTCCATATAAAAGAGCTTGAACTCTTTGAAACCAAACTGGCTCTGAAAATTGGAGCTTGCTTGCAAGCAAAACGCCTACACCTAAAAATGTTGAGAGAACAAAGCATAGAGCTGTATCGCTATTTAATGAAAGCTTCGACTCCAAATAATAAATTACATATATTCCCAAAAAACCTGAGACAAATGCACCAAGCAAGACAACAATAGGAAAAATTAACGGGCTGTGATCAAAAAAGATAGAAAAAACCCCGATCCCTAAAACTATCCCTGGGTAAGTTGCATGAGAAAGCGTCTCTCCTATAAGCGCTCTTTTTCGAACATAGACTAAAACTCCGACTAAGCTTGAGGCAAGCCCCATAAGCATAGTCCCTAAAGTCGAAGCAGTTAGTATTGGATCTTGAAAAAAGTGTAACAGCGGAATCAAATCATCCCTTCTTCTCTCTCTTTTGCATGTAAGAAAGCCTTTTCGAAAAGCCCTCCCCTACCACCAAAAGTTTTCACAAGATTTTCCGAATTAAAAACTTCTGACAGCTTCCCAAAAGCCACAAGCCTCATATTCAACAAAATAGCGTAGTCAAAATAGCTTTCAACAGTATTTAAATCATGGTGAACAACAAAAATGGTTTTTCCTTCAGATGCAAGTTCTTTAAGAATATCTACAATCAATTTTTCAGTCGTCATATCTATGCCGGAAAACGGCTCATCTAAAAAATAGACGTCTGCATCTTGCATTAACGCTCTTCCTACAAAAAGTCTTTGTTGCTGACCCCCACTCAAATCAGAAATTTGCCTATCAGCAAGTGCGCTCATCCCTATTTTTTCTAGGACCTTATAAACTTCTGCCCGATCTTTTTTAGAAGGTCTTCTAAAAGGCCCGATTCTTCCATAAAGGCCCATTAAAACAACTTCAAACGCCGTAATTGGAAAATCCCAGTCAATGTTTGCCCTTTGTCCAACGTAGGCAATTTTTAAAGCCATCTGATCTAGTTTTTTCCCGAAAAACCGAACTTTTCCAGAAATAGCAGGCACAAGACCTATCATCGCTTTAATGAGAGTACTCTTTCCTGCTCCATTTGGCCCAATTACAGCAACCATCGCACCTTTTGGCACGGAAAAATGCAAATCCCAAATAACGGGCTTTCTGTCGTATATGCAAGTTAAATCGTTAACTACAATCTCGTTCATAAATTATCTTCTAAAACCTTAGTATCATAAGTCAACATCTCTAAGTAGCTCTTTCCCCCTAACGTATCTCCATAGAGCGTGCTTTTGGCAAGTCTTATTTTTTTTCCCCTTTTTTCAGCGGCCTCTTTCACTTTTTCTAGTGAGTCCTTGCTTAAATTGCTTTCTGGAAAAATCACTTCAATATTGTATTTACAAACATGGTCAACAATCTCTTTGATTTGCAAAACACTGATTTGTTCATCAGGGGCAAGCCCTTGCAAAGCTTGGACACGAACTCTCCAAGAGTTGTTTTCTAACTCCTCTTTTGTTGCAAAATACCTTCTCACATAGTAATTAAAAGCGTCGTGACTTGTCACAAGATATCTTTTAGCTAAGGCAATCCCATCTATTTTTTCTTGAATTGCTTGATCTACTGAGACAAACTCCTCTTTTGTCTCTTTTGCATTTTTCTCATAGATCTCTTTATGCAAAGGGTCTATTTCTTTAAGCTTTTCTAAAACAATATCAATGCATGTAGCCCATAAAGAGACATCCATCCAAATATGCGGATCTAATTGTCCCTCAACTGTAATAATTTGGTCCGGCAAACGCTTAAAAAGCTCGTCTCCTAAAAAACAGACATTTTTGTGATGCTTCAATTGATATTGGAGACTTCCTGAGTGCTCAAGCATCAACCCGTTTGCAAAAACAAGATCGGCATACCCAAATTTTTCACCATCACCTTTGACAATTTCATACGAATGAGGGTCTTGATTGCCAAAAATGATTGCATGAACTTTTACCTCTTTGCCACCAACTTTTTGTACAAGATCTTGCACAATGGGTGTTGTAGCAAGAATTTTTATTCTACCGTCACTTTTCATCCAATCAACAAAACTATTTCCTTGCTCATTTGTAGATGAACACGCGGAAAATAAAAAGAGGATTAAAATTCTTGAAAATTTTGCCATGTATATATACCCCTACTACACCCAGAAGTAAATTCGAATTTGACTGCATAATTACCAACAAGCTCTATACTCATTGCAGATACATTCGGATCAGAAGGTCTATCTTTTTCTGCACAAAGAACACAAGGACAACTCTCTTGCACCTTTGAAAACTTATGTACCGAACGTTTTTTTGACCACTCTACTGCAAAAGTTTGATGATCAATTTTCTTTACTTCAACTATTTTTTTTCCACTCTCATGATCGCACAATTGGTTGCTTATCTCAACAGCAATCTTCAAAAGCTCATCTCTGCTCAAAGAAAATTTTGCTCCTTCGCCTGCATCTAAGCTTTCTAAAAGGAGTGGATCTATAGGCACTTTGCCAAGCAACTTTGTTTGAAACTTCTCAGCAAGAGCTCTACCACCGCCCTCTCCAAAAATTTTATGCCTCTCACCTGTTAATGGATCTTGGTAATAGCTCATATTTTCAATGATTCCCAATAAAGAGACATTCATGCTTTGAAAAAGATACAAAGACTTTTCTACATCCAAAACAGAAATTTTTTGAGGCATTGTTACTCCGATTGCGCCATCGACTGAGAGCTTTTGCAAAAGAGACAAGTGTATATCACCCGTCCCAGGCGGTAGATCAATCAGCAAAAGATCTCGCTCATCCCACTTAATTCCGTAGACAAATTGTTCAATGATACCGTTAATAAGGGGTGCTCTTACAGGCGCGCCCTTTTCGAATTTTGAAAAATAAGCAGCTGAAACAACTTGGATACCTTTAGAGCAAGCGGGAATTAAAAAACCGTTTTCTTCCTTTGGAAAAATTTCAGGGGTTAACATTCCCCTTAATGAAGGTCCATAAATATCTGCATCAATTAAACCAACTTTCCATCCGAGCATTTTAAATAATAAAGCAAGACTTACACTAATTGTTGATTTCCCAACTCCACCTTTTCCTGATCCAATTACTATTACTTTCATTTTACACATACTACCTTATGATTTTATTTTATGGCTTGCAAAAAAGAATAATATTATTTAATATTCGAACAAAGAAAAATTTGTTATAACACTAAGTGATTTGAATAATTTATTTACGAAAAAAAGGACAATTAACATGCCATATAAAGCGGAAGAAACTATCAGTGGATTAAAATCACTCGAAGATATTGAAGATGTAATTGCAAAAGCAATTAAAAAAGTTGGTGGAGACAATGAAAATGATCTTTGCAAATATCTCCCTATGTCAACAGGTGGATACATGCACCATTTTACATTAAGAAAAATGAAGTTAAAACAACCTATCGAATTAGGAACGCTCATTGAAAAATTTATTATTGCCTCTTCAAAACCGACTGTAATTTCTCCAAAACAAAGAGCTGCTCGTGGTTCTAGAAAAAGAAAAGATCAAATTACTTTTACAAAAACACAATTAGATAGACTTTTAACTATGGCAAAAATTTCTGGAGATAAAGAAATGGTCTCTGTTTTAAGTCCAAAAAAATCTTTAACAAATTGCAAAAAAGAGTTGATTCAATCAATTCGTCAGGGAGTTGTTGACCAAGTTCTTTGGAACACGTACGCAGAAATTGTACAAGCGCAAAACAACGCTGAATCAGCTCTAGAACAACTTTTTAATCGTTAATTTTTTTTTGAAACGATCTGTATTAAATCAAAAAAGTTGATTACAGAGAGAAAAAATAATCAATTTTTTAATTGTGAGCACGATAGCCTCTAAGGATGATCCTTAGAGGCTTTTCTCTTGTTAATTTCCCCCTATTTTGCTATATTTAAACGCGTAAGACAATAAAATTTATTAACAACCAGGATTTATCTATGTCAGAAAAAGCCTCAAGCAACCAGGCATTCAAAGGATTACGTGGTATCCTTTGGCCAATTCATGGGTTTGAACTCAAAAAGTTTTTACCTATGGGAATTATGATGATGTGTATTTTATTTAACTACACAATCTTAAGAGATACAAAAGACACACTAGTTGTAAACTCCCCAGGCGGAGGCGCAGAGTGCTTGTCATTTTTAAAACTTTATGGCGTAACACCAGCTGCGATCCTTTTTATGATTGGATTCATGAAGCTTGCTAACGTCTTTTCTCGTGAAAAACTTTTTTATGTGATCCTCGTTCCTTTCCTCGCATTTTTTGGTCTTTTCGGATTTGTTATTTATCCGAACAAAGATCTTTTTCACATGAGTTTATCAACAATTCAATCGTATCAACACCAGCTTCCAAACTTACATTGGTTTATCCCTGTAATTGGTAACTGGAGTTATAGTCTATTTTATATTTTATCCGAACTCTGGGGTAGCGTAGTTCTTTCTATGCTTTTCTGGCAGTTTGCAAACGAAATCACTAAAATTGACGAGTCAAAAAGATTCTATGGTCTATTTGGAATGCTCGGAAACGTTGGTTTAATGATTTCAGGTCCAACAATTATTTTCTTTGCAAAATACGCAAAAACATTACCAGCCCACATCGATTCTTTCGGTGTAAACTTAAAATTCTTAATGGCAGCTGTTGTGTTTTCTGGAATGATTGTAATAGCAACTTACAGATGGATGAATAAAAATGTTCTTACTGATCCAAATTTATACCAACCAGGTCAAGGATCTAAGAAAAAAGAAAAAGCGAAACTTTCAATTGGTGAAAGCTTCCGCTATATCTTAAGCAACCCCTACCTAGCACTAATTGCTGTTCTTGTTTTATCATACGGTGTAGCGATTAACCTAGTAGAAGGTATCTGGAAAGGTCAAATCAAAATTGCATTCCCAGATAAAAACGACTACAACATGTTTATGGGACAGTTTTCAACATGGACAGGATTTATTACAATTCTTCTCATGATTGTTGGTAACAACATTCTCCGTCGTCTAAGCTGGTTGAAAGCTGCAATCATCACTCCAATTATGATTCTTGCAACATCATCTATTTTCTTCTTCTTCGTTTGGAACGGAGCGAAGAGCACACCGTTTGCTCCTCTTATGGGAACAACTGTTGTAATGGTTGCAGTTATCGTGGGTATGATTCAAAACGTACTCTCAAAAGGAACAAAGTACTCTCTATTTGATTCAACGAAACAAATGGCATACATTCCTCTTGATCAAGAAGCTAAAGTGAAAGGACAGGCAGCTGTTGAAGTTATTGGCGGAAGAGCTGGTAAATCAGGTGGTGCTTTAATCCAATCTACACTTCTTGCAATCATTGGTGGTAGCGTATCACTTGCAAGTTTGACCGTAATTCTAGGTCCTCTTGTAATTATGATTTGTATCGCTTGGATTGCTTCAGTCATTGGCTTAAGCCGTAAGTTTACAGCCCTTGTTGAAAGCAAGAAAGAAGAAGAGGCAACTCTTGCGAAAACAACGGCTTAATAGCTGTTGCTGAGTAAGTTATAAATAAGGCTCTGTAGAAAACCTACAGAGCCTTTCTCTTTTGCAGTTGACAGAGAAAAAAAAATTCCTAACGTTTGAACTAAAAGGAGATTAAAATGATACCACCGACTGGACACCAGGAGACGATTTTTTTCTATCTTGACAGTCTTGAAGGTGAAAAAGACTTCACACTAAGAATCGATCCTAATATCTCAGCTGGCAACTTAAAAGCAAAAATTGCGGAGAAGGTAGCAGCCATTTTAGGTGGGATTGTTGCATCAGATATAGAAAATAATATAGAGATCTCAGACGGAGTTACAATTGTTGGAGAAAGCGATTGCAACTCAATTGCAGACCTTAGACAAATCGAGCATAAACAGGAAGCTGGCAAAAGAGACATCACTGCCATCTCAGTTCGTATCCTTAGTCATTAAGCTGAAATTTATGATTGAAATGACTATTGCGCCATTAACTAATTCATTTGAAAGTTATAGCGATATAAATCACTATAACTTTTATCAAGCACCATAATATTCTCGTCGGTGTAGCAACAATAGGTTAAAAACTCTAATTTTTCCAAACAATCTGAGTTTCGGGTGAAATCTAATAAATTTAGGTTTGTTCTTGAAAATATCAATGTTTCTTGCTAAGTAAAAATTCTATGAAAGAAGAGGCAAATGCATTTGGAAAAGTGAGGGCTTTTTTCTGGCCCGTCTACTCGTATGAGTTAAAAAAACTCATTCCAATGTTCTTGCTTTTTTTCTTTATCCTATTTAATTACACTGTATTAAGAGACACAAAAGACACATTGATCGTTACTGCACCAAATTCAGGAGCAGAAGCTATTCCTTTTCTAAAAGTATACGGTGTATTACCAGCTGCCCTTATTTTCATGTTTATCTATGCAAAAATGAGCAACATACTGAGTAAAAGTAGCTTATTCTATGCAACTGTGACTCCTTTTATTCTGTTTTTCGCAATCTTCTCCCTTCTTCTCTATCCTAACAGAGAAGCTCTACATCCAAATGGTTTCTGCGACTATCTGCAAGGTATTTTGCCGGCTGGATTTATGGGTCTTATTGCAATTATAAGAAACTGGACCTTCTCCCTTTTTTACATCATGTCGGAACTTTGGGGAAGCGTCTGCCTCTCTCTTCTTTTTTGGGGATTTGCCAATGATATTACAAAAGTCGGAGAATCTAAGCGATTTTATAATCTTTTTGGGCTTGGCGCTAATCTATCACTTTTTTTTGCAGGAACATTCATCATCTGGGCCTCTAACCTGCGGAACACACTCAATGTTAAAGATCCCTGGCAAGTCTCTTTAAATATACTTATGCTTGTTGTTGTTTTATCTGGCTTAATTATTTTAGCAATTTACTTTTGGATTAACAAATATGTGTTAACAGACAAAAGATTTTATGATGCAACAGAGCAAAAAAAAATCAAATCGGATAAACCAAAACTCTCTTTGAAAGAGAGTCTTAAGAATTTACTCACCTCAAGTTACTTGGGATGTATAGCAATTCTTGTGATTGCATACGGTATGTCTATTAATTTAATAGAAGTCACTTGGAAAAGTGAATTAAAACTCCAATTTCCAAATCCAAACGATTACAGCGCTTTTATGGGCGAATTTTCAAGAATTACAGGCCTTGTTACTATGATTATGATGTTTTTTGTAACAGGCAATGTTGTTCGAAAACTTGGATGGAGGGTTGCTGCTTTAATTACACCCGTCATTCTTCTAGTCACAGGAGCTCTATTTTTCACGTTTATGATTTTCAATTCCCATTTGAAAGGGGCAATTGCTTTGATTGGAACAACTCCCCTTTGGCTTGCCGTTATTTTTGGAATGGCCCAAAACATTATGAGCAAGTCAGCAAAATATTCCCTCTTCGACCCCACAAAAGAAATGGCTTACATTCCTTTAAGCCAGGAGCTTAAAGTAAAAGGAAAAGCAACTGTTGATGTTGTCGGGGCAAGATTTGGTAAATCTGGCGGCGCTTTTATTCAACAATTTTTAATCATTACCTTGGGTAGCATTTCTGCTATGGCACCCTATATTGGAATTTTTCTAGGAATTATTATTACCCTTTGGATCATTGCAGTGATTGCACTTGATAAGAAATTCAAAATCGAAATCGCTAAAAAAGAGGCTGAAGAAAAAGCTTTCACAGTTTAGGACTCTTAAGTATACTTGTCTGCCTATGACGAGAAAATACGATTTAAAAAAGATTCGAAATTTTTCTATTATCGCCCACATTGACCATGGCAAGTCGACTCTTGCCGATAGGCTACTCGAGACTACGCAGACTGTTGCCAAAAGAGATATGCAAGAGCAGCTCTTAGATGATATGGATCTCGAAAGAGAGCGTGGGATTACAATTAAAGCCCATCCGGTAACAATGTACTACACGTCAGCTGATGGCGACGTCTATCAAATTAATTTTATTGACACTCCAGGACACGTCGACTTTTCTTATGAAGTTTCAAGATCTCTTTCAGCTTGCGAAGGAGCTTTACTTGTCGTCGATTCTGTCCAAGGCGTACAAGCCCAAACGCTTGCAAACGTTCATTTAGCCTTAGATAAAGGGCTTGAAGTGATTCCTGTTATCAATAAAATCGACCTCCCTGCAGCAGATCCAGAAAGTATAAAGAGACAGATCAAAGAGATCATTCACATAGACCCCTCAAAAGCAATTTTAACTTCTGCAAAAACGGGACAAGGAATTCATGAAGTTTTAGAAGAGATTGTCTACTCTCTCCCTCCCCCTAAAGAGCCTGAAGACTCGATTCTAAGAGCTCTTGTATTTGACTCTCACTATGACACATATAGAGGTGTAATGGTTTATGTCAGAGTCATTAGCGGGACAATTACGAAAAAGACAATGATACGCCTTATGGCTACTCAAAAAGAGTTTGAGGTTCAAGAAGTAGGTATTTTTTGTCCTAGAGAAAAGCCAACAGAGGAGCTCTACCCTGGTGAAGTAGGCTACGTACTTGCAAATATTAAAAAACCATCCGATATAAAAATCGGCGATACTATGACAGCTACTTTAAAGCCTGCTAGTGAGCCTCTTCCAGGATTTAAGCAAATCACGCCTGTCGTGTTCGCAGCTATTTATCCAGTTGATGCTTCCGATTTTGAAGCGCTAACCGATGCTCTGAATAAACTACGTTTAAACGATTCTGCCCTCACTGTAGAGCCTGAAACTTCCTTAATATTAGGAACAGGATTTAGATGTGGATTTTTAGGACTTCTTCACTTAGAAATCGTCTTTGAAAGATTACAAAGAGAGTTTGACCTCGATATTTTAACAACTGCGCCAAGCGTTCGTTATAGAGTTCACATGGCTACTGGAAAAATGGTGGAAATTGAGACACCCTCTCACTTCCCTGATCCATCTGTTGTTGATTTTGTAGAAGAGCCTTGGGTGAAATGTAACATTTTAACTCCTGCTGACTATTTAGGCTCTATTATGAGCCTTGCTCACGACAAAAGAGGAGAGCTTGTTAATACAGAAACAATTGATGGTGAAAGACTTTATCTTCACTTAAAAATGCCACTTAACGAAGTCATTACTGACTTTAACGACAAACTTAAATCTATTACCCAAGGGTACGCATCCTTTGATTACGAACACGACTCTTACATAGAAAGTGACATCATTAAACTAGAAGTAAAAGTAAATGACGAACCAATCGACGCCTTTTCTAATTTAGTGCACCGCTCCAAAGCAGAATTCAAAGGGCGCGCAATGTGCAAACGCCTTCTTGATGTGATCCCTCGCCAAATGTTTAAAGTTCCGATTCAAGCTGCTATCGGCGGGAAAATTATTGCAAGGGAGACTCTTTCTGCTATGTCCAAAAACGTAACTGCAAAGTGTTACGGTGGCGACATTACCCGAAAGAGAAAACTCTGGGACAAACAGAAAAAAGGGAAAAAGAAGATGAAGGAGTTTGGCAAGGTAAGCATCCCTCAAGAAGCCTTCATCGAAATTTTAAAAACAGATAACTCTTAAA
>VGMD01000030.1 GCA_016866545.1 Chlamydiota bacterium | reverse complement strand
TATTGTGAGGGCCTTTTTTATTCCTTTTTTCACCCTCTTCTTAATCTTTTAAATCACTATCCATCCTATCCTAAACTTTAGCTGTTTCCATTATACAATTGTAAAAGGTGAATACTCCCTTGGGCAAGAGTTGGCAGTTAAAGTCAAGAAGAGAGCAGTTGATAATGTTTTGAAAACTCTTACTAAATTTCATAAAATTGAAAATCCTACCAGGGTGATCTCTAATGTTACAATTGCGGATCAAGTGATTGCTGTAAGAAACGAAAATAAGTTGGTAGTTGTTTCAAAATTTAAAGAGGATCGATTGTTTTCAACCGTTTTTGAAAAATGTCATGGGGTAAGAGGTGGACTAACTATTCGGGTCAATTTCTCAAACTACACGTTTCTCCCTGAAAAAGAAGAGTGTGGCTGTCTCATCTCTTAATAACATTCATTAAACTTCTTTTGAAACTCCATTCGTTTCTTAAATTTGATTTTTTTAAACAAAGTGGGCAACGAAAAAAGTCTATTTTTGAGCATTAAGCCTTTTTGGAATTTGTTAAAGTGGATGACTTTGGTCTTAGATGAGAGTCTTAAAAACTCTTTGAGGTAATTTTGAAATCACTATAGGCTTGTATTAATTTTTGTTATGAGTTAGGACTAATTAAAAAGGAGGCGTATGTCTTACGATTTTTATTTTGAAAGAGAAGGTATTCTTTGTGAGAAGCTTAAAAGATGGGGTCCAACTTTTATGCGTCTTTCTCTCGGCGTTATATTTATTTGGTTTGGGATTTTAAAAATTTTAGGGGTAAGCCCTATTGAAGAACTCGTTAGAAAGACTGCTTTTTTAATTAATGAACATCTTTTTGTAGTTCTTCTCGGATATTGGGAACTGCTTATTGGTATTTGTTTTATTATCAAAAGATTAAACCGTTTTGCGATAGGGCTTTTCTTTTTGCAGATTCCAGGTACGTTTATTCCTCTTTTTACAAATCCTGCAGATTGCTTTACTTTTTTCCCTTATGGATTAACGCTCGAAGGGCAATACATATTTAAAAATTTTGTTTTGATAGCAGGAGCTTTGTATGTCTTTTCAGCCATCCAAGACAAGCGATGAGCAAGAGTGGCATAAACTATCAATAGATGCCTTAATGGAGTCTTTTAAAGTAAGTCCAAGCGGACTTGATCATGAAGAAGCAAAAAAGCGGATTCATAGCTGCGGCTTAAATAGACTCAAAACACCAGGGGGCTCTAGTTGGAGTGGAATTTTTTTCAAGCAATTTTTTAACCCGCTTGTCTCAATTTTATTATTTGTATCTGTTTTTAAATTTTTTATAAATAAACCGTTAGACTCTTTTGTCTTGTTTTTAACTATATTTTTGATTGTGCTTATTGGTTTTTTTCAGGAGACGCGTGCTGAAAATGCAATGCAGTCGCTAAAAAATCTCTACTCTCATAAGTCGAAAGTAAAACGGGAAAATAGGGTGGAAGTAATTGAGAGTTTAGAATTAGTTCCAGGTGATCTTATTCTACTAGAATCAGGCGACCGTATTCCTGCGGACGCTCGAATTATTGAATGCACTCATTTTAAGGTGAATGAGGCAAGTTTAACAGGGGAGTCGGAGACAGTAGAAAAAAATACCGGTTACATAATTGGAGAGACCCCCCTTGCAGAGAGAAAAAATATGGTCTATACCGGTACTACTGTTGCTACAGGTAAAGCAACTGCAGTTTGTGTTGCGACTGGTATGAATACCGAACTTGGAAAAATAGCTCTTGCAATCCACGAGATCAAACCAGAAAAAACACCTCTACAAAAAAGTATAAACTCTTTAAGTATCTCCATTTCAGTTTTTGTTTTTTTTATTATCTTAGTTTTTATTGCGGTAAGTCTTTACAAAGGGTATCCGTGGATGGAAATTATACTCTTTGCTACATCTGCTGCGATTGCTGCAATTCCTGAGGGACTTCCTGCTGCTGTAACTATTGTATTAGCAGCAGGTATGAATGTAATGGCAAAGGGCAATGCGCTTGTACGCAGACTTTCTGCTGTAGAAACTCTAGGATCAACCACACTTATTGCATCTGATAAAACAGGAACACTAACACGTAATGAAATGAGCGTCAAAACGACATATGTATTTAAAAATAACCCTGAGAGAAAAAGGCTTTTATTTGAGATTGGTATACTGGCTAACGACGCTTATATTACAAAAAAAGGGGATAAGTTTGAACTTGTGGGGGACTCTACCGAAGGAGCGCTTTTAATTGCAGCTGAAAAAGAGGGTATTGATCATAAGATAGTTATGCAGTCTAGCACACGTTTGGAAGAGATGCCCTTCGAAAGTGAAAAAAAGTATATGGCAACTCTTTGTGCGACGCCAAGAGGAAAGGTGGTCTACGTTAAAGGCTCTTTAGAAAAGCTTCTTGAATTTAGCAATCTTTGCGATTCTCATAAACAAGAAATTGAGATGGAAATGGAAAAATTATCTGCTGAGGGATTAAGAATTCTAGCGGCAGGATACCTTCCAGTTTCTAATAATGAAAAGCTTACTGAAAAGATCTTTCAAAAGGGTATTGAATTTATAGGCTTATTTGCTCTCTTTGATCCACCGAGGGAAGATGCTGCTAAGGCTATTTTAAGCTGCCAACAAGCAGGCATTAGAGTTGTGATGATCACAGGTGATAATAAGTTGACTGCTCAAACAATTGCTAAAGAAATTGGTATTGATGTAGCTAAGGGAGTTTTGACTAGCCAAGATATAGATTCCATGTCAGATGAGATTCTTAGAGAAAAAATGAAAGAGATTAACGTCTATGCTCGGATAGAGCCTCTTCACAAATTAAAAATTGTAAGAATATTTAAAAGTCTAGGTGAGGTTGTCGCTATGACAGGAGATGGAGTCAATGATGCTCCTGCACTCGAGGCAGCTGATATCGGAATTGCGATGGGTATTACAGGGACTGATGTAGCAAAAGAGGCAGCAGATATGATTTTAATTGATGATAATTTTTCATCAATCGAGGCAGCAGTTGAAGAGGGGAGAGCTATTTTCAATCGACTCCGTTTTGTGACGACATTTTTGCTTACTACTTGTATAGGAGAATTACTCGGCCTTATTTTGAGTGTCGGCTTTACGAATCATGTCTATCTTCAACCTCTTCAGATACTTTGGATCAATCTGATCACGGGAGTAATTGTCGCAATTCCGCTTGCCATGGAACCAAAAACTAAAGATGAGCTAAAACAGCCCCCGAGATCTCCTGATGTAAAGCTTCTCTATCTTGGGATGGTGTTTAGGATTTTATTTCTTGCAATAATGCTTGGTCTATCAACATTTGTTATGTATTACAATGCTCTCTTATTTTATGACTTAAAAACAACTCGAACGATGGTGTTTTTAGCTATTGTAGTATTTGAGTGGTTGATTGCATTCAATGTAAGAGCAGACGAAAAAACTATTTTTCAGATAGGCTTGTTTTCAAATAAATCGCTTTTAGTATCGATTTTTGTAGGCTTGGTGTTGCAAATTTTTATTCTTTATACCCCATTTTTACAAAAGATTTTTCAAACAACTCCATTAACCTTGCAACAGTGGCTTTTAACCCTTTTGCCTGGGGTATTGCTTTTTAGTGTGGAGACGGTGCGAAAAATAGTGTTTCCAAAGATGTTTAACTACGGTAAGTGGCAAAGATCGGCTCTGTTTCCTAATTCATCGTAAAATTTAAGAAAGCTTTGGAAAAAAGCGTCGAGAAGAATCCCCGCGCCCCTTTCCCGGTATTTTTGTGCAGCCGAAGGCGGAGGGAAAATGATGTGTTGTATCAAAAACGTATGTTGATAAAAGAAAAGTCTACAGGGTTAATTTTAAGTCGCTAAACACAAACCCAACATGTATCTGATTAGATGAAATGTAACTGGTCCGAGTATAACAAAGCTCTTGAAAATCAGACTGCTTGTAGATCTTTTTGAATTAGGAAACAGAGCTGCAAAGATCTACTAAGAAATTGACTCAAGAATGAAATTTTATCGATTTTGACTTAAAATTAAAATTATGATAAAAAAGTAGGCTCAGATTTTAGTCAGGCTGATTTAATGGAACCTTTATTAGATTTTCGTTGTTACCACTATGCAATAGCAACAGGATGTGATCCGCATGGAATAGAATTAAGAGTAAAAGCAAATAAAACAACTGTTGAAAAGGTTTTAAAAGATATTGTTGAGTTTCATAGAATCGAAAATCCAACAAGGGTGATTACATCTGTTACAATTGCTGGCCAAGTAATTGCTGTAAAAGGGGAAAAAAATTTGGTGGTGGTTTCAAAATTTGAAAATGATCGCTTATTTGCAACCGTGTTTCAAAAATGTCGCGGCGTAAAAAACGATCTAACGATGCGGGTAATTTTTTCAGAGCGTGTCTTCATCCCCCAAAAAGAGCCATGCTGCGCCTGTATCATCGCCTAAGAGTTAAGCTATTGCTCTTTCTCATAAGCCTATAAAGAGGAGAGTGCCCTCATAGTTTTTATCAGGGTTTAGCCTTAGCTGAAAGAGGAGATAATCTTCACATAGCTGATTATGAACCTTTTTACATCAATATGCCTGCTTGAGTATCCGGAAATAAAAGTTCTTGGAGGAAGGGGACGCAGAACCCTTCATGCTTTACGATTAAGAATCGCCCATTTAGTGTAATTGTTAATTTATTGGTATTAAGATCAGGTATTTGTAGGATTCTTTCACTCAATTGTACAATTTTTTCATGATCTACAAGATAGCCTATTTCGTCTTGTAACATGTGGCAGATTGTATTTATATTAACATAAGATCGTATAAAAGGTGAGATCATAAAAGACAGTCTATTTTTAGATTTGATTTGAGGGTTAAAAAAGCAGACTGGAGTTTTTTTGTAATGGGTCCTAATCTGATTTCAGTTTGATCAATTTTTGAAATGGGAAGTATTTCACGTATCGTTGACGTTGAAAAAGCCTCTTCGATAAAGGGGAGATCTTTTTTATGAATGACATCTTCTTTCACATCGAGGCAGAGCTGTTTAGCAAGCTCTATCACAATTGCTCTTGTAATACCAAAAAGAACCCCCTCTTTTGGTGTATAGAGAGTTCCTTGAACGACTGCAAAAAAATTAGATTTTGTAAATTCAAGCAAGTGGCCCTCCCCATTTGTAAATAGTGCATCTTCCGCGTTTTGCAAGGCAGCCTCTTTAAGAGCAATGATTGCACTTAGGTAACAAGTTGATTTTACAAGGGGAAATGTCCGCGTATACGATGTTGTCACAACCGGCATTCCTTTTTCATAAAATTTTTTATCTGGAAAAACTATGGGCTCTGAAAAAAGAATGACATGACTTTTTCCAGATTCATCTTCTGATAAATAGATTCGAATCACAACGTTTGGATGATTATTTTTTTTTATGAGCCTATCAATAATCTCTTCTAGATGACTTGGAAACTCTAACAAAAAAGTTTTTGCACTATTTTCTAATCTCTTTAAGTGCTCTTGCAAATAAAAGGGGGTAAAATCGTAGGTTCGAATGAGCTCAAATGCTGCATATCCCCTTGTAAAACCAAGAAGAGATGAGGGAATGCCAAAAGAGTTTTGCAAAACAAATGTGCCGTTATGATAACAAAAAAATTGCATAAAAATAGAATAGGTCATATGGGTGGAGGTGTAAAGAAAATTATAGGGCAGTGATGGCATTTTTGCAAACAACGGAAGAGCTTACTTTATTGATTCAGGCCATCTTAAAAGATATTCCAAAAGTTTTAAAAGGGAATAAGACGGCTGCCCAGCGTATTCGAACAAAAACTGTCAAAATTGCTAAAGTCTCTAAAGTTTGGCGAAAAGAGTCTCTCGATCAAGAGAAGAAAAAGGCAAAACCGAAGAAAAAAGAGAAGAAAAAACGCCGCGTATGATAAACTCTTGCGTCTATGATCGAAGCTAGATGTAAACACGCACCTATTTGTGGTGGCTGTAAATTTCAGCAAGCACCTTATAACGAACAGCTTATACTAAAGCAAAATCAAGTTACAGCCCTTTTTGACCCCCACCCTGTGAATCCAATTATTGGTTCTGACATCCCCTGGTCATACCGGGGAAAGATGGAGTTTTCTTTTTCACAGGATAAAAAAGGAGAGAAGTATTTAGGGCTTGTGATGCCAAAGAGCCGCGGAAAAGTGTTTACGCTGACGGAATGCTTTATTGGATTTCCGTGGATGGCAGAGGTTGTGAATAGTGTGAGAGAGTGGTGGCAAAAAAGTAGATTAGAGGCTTTTTTCCCGCCAAAAGCAATTGGAAGTTTAAGAACTTTGACAATGCGATCAAGTAGAGATGGCAAAGAAAAAATGGTTATCTTGACAGTCTCAGGAGACGCAGATTACGCTCTTACAAGAAGTGAATTAAATAGCTTTGTAGCGGCCTCTAAATTTGATGAAAACACGTCCGTTTTTTTAAGTTTGCAAGTTGCTAAAAAGGGGCAGGAAACAGAATTTTTTGAGATGCACCTTTCAGGCCCTGATCACTTAAAAGAGACTCTTTGTGGCATCGAGTTTCGCATTAGTCCAAGGAGCTTTTTTCAACCGAATGTGAAAGTTGCTGAAAAAATGTTTGAAAAAGCAATTCAGATGCTTTTGTTAACTGGCGAAGAAAAAGTGTTAGATCTTTACTGCGGTATGGGAACAATTGGCTTAATTCTCTCTTCACACGTAAGACAGGTGATCGGCATTGAAATTGCCAAAACAAGTGTAGCTGATGCAAAAGAGGCAATAGAGAGATTGGGCATTTCAAATATGCACGTCTATGCAGAGGATGTGGGCACTTTTTTAGAAAGGGGAGAGTCTCTTTTTGCACCAGATATCGTTGTCGTAGACCCCCCAAGAACGGGGCTTGATAAAAAAGCAATTGATGCAATTAATCTCTTAAAACCAAAAAAATTTCTCTACATCTCCTGTAACCCGATCACACAGAAAGAGAATTTGGCTCATTTCCCTAAGTACAAAATTGCTGAGATTGCTCCATTCGACCCATTTCCTCATACAAAGCATATAGAAAATATTATTCTTATGCGCTATGATGGGTAGTTAACAACACAATTGGAGAATTTCATGTCACACGTATTTGTTGCAGCTGCAGAAGCAGCTCCAAGAGACCAAAACCTCTACCAAACACTCATTATGGTAGGGATTGCCATTCTATTTTTCTACTTCATCCTCTGGAGACCAGAGCAAAAGCGTAGAAAAAAACTCGAATCTTTAAGAAAATCGCTTAAGCGTGGCGACAAAGTGATTGCAATGGGCATCAGAGCAACAGTTGACGAAGTTCGCGAAAGAACTGTCATCTTAAAACAAGTAGACGGATCCAAAATCGAAATGCTCTCAGCTGCCATCACCGAAATCGAATCAACAACCGACACCGCCCCCCAAAAAAATTAGGAACGAGGCGCTTGTGGGAAGGTCGTCCCTGGGCCTGGTTTTCCCCGAGGCTTTTTGGGGTCATGTGCACCGCCGCCTCCGGTGATTTCTTTTGGAATCCGACCTGCCTCTTTCCATTCAGGGGATGATGATCGCATAGGTTCGCGAGAGGCGCCTCCGCTCCTGCGTGCTTTAGGAGCATGTGCTGCAGGTGCTGGAAGAGCAAAGCCCGCGCCGCCGCCATCGGCTGTAGCGGTGGGGCCGCCGAGTATTTCAACATTTAGTTCACTTAAGAGACGGCTAAGAAGGCGTTTAGTTGGGATGAGAGCTTCTCTTGTTTCTTTTCCGGCGGTAGAGCGCATTGCCCGTGAATCTTCACCAACAGAATCTAAAAGTGCTATCATGCATGTAAGGTTTTTGGCAAGGGCTGCTCTTGCTTGCACAGAATCAATAAGAACTTGGCTGGCTGTTTTTGCTTTGCCGTTTTGCAGCTCTTTTAACTCTTTCCGGAGACGGACTTGCCTTGCAGCAAGTTCTCTTACAGTAGAAGGATCTGTAATAGAAGTTGTAGAAATTGCGCTTAATTCAGCTTGTATTTCCCTTATGCGAGCAGGTTTTTCTTGTAGCTCTTCAAGACTTCTTTTTAGTGTTGAGCAATAGGTGTTAAGAGTGCTTAAGCTCGTGATAATACTGCTTAAGCGGCCAGGATCGGTTTGTCCTAAGATAATAATTCTGGCCATATCTTTTAAATAGAACTCAACGAATCTTTCAAATAAAGTGTCAGTACTTCCTCTAGTATTCGGTAGCCTAGTGAGAGTTATCTTGAAAAAATTGGTCCCTTCGATTTCTTCACGTGTTACCTTTTCAGCAATGTGGGCAAGAGGACTTTTGTCAAGAAGCTTTTTGGCATCAGGGCCTTCAAGAGGACTTAGGTCAGGTAGCCCTAGGAGGCCTAAAATGGTTTGATCGATCATTAAAGTTGCTTTACCTTTCTCATAACCCAATCTAATTGCACCAGTTAAAAGTAAGTGATCAATTGGAAAGTCTCGGGCCATCTCAAGAGGCAGTGCTGCCGTAGCTTGGCCTACCTCTCCTTCTCTTAATCTCATAAAGAGGTTATAAATTTCCTCAGCTTCGCGCTCTGCTTCTGCAATGTATGCTGGAACTGGCCCAGATGTTCCAGATAAGGCTTCTTCATAGGCGGTTTCAAGTGAAAAATTGCCTCGCTCGGCCCGCTCAAGTTCTCGGATTTCATGTTTTCGTAGTTTTGCTCTTAAAAGAGCATTATCCCACTGCAGGGCTGCAATTTTGTGCTTTTGAGCATCAATTGTAGCAATCAAGTCGTCTTTTTCAGCCGAGAGAGCGGAAACACGGCCTTTGAGAGATTTGTTTTCGGCAGTTGAGGCTGCAAGGGCTTTCTTTGCTTCCTCAAGTTCGCTTTGCAGAGCAGCGGTGCTTGTTTCAAGTTTAGATCTAGCTGCTTCAGATGCTTGAAGGGCAGTTGTAAGTCTTGAGACGTTTCCTTCAAGATCTTTAATTGTGCTTCTTTGTGCCGCGATGGCTCCTTCAAGATCTGAAACTTTGACTCTGTGCGCAGCTTCTAATTTTGCATTAGCTTCTTGAAGCGCGTTTCGCTGAGCTTCCACTTGCAGGGTAGCTACTTGCTGCTCTCTTAGGTCTGTAGTTAAGGCTTGAGCTTTTGCAGCAGCTGCAGCGACGTCAGCGCTTGAAGATGAGCGTAACGCGTCAAGCTCTCCTTGTAGACCTTTTATAAGAGCATCAGAAGTTATTGCTAATTCGGCTCCGCTAGTTTGAGACGTGACAAGATCTTGTTGTAACTGTCGAATTCTTTCAGAGGCAGTGGCGCCCCCAGCTGTTAGGCTAAGAAGTTGGTTAATTGCTGCTAATTCGCTTTGTAGAGCGCTAGTTGTTGAAAACCCTGCAGATTCTAAAAGAGTTTTTTGGAGTGCTATTTGCTCTTCATAAGAAGCAGTTAATGTCTCGATTAGAATTTCCAAATCATGATTCAAACTAGAAACATGCACACTAGCTCTTAGCCCTAGTTCTATTGTTTCTTGGTTTTCTTTAATTTTTTGTTTTTGAGTTTCTAATAACCTGTTTAAATCTTCGATTTCATATTGCTGATTAGTTAAAGTCTCTTCCTGTTTAGCAACTTCTGATCTAGAATCTTCTAATGCTTGTTTAAGTCTATCAATTTGAGAGTTCAAAGAGGCGACTTCACCAGCGTGGTCGCTGTCAGAGGAGTCTTTAGCAGCTTGGAGCGTAGCTAATCTGGCTTGAAGAGCTCTTAGGTCTGATTCGGTTTTTTTAGCAGCAGCCTTTTGAGAGGTAATGTAGGCAGATTGAAATTCCACCTCACTTTCTTTGGAAGCAAGTGAAGTTTTTAGGTCGGTAATTGTGTTCTGGAACCTAGTTGTTGCTGTTGTAAGTTTATTAGTTTCAGCTTCTTTCTCTGCCACTGTGCTCTCTTGCAATTCTTTAAGTCGTAGTGTTAAATGAGCAAGCGCTTGAACTTTACCTGGTATTGATTTATTTTTAGTTGGGTGGCGTTGATCTTCAGTTTCACCAAGCCCCGTCTGTGCATGGTACAAAGCTCCTCGAAGTAGATCTTTTAATTTTCTGATTTCATCGTCCTGCGCCCGTGAATTTTCTTCA
The DNA here is from genome assembly GCA_016866545.1 of Chlamydiota bacterium. Taxonomy (GTDB): domain Bacteria; phylum Chlamydiota; class Chlamydiia; order Chlamydiales; family 2-12-FULL-49-11; genus VGMD01. The sequence goes on along the minus strand of VGMD01000030.1, from coordinate 1,963 downwards.
AGTGATCCAATTTGAGCATCCTTTGCAGCAAGAGCTTCTTTTGTTTCTTGCATCGATCGATAAATGGCGCGAAGACTATCTGCTAACCCTGTGTTCCCTGAGCTCTCAAGCTCAACACAAAGCTCATTTGGATCAGCGTCCGGTTTAATTGCGCTTTCAAGAGCGACTTCAACTTTTGCAAGAGTATCTGTATATTGAACTCCCCATGTTCTTAACTGAGCATCAAGAGCTCTTTGCTGCTTAAGTGCAGCTTTAAGCTCTTCTTTATGTACACTTTTCGCTTGATCTAAAGCAGCTGTAAGCCTTTCTTCGCTAGCTGCAGCTTGGGCTCGTGCTTGGCTAAGCTGAGCTTCTAAGTCACTTCGAACCGCTGCTAATTCACCTTGAGCTGCCTTAAGTTTTCTTTCTAACTCAGCGTTACCACTGCCTGCTAATGCTACTTGACCCTTGAGAGCTGAAATCTCTGATTCTAAATCTTTAATTCTTCGATCTTGAACGCTGATGCGAGCACTTTGACGGGCTTCTCGGTCACGGTAAGCTAGATCTGCTTGTTGCTGGAGGGTGATTGCTTCGGCTCTTCTTGCTTCTGCATCACGAATTTTTGCCTCGAGGGCTGCATTACCATCGGTACTTAAAGCAAGCGCTGCTTTCATTTCGCCAATTTGTACACTTGCGACTCTAAGATCTTCAGCTAATTTATCCCTTTGACTTTGGAGACCTGCTATTGTTTCTTTATCACTTGCGGCTTCGGCAGTGAGTCTTTGTAAATCGGATTGGGCAAGTCCAAATGCTTTAGTTGCACTTGAAAGCTCTTCGTTTCTTGTTTGAATTGTGCGGAAGATTCCTTCCAAGAGCGTGGATACCGCTGTGCCGCCTTCAGTTCTTATTCCAAGAGACCTTTCAATTGAAGAAACGAGGGGATCTAACGCAGAATATCTTTCGTTAAGTGCTTCATTTTCTCTTTGTAAAGCTAAAATTCGTGCTTTTGCTCCTTCAAGTTCGCTTTGAAGGGCACTAAAGCTCCGTTCTAAATCCTCGTACCTCGTACGAGCGGCACTATCGCCTGCTTCAGCTAGAGCTCTTGCTGCGGCAAGCTCTTCTCTGAGACTTGCAAGCTCTGCTTGTACTGTTGAGAGCTCTCCTTCTAAGCGACCTTTGACGGCCTCGTGACTTAAAGCTTGTGTTTGAAGGGTTAATTGAACAGCCTTGTGTTCAGTTGTTAAGGCGGTAAGTCTTTCTTTGCTTTCGCCAGTTTTTTCTCTTTCTGCTTGAATAGCAAGGTCCAACTCCCGATTTGCTGTTTGAAGAGATGCTATTCTTCTCTGGTCTTCCGCTGCTTTAGCTTTTAGCTGGGATAGGGCAGATTGAGCTTCTGAAAGGTCTCTAGTTTTTTTTCTGAGGTTGTCTTGAAGCCTCGTTAAAAAAGATTCTTCAACTTCACCTGTAGTTCTATTAATTCCAAGGATTGATTCAATGCCCGTAAGTTCTCTTTCTAGTCGATCGTCTCTTCTTCTAATTTTTTCTGCTGCAGCCTTAAGCGCTTCATTTTCTGCAGTAAGTTGTGCTTGCATATCCGTAAATCTGGCCTCTAATGCCCTGTAGCTCTCATCAGCCGCTGCACTACCTCTTGCAGCTTCAGCATTTGCAGCCTGAAGCTCTTGCCTCAAACTTGCGAGAGCTGCCTGTAAGTCTCCCTCGACGCCAGCGTGGCGTGAGGTTTCTTCAGAAAGCCTTGATCCGACCGCATCGAGCTCCCTCGTTAACCGGGCTATGTAGGCTTTTTGGTCTTCAAGAGTAGCGTTTGCTCTCGTAAGAATGTCTTTGGGGGAGGGAGTACCTGTCATTCCTAATGTAGTTTTGATTCTTTCGCTTAGGGTTGTCAAAGTCGACAAGCGGGCTTCTGCAGCTTTTTTTTCTTGAGTTACTCGTGCGAGCGCTTCTTGGAGAGCGGTGTGGCCCGCGA
>VGMD01000029.1 GCA_016866545.1 Chlamydiota bacterium | reverse complement strand
ATGTTGAGAGGTCGGAACCTAATATTGCATACGGAGTAATGCTCGGTTTAGATCGTTATCGATGGTGATGGTCATCGCAAATTTGCTTTTAAAAAGTAGGCATTATTTAGAATTAGGAAACAGAGCCCTTTGTTTCCTAATTCAAAAAGGTCTACAAGCAGCGTGATTTTCATAATTAGACGATTTATTTGGAGCAATTGACTTTATTCATTTTATTTAATATCAATGATTTAACATAAACTTCTGAGTCAATATTCTCATTAGATCTACTAGAAAGATCTTCGCCCAAAACTCGCTCCCACCTTGAGAATGCTCCTTCTACATGCGCCCTTTCAAAGACGTCCGGCTTTTTCAACAGGTTCCGCACGCCATTTTTTGATAGCATCACCTGAAAACCAAAAATTAACTCTGTAGGTTTTTCTTTTATCAACATAAGTTTTTGATACAGTTCTTTGTGATATACCTCATTTTCATGCAGCCAAAGGCTACATGAAAATACCGGAATGGGGGGGGGGCGCCCCCGTCAGCCGACCTAGAGACATTAAAGAAGCATGTTCGAGAGGTCGGGATTGAATATTACATACGAAGTAAGGTTCCTTTTGAATACTCTACGACCACCTTTCAATGTGGTCGTAGGCTATATTCGGAATAAAACTTAGAGGGTGTCTAAGAATTAAATTTCGGTCGAGTTTTTGGACACCCTCTTAATTCTTTTTAAATTTTATTCCGAATTAGGAAACAGAGCCTCACAAAGAGAGAGCGCTTTTCCAAGCAACTGCAAGAAATGCTGGGAAATCACCCTCTTTTTCCTTACAACCCCCCATTTCTAAGAAGCGACAAACATGTTTAATCTTCTCCCATCTTTCATCTTTTGTCTTGGGAAATTCTAACTGAATTCCTTCCTCTAGCTGCAAAACGCACCTTTTGCCTTTGCTTCCAAATGCCGTATAGGGAGGAGCTTCCCCTCCTAGACCATTTAAACCAGCTTTTGTGTATATGTAAGAAAGTCCCCTACATGCGATTTTTGAAAATGCATCAAATCTTGGTTCATCCCAATCATGTGGAGATCTTTTTTCTGGAATTTTACTCCATCCGATTTTGATACCTACATCAAACTCCTCATGCATAAAGCGGCTAGATACAAGCTGTCCTTTAACATACGAAACATTTTCCGGGGAAAGTTCGCTTAAAAAAGGCAACTCACTCACTTCTTTAGAAATTTCTTCAAAGCGACTACTTGTTTCTAGTTTTGATAAAAAATAGACTTCGCCATCAATTTTTAAAGCTCTTAATAAAAACTTGATTGCTCTCATATAAAGAGATTTTATCTCCTCTAGTTTTCTAAATAAGTCTACTTTTTCACTCATCTCTTTTTTTTCAATCTCGCAAAAAGCCATGCTATCTGCAATCAGTACATAGAGTTTTGGGGCTACGCCTTCAGGATGCTTTAAAATAGCCACTTCTTGCAAAATGCGAATAGGAATAAGCATATGCAAAATATCCATAGGAAGGCCTATGCTAAGGCCGTGTTTATTTGACCAAAGCCCAACCCCCATAAATATATTCGGTTTTTCTAACCTTTCTAAGACTTCATCTCCCATTCCATACGAAACAGAATGGAGCATATCCATCAAAATTAGTTTTTTATCTAATGACGTCATATCATCTCTTATTTAAGATTTTTTAAATTAATAGGGTGTGTAATTTATTGTATTAATTAAAAGATGCATGGGGAAAATCCCCATAATAAGAAAGTACGAAGATGGTTGTTTGAACAAAAAACTTATCCATGACTACAATTATAATTTTTTACCCCCTAACTCGCAATCGATTTTCATCCTTTTTTCTTTAAAAATTCTTTTATTAAAACCTCTTCTTTAATAGTATAATTCTTTATGAAAAATGTTCTCAAAATAGGCCTTGCCATCTTCTCTCTTCTCTCCGTTCATGGTGATGATCTTCCCAAGGAGCCTCCGCAAGAAGTTGTTAAACCTATCCCGACACCCCCACCTGAAGCGCCCTGGTTTACAGGCCCATTGCTCGCACCTCCTGGAACTGTGACCCCTTTTGGCAGTTATGAAATTGAACCCTACATCTATTTTACAACAACGACTGGCATCTACAACAAGAATTGGAAAATAGTGAATTCGAGCCACAATTTTTTCTCTCTAAACCCCGAGCTCTTTCTCTATTTTGGTCTGACTTCCTGGCTGGATATCAATATTATCACTCAATTTTTTTATAACACCGTATCGAATCAAAATTCAGTAAACTTTGGAGATCTTCAAATTGGCCTAGATTTTCAACTTCTTGAGCCAGGCTTTACCCCCTACTTCCCCGGCATTAAATTGACTGTTAGAGAAACTTTTCCTACAGGCCCTTACGAAAAACTTCATCCTAAAAAATTGCTAACAGATCTTTCGGGAGCTGGAACTTACGGATCGACTTTTAATCTTGTTTTCTACGATGTCTATCATCTATGGAAAAACCACTTTTTAACAACAACTTATAGCGCAGCATATACAGTTACAACACCTGTAAAAGTCCACGGTTTTAATGCCTATGGAGGAGGTTTTAACGCAAATGGAACAGCCCTTCCTGGCAACACCTTTCAAGCAATTATTAGCTTTGAACTCTCTCTTTCCCAAAATTTCGGTTTAGCTCTCGATAACGTCTATACTCATGTAAATAAAACAAAGTTCTTTGGGTCTCCCGGAACTACTACAACTGGAGCTATTTCTTCTAATTCACTCCCCTCATCGGAACAACTAAGCTTTGCCCCTGCTATTGAGTATAATTTTAACAGTACAACGGGAATTGCAATTGGTGCATGGGTAACAGCTCTTGGCAGAAATAGCCCAATCTTTAATAGCGCGATTATAGACCTTGTTTTAGTCTTTTAAATAAATTGACTTAAGATCTCTTTGTCTTGAAAACTAATTTTTTGACGATGTGGAATATTTTTTCTCTCTTGAATTAACTCTCGAATGAGGCTCTCTTCTCTTTCTAAATCATTTAAACTGTAGTAAGAAAAAATGATTTCGAGCATTTCCATAAAATGGTCTTCTGTTTCAATCTCTTTTAAAACAGTTTTGTATGTTGAAATAAAAAGTTCTTTGTGTCCAGTTTCAATCATGTAATAAAGAAGCTCAAAAGAGAGTTCTATATCGGGCTTTGCTTTTAATTTTTCTAAAAATCTTGCCATCATCGCAGTTGCATCTTCAGATAAAGCTCCACGAAGAAGGCGTATTCGTAAAAACTCAAACCACAAATTGCCCTCAACATACTCATAAATATTTTCTAAAATCTCCGATGCCCCGACTTCATTATCTCTATCTACCTGATCACAAATATAGTTATAAAAAAAACTATCTAGATCGTGTGCTAAGTAAGGAGTTAATTGTTTATAAACAGCTTTAGGCTTTAACCCCTCGTCGACACTTTCATCTAGGATATCAAAAAGTTCTATTAAAATGTTTTCATTTTGATTCTCAATACCTTGATCATAAGAATCAATAAAAGCGTCTAACTGATCACAAAAAATTGAGATACTCTTTCTATCAGGACAAAGCCTTCTCCAAAGCTCAAAAAGATAGAGATATGCCTCCTCTTTTTTATCAGAAGTCAATTGAAAATCAATTTCTTCAGGTCTTTTTTCTGCATCTGCAAACGCATGAATAGCTTCCTCATCTAAATCAACACCAAGTGATTTTAATCCTGAAAAAAGCTCTTTTGTGTCTAAAGACCTATAATCCCTTATCTGCCAATCAAAAAAGGTAAGATCGGGATTCTCCCGTTTTTTATATCGCAAAAGATTGTACTTGGCTCTACCTAAAAACATATAAAATCTATTTTAATAGCTAAGTCATAATCAATTTTGTTTTTTTCTTCAATCTTTACTTTTGGTACACTACCCATATGTCAGTAAATCGTCGCCCATTTATTCTAATTGAACTTTTTCTAGCATTAGCATTGCTCTCACTCTCTTTAATTCCAATTGCCTCTCATCCGCTTAAAATTGTTCAAAAAGAACTTACTCTATTTATTGAAATGGAATTAGAAGAATTGACCGATCTAGCATTTCGCGATTTACTTTTGAACTTAGGCTCTTACATCGATCCTGAAACTCTAGAACTAGTAAATGATACATTCGAAAAAACCTACAACATTAAATTAAGTAATTCCTACAGTTGGGATTATACCGCAGTATGGCAACTTGCTCTCAAACACCCTCAAAAAACACCCTCTTCAAAAGCCTTACTCCAAGCAACTTTGACTCTTACTCCCGATGAAAAGAGAACTCTTTTTATCAAACCTCCAAAGAGAGAAAAAATCTTTTACGAATATTTCATTGAAAAAAAACCCCCCTCTTCACAACGTGAAGATCATGGAACAGAATAAGCCTTTTGAGCCGTTTATCCAGGCTGGTAAAAAAATCCCTGAATTTACTCTAAGAGCAACAATTTTAGGAATTCTTCTAGGTCTCATCTTCAATGTAGGCAATACTTACCTTGGGCTAAAAGTGGGCATGACAATCTCTGCATCAATCCCAGCTGCAGTCATTTCTATGGCGATATTACGCATTTTTTTTAAAGATGTCTCTATTTTAGAAAACAATATTGTCCAAACAATTGCATCTGTGGGAGAAGGGCTTGCTGCCGGCATCATTTTTACAATCCCAGCTCTTTTCATCCTCGGCGCTCAAATTTCGAACACAAAAGTCTTTCTCTTATCTTTTCTTGGCGGCATTTTAGGAATTTTATTCATGATTCCAATGAGACGGTATATTATAGTTAAAGAGCATAAAGTTTTACCCTTTCCTGAGGGCACTGCCTGCGCAGAAATCTTAAAAGCAGGGACAAAAGAACTCAGCCATGCCTTTATGGCTATTTGGGGTATTTTAATTGGTGCAATCTATAAACTCTGCACAGGCGCTTTTCATCTATGGAGCGACCTTGCAACTTTTGTAATTACCCCGTTTGAAGAGACCCAATTTCGACTAGAGGCAGCTCCCTCTCTTTTAGGTGTCGGCTATATCATTGGACTTGAAACTTCTGCCGTAATGCTTGCAGGTGGGGCTATCGGCTGGTGGGTCTTTATCCCTTTAATAAAGTTGTATGCAACAGAAAATCTCATTATATTTCCAGGAACTATCCCAATTGCAAAGATGGATGCAGTACAAATTTGGGCCTCTTACATTCGGTATATTGGAATCGGAACCGTTGCAATAGGTGGTGTTTATAATTTAATTGGCATCTTTCCAATGATTGGGAAAACAATTCAGATCGGATTTAAAGAACTTTTTTCAGGCTATGGGAAACAGACAGGAATTCTTCGCACAGATAGAGATATATCAATGAGATGGTTAATTCTTGGATCAGTTGGTATTATTCTTTTGCTCTGGCTTATTCCAGGCCTTAACATGAACCTATTTACGATCGTTTTGCTTGTTGTACTAGGCTACTTTTTCGTAGCCGTCACATCGATTACCGTAGGACTTGTAGGAAGCTCATCAAATCCTGCATCTGGCATGGTTCTTACAACCCTTTTAATTACAGGGTCACTTTTTGCTTTCCTCGGTTGGACTGAAAGAATTTATCTCATCATGGCAATCACAATGGGGGCTGTTGTAACTGTAGCTATTTGCCTTGCAGCAACTACTTCTCAAGACCTTAAAACCGGCTATTTATTAGGCGCAACACCAAGAAAACAACAAATTGCTGAGATAGTAGGACTTATACTTCCATCATGCATAATTGGATTTGTTTTACTCTTGCTTAACAATGTCTATGTTTTTGGAAGCACAGCGCTGCCTGCCCCACAAGCCTCTCTACTAGCTATTATTGGGCAAGGGGTAATAGAGCATCAGCTACCGACAACGCTTGTCTTCCTTGGGATGATTTTAGGCTTTATCTTAATTCTTTTGAAAACCAAAATCCTCCCCTTTGCAATAGGTCTTTATCTCCCTCTTGAAATTAGCACACCTCTAATTATTGGGGGTCTTGTTCGCTATTTTATAACAAAATTTCAAAGACCCCAAGCAGAAGAATCTGGGGTTTTAATAGCCTCTGGCCTTGTAGCAGGAGATGCGTGCATTGGAGTGGTGATTGCTCTGCTAACCGTGCTAAAAGTGATCTCTTTAGATACACTCCCTCTTTTGAATGGAACCTATACCCTCGGTTTTTTTACCCTTCTTGCCCTCCTTTTCGGCTGGTTTTGCTTAAGACCTCCAAGGGCTTGTTGAAAAATTGAGCGCAAATAAACCTATCTAAAAATCAGATCTCTTACTACAATGCACACATGAAATTTGTCGCTATTGGTTTTATAAATAAATTTATTGAAGTAAAAGACGATCAGATAAAAAAAAATCGTAGGTCTTTAGACAATTTAGACTTAGCTTTAAAAACTAGATATAATCCCTATAAAAAACCGATCAAGCTATCTACTAAAAATTGCTTAAGTGACCCAGAATTTTCATTGGTCACCTTTCAAAGAGTATGCGAAAAATAAGACGAAAATCTTCGTTAACTTTAATAGAAGTCTTTATTTCTTTAGGTCTTATATCAATTATAGTAAGCGCTATTTTCTCTATGCTGATCCAAACAATCACACTTGCAAAATCAATCGACTCGATAAAAGAACACGCTTTGAAAACCTCATTTTTCTACGACCGGCTCCTTCATATCTTTTCTCATGCAGATTCGTCAACTCTGAACCTAGATAAAAACCATCCTGCAAAAATTTCTTTTACCTTTGAAAATGGGTTAGATCGAACCTTAATTTTTTCAGGAAAAATTGGTGGGTCTCTTTATATAGATAATCAAAAAAATATTGTTTTAGAGCTTATCGCAAAAGATAAAAAAACAATCCAAAAAGAAATTTTACTCTCTAACATCGAAACGATCAATTTTGATTTTCACTCCCCTTTTTTTATATCGCTCTATGTAACATTTCCAAATGAGTTGAAAAAAGAGTTTGTCTTTTTTTTCTCAGATCGCCCTTTAGATAAAGAGGGGTATCCAGTATGAATATTCTTCCATTTGTAACTATTCTAATCCTTGTAATCTCTTTAACTATATCCTCATTTTTTAGTGGGTACAAAGAGTGCTCTTTTGCAAAGCTTGGAACAACTGGCCTGATTCATGCATACAGGCTAGCTAGAAACTCCTCAGAAGAGTCAAGACTGTTAAAATTTGCAAGTGCCTTACAAAAAAGTGATGGGAAGGAAAAAGAGAAAGAGCTTCCTAAAGTTCGAAAAACTAAGAATAAAAGCTTTAGAGAAAACATTACAGATAATTCTAAATTCAATTTATACCCTCTCACGCAAAAAGATTGTCCCCCTTTTTTAGAAGAAGTTTTTACAAATCTTATAAAAGAGATCTATTCAGAAACCGATCTTTTGAAAGATTATAAGTACGATTTACAAGCATTTCCAAAGTTACTAACAAAAGAGCTCCTCTCCGTTTTAAGAGCTCGAAATAAGGGAGATAGCATCGAATTTGAAAGCATTATTTTACCAAATGCTTCTCTACATGAAATTTGGTACAAGATGCTTAAAGGGACTCACAGCTACCCTGATAAAGGAAGCTGGCCCTCTATCAAACAATTTGTTCTCTTTAAAGAGAGTAAAGAAAAAAAAGTGATCTCTGCAAGAAAAGCTGCAATCTGTGTTCTTAAAGCATTTTTTGGTGAAAAAATTACCCACACAATTTTAGAAAAAGAGAAAGAAACAGATCGAAAAAAAGCGCCTTTAACACAGGAGGAAATTATACAAATTATTGACAACGAAGGATTTCCAGTTGATAAAAAACCATTTATTCACTATGGTTACAAAAAAAATATCCGCAGAACAGAATTAGAAAAAGATCCTCTAACTGGGATTGAAGCAGAAATCTCCTACAGAACAGAACCCACAAAGTAAAGCCTTTCAAGACTTTCTAATTTTTTATACCGATCCTCTTCTGAGGGTAAAAGAACCCTATCCTTTAAAGTGGGGCTATACCTATTCCACTCTCCGGTTCGTAAATTAAGAAGCAAACTTCTTTCAAAAGGTGTTTCAGCCAAAGAATCCTCTTCATCGATAATGAAAGTAAGACTTTTAGTTAACCTTGCGTAAACTTTAATTGTATCCACTATCTCTTTTGAATATTTTGCTCGTCTAAACCCGCCTACAATTTTGCAGTGAAATTCATCCTCCGTTTCGTATCCTTTCGATTGTATTAACTCAACTCCGCGAGAAAAAAAATCTGTTACCTGATCAGGGGTTGAAAAATGAGCAATAAAGCCACTGCCAAACTTATAATTATATCCAGAAAAGGCAACACAAGAAATTAATCCATCCGTTCCAATTGCTTCAAATTCACTTGCATCATTGACAAATCCGCACTCGGCAATAAACACTCTTAAAAGTTGTAAACTTTTTAAAGAACTAGCCTCCATTTAAAATCTAATAAAGCTCATATGAAATGTTGTCCCCTCTCCGGGTGTTGAGGTAACCCAAATTTTAGCATCATGTTTTCCCATGATAATTTTAACGATAGAAAGACCAATTCCTGCTCCCCCAAGTCTTCTAGAATGCGTTTTGTCTACAGTATAAAATCTATCAAAAATTCTTTCCCAAGACTCTTTGGGGATTCCTACACCTTTATCTTCAATTTGCAAATAGACCTCATCCTCTCTTGCCTCTATTATCACTTTAATTGAAACAGGCTTGTGAGAATATTTTACACAATTTTTTAAAATATTTAAAAAAGCAAGGCTTAGCAGAGTCTCTTCCCCTAAAATCGAAATCTCCTCTTGATTATAAAACTGCTCTATCAAAGCGTCTGGGTGAAGTGATAAAATTTGCTGTGCACACTCATCTAAAATTGCTATCAAATCACAAGGAACTAAATTAAGCGGGCCGCTATTTTCAAGATCTGCCAAGGTGAGAAGATTTTTAACTAAACTCTCCATTCTCTCGCAATTTCGGATAATTTTTTCCAAAATCGTCTCATACATCCCTTCAGAAACCTCTTTCAAATCCTTTAAAGTTTCTGCAAACCCCCGAATAATTGTGACAGGCGTCCTAAGCTCATGGGATGCGTTTGCTATAAATTCTTTTCCTACTTCTAAAATCTTTTGTTCATTAGAACAATCTTTTAAGAGCAAAATTACCCCTTCTGCCTTTGGGATAGGGATTGCAATCAGTTCAAAGTGACTTTTTAAAACTTCATTTAAAACAACATGTGAATGGACCCTCTCTTTTTCAATTAATACTTTTTCAATCAATTTTTTTGAAACAGTCGCAACCTCTTTTAAAATAGCTTTATCAAGCTCTCTATACTCTTTACCTAAAATTTTATCTTGTGAAATGCCCATGAGCATCATCGCTTTTGCATTTATGTAAGAGATTCGGCCCGCGCCATCAACTGTAAGAGCGCCTTCTTCCAAATTTTCTAAAAGAGCGATTTTTTCTGCCCTTAACAAATCAGCTCCCTTTGCAAATAAGGCAGCCCTATCAGACATTTCAGCATAATTTCTTCTTACAGTTCTCATATAAAACCAAACGAGAAATAAAAAAGCTAAAATACCGTAATAAATAAATTCCATGCAGGGTATTATAGCTGTTTTATGCATCATATTTTCAACACAAACTTTGAGTGGGAGCTAGAAAAAGAAAGAAATGTCGATCTCGAACACTCTTTTTCAAAAATTCAAAAAAAATTTCTCCATCTTGGCAATTTTTTTAGAAAACCAGGTGACACCGTATTCCCAGAAAAACCCCTCCCTAACCAAACCATAAATTCTTGGGCACCCTCAAAATTTGTTCTTGAGTACGCAAAAAAACATCACCTTTCTTATAAAATCCCCTCATGGGACCTTGTTCAAAAATTACAATCAAAGGCGTTTGCTCATACCCTCTCTCCCCTTCCTAACTCAGCGCTCATCTATTCTGAAAAAGAGCTAGATGCGTGGCTTGAAAAAAATCGCCCCCCATTTGTCTTTAAATCTTTTTACGGCTTTTCTGGAACAGGTCACAAATTTAGAGCTGAAAAACTTACTTTCCCAGTTCTTGCAGAACCTTGGGTAGAAAGATCTTTTGACTTTAGTACCCAATGGTTTGTTGATGAATCAGGTGGAATGACCTACCTTGGTGCAACAAAACTGATTTCAGATGAAAGGGGAAAATATAAAAAAACAGAGGTAAGTGTTGATGAAAAAGCTCTCTTTGGAGCCTATTACCCTTTTTTAGAAGAGCAAATCGCTTTTATCAAAAAACAAGAGCCTCATTTTTCCTCTTTTTTTGGCCATATAGGTTTTGATGCGTTCGTATATAACAATAGACTCCAACCAATCTGTGAAATAAATGCACGCAAAACTTTTGGATTTTTTGCTCTCTATCTTCTTAAACAAAATCCTGAAAAGCACTCCCTTTCGATCTTATTTGATAAAACTGAAATAACTTTGTTAGTAAATTGAAATTTTATATAGAATAAAGTCATGGAAGTACTTAAGATTTTTGGTGGCTCACCATTAAAAGGGAGCGTAAAAGCGTCAGGGGCGAAAAATGCAATCACGAAAATGCTTGTCGCTTCTTTGATTTCTGATAAAAAATGCACATTCCACAATGTTCCAAATATTACAGAAGTTGAAGTGACAGTCGATCTTTGTAAAGAGATTGGCGCAAGTGTTGACTGGGATCGGAGCGAAAAAATTTTAAGTATTGTCACAAAAGAACTTAAAACAACCTATGTGCCACAACGTTTTTCTGGTTCAAATCGAATTCCAATTTTGATGATAGGCGCTCTTCTAGGAAGAACTGATGAAGATATTGTTATTCCTACAGTTGGTGGCTGCAACATCGGGAAAAGGCCTGTCACTTTTCATATTGAAGCTCTTTGCAAACTTGGTGCAGAAATTGAGTTTCGTGAAATGAAAAAAGATGGCGCCTACTTCGCGCATGCCCACAAAGGACTTCGTGGTTGTGTATTAGAGCTCCCCTACCCCTCTGTTGGAGCGACAGAAAATTGCATCCTCGCAGCCTGCAGAGCTAAAGGGACAACAATTATCAAAAACGGTGCCATCGAATGTGAAATCATAGATCTCATCCTCTTTTTACAGAAACTAGGCGTCAATATTTACGTCGATGTCAATCGCACAATCTGTATTCAAGAGACGAAAACTTTTTATGAAGTAGAACACACTGTAATCTCTGATAGAATTGAAGCAGCCTCACTTGGCATGGCTGCTATTGCCTCTAAAGGAAAAGTGTTTGTAGAAGGGGCCAAACAAGAAAACATGATCACATTTCTCAATAAACTAAGAGAAATAGGCGGGGGCTTTACTGTTTTCGACCACGGGATTGAATTTTTCTATAAAAATCCCCTAAAAGGGGGCATCCACATAGAGACTGATGTACACCCAGGATTTATGACCGATTGGCAACAACCCTTCGTTGTTCTTCTCACGCAAGCAGAAGGATCTAGCATCATTCATGAAACTGTGTATGAAAATCGTTTCGGTTACACACAAACACTTAATGAAATGGGTGCAGATATTGCCTGCTTTACGCAGTGCCTAGGAGGTAGATCTTGCCGCTTTGCGGGCCAAAACTTTGGCCACTCTGTGGTCATCAAAGGCCCAACTCAACTTAAAGGAAAAGCTGTAGCAATCCCCGATCTAAGAGCTGGATTTGCCTATGTGATGGCAGCTTTAATTAGCGAAGGAGAGTCTACACTCTCTAACCTACATTACCTAGATCGAGGATATGAATCGATAGAAGAAAAATTAACCCTTCTCGGCGCAAACGTCCAAAGAACATACATCGAAGAAGAGGCATTAACAGTCTGAAACTCTTTCTCTAAATTCACTGATTGCATGATCAATTTCTGCAGGTATTCCCTCTTCTGGAAACTCAGGAAAACTGTCTAAATCGTTTTGTGTAAAAGTGATTTCCTCTACACCCTCTGCTCTCAAAGAGCAAAGTCTTTCTTGAAAATGCCTCCCAAGCTGCATGCATGCTGCACCAAACTCTGTGGGCCTCACTCTTGCAACAAGTAGAGAAAGCTCCTCTTCATAGCCACTCTCTCTAAGCTGATCTGCCGATCTTGCCGAAAAAAGGCCCATAACCATACTTCTAATAGCTACAACACCTATAAGGTCACTCTCTCTATCATTTTCCTCAATAGAGGTTGCAAGAGAAGTTACCTCTTCTTCAAAAACTGCCTTATCAAGCCCAATAAACATGCGCTGCAAGGCCCCTCTCAAAGGGTAAATTGAAACACTTGAACTTTCTATTAAAACCATCCTTTTGGCTAGTATTAATAATCCATACTTGTGGAAATCTCGGGTTTTTGTTTTCAGAGGGCTGTCTCTTTGCTCAAAATCCCCACATCCTCGGTTTTTTCTAGTCAAAAATAGCAGCCTTAGTTTGAAAAACTCTATTTTTGATAAAATTTCAGGTTAAGAAATAATTAATTATGAAATAATTATAAATAAATAAATTTTTGGCGGTGGAATTAAGGTTAGGCTATAAGATTAGACAATCGACAAGTTGAAATTTTTCGCAAAACGTTTGATATGCCCACAAGTTATAGTGGCTAAGAAAATATCGTATTGCACCTAAGTGATTTGTT
>VGMD01000028.1 GCA_016866545.1 Chlamydiota bacterium | reverse complement strand
CTAATTGCCATGAGTTGCCCTTTTTAAGATAATTTAGAGCTTTCTTTCTAAGATCAATTGAATAAGTCATTCAGACATTATAGAGAAATCCGGGAATATGAAAAACAAATTTTAATTCACTATAATTTTTTCCAAGAGATCACTTTAAGATTTTGATCAGGCTTTGCCGTCGCATGAAGAGAGAACATTGTGGCTCACAACACGGGTGAGTGCAGATCAAAAGATGAAGATGACCCTATTAAAAAAAACAACCAAAATTTAATTCACTATACATGAGTTCTTTTTATAGTTAATTTAATTTAAAGTGTTAGTTGTTTCTAAAAAATGGATGAGGTGGATTAAATCCACCAGATAATTTTAACAAAAACTATTATTTTGAATTGAATTAACTACAATTTAAAATTTCTGATATCTTATTTTTCACTTCATTCATTGAGATTAAATTCATCGCATCTTTATGATAAATACGGACATTCCAACCCTTTTTCCTCTGTTTCTCACTTGCATATTTTTCTAACACTTCACTATGTTTATCAATACACATCTCTTTAGAAAAATAGGGTCCTGTAAGAGAAGATGTTGTTGGACCAAAAAGGCCTATTGCGGGCGTTTTGAGACCGCTTGCTATATGAAGTGGCCCACTATCAGGAGAGAGAAGAAATTTAGCCTCTTTTAAAACCTGTACAAGCTCTTTTAAATCTGTTTTTCCGCATAAATTTATACAAGCTGATTCTTTTGCAATCATTTCGCAAATTTCTTTATCTTGACCAACCCCTATTACCACTGGTGTTAAACCAAATTTTTCTTTCACATATGAAATTAAAGGAATGTAATTTTTATAGTTCCAATCTTTTTCTAACTTACTGCTACAAGGGTTAACTACAAAATAAGGAGTTTTAATAAATAATTTTTTTTTATCCTCTATCGGAACTGCCCCATCAAAGACCATTTCTATCGCGCCAATTTTTTTAGCAAACCCCAAAAAACCTTCAACTGTATGCTCTTTTATAAAAGGTATTCTCTCATTTACAAAAAGTGCATGAAAATCTTTACTTCTCACTGGATCGTAACCAATTTTCCTTTTTGCACGAATAAGAGTATAAATAAGATGCGCTGAAAAACTTGCCTGAGTTGCTAATAAAATATCAAATTCATATTTTTTAAGTTTTTTTTTTAGAGTTAGCCAATCTCTAAACGATTTTATTTTAGAAATGCCAATAACATTAACCCCTTGTAATCCCTCAAAAAGAGGGTAAAAAGGCTTACCTACAATCCAAGTGATTTCAGCTGAAGGAAAATTTTTTTGCAACGTCCTTATAAGAGGGAGGCTCATCACAATATCGCCAAGCGCAGAGAGCCTAACTATACAAATGCGCATCAAAAAACTCTAAAAAATCTTTCGGAATATGTGCTGTAATTGCTATGTTTTTTCCACTCATTGGATGAATAAATGCAACTTTAGATGCATGAAGAAAAACTCTTTTAGCATCCGTCCTTCCCTGTTTCCCATACATATGATCCCCTAAAATAGGGATTCCTAATGAAGTTAAATGAATACGAATCTGATGAGTCCTTCCTGTTTTCGGCATACACTTTATTAAGGATAGACCATTTTTTCGAGCGATGCATTTCCAAGATGTCTCAGCACTTTTTGAAACACCATCTTTGACAATCGGTTTTGAAATCAGACCCGAATTCTCGTCAGGTGAACCTACACAAATTGCATAATAGGTTTTTTCGATTTCTCTATTTCGAAAAAGATTCAAAAAAGCCTCTTCTTTAGAATTTAATAAAACGCCAGAGGTCTCTTTATCGAGTCTATGCAAGAAAAAAAATTTATTTGAAACTATATAAAAAGGGGGTTTATAAAAAGCTGATAAGTACTCATCTTGATATAAAGAGAGAAGTTCTTGAGCTTTTTCTTGTTTTTCAAAAGCAACAATATCACCTTTTTGCAATCTATACGTCGAAAATCTTTCTATAAGACCATTAACTGTACACGATTTTGCATCAATTGCACGTTTAACCTCTTTTCCAGAGAAACCAGACTTCTGTTTTAAAAACTGTAAAAGAGAAGTTCCTATTTCATCGCCTTGGACCTTAAAATGGAATTTCTTCATCGGACAAAGCTTCCTCTTCTTGATGGTTTGAGTGCCCTTTCCTTCCTTCTTCACCTGAATTTCCAGAAAACTTCCCTTCACCCTCTTTTCCTTTTCCAAAAGGACTAAATGCGACATTTGTTGCTACAATTTGCATAGAAACTTGAGGCTTACCCTCTTTGTCAGTATAAATTTCAGGTTTTGTAATTTCTCCCTGTACAATGATGGGGCTGCCTTTTTTAAAGTAAGGCAGCATTTTGTCGAATTGATCGCCCCAAATAGTTACTCTCCACCAAATACTTTCATCTTTACGACTTTTGCAACCAACTCTAAATGTCGTTACTTTCTGTCCACTCGAAGTAAATCTTGTCTCTGGATCAGAACCTAGATGGCCTGCAACCATACCATTATTCATAAAAACTCCTTTTTTTTAGGAAGTATATCACGATAGCAATCCTAAACAAAGTAAAAAAAATTTTAATAAGTATTAGACAAAAATCCTACTTTTACTATAGAACGAGGTTCATATGCTTAAAAAACAAGATAATAATGATTTTTCTACACCTGAGCCTTACAAAAAGGGCCCATCTTTAAGGGATGAGTCTTTACAAGCTCATACTTACCTGTTTCCTATTGATGAAACAGAAGAGTTTCACGACCCGTTTTCCGATCTATCTCTTTTTTTAGCAAAAAAAATTAAACAAGAAATTTCTAAAAGCTCGAGTCCAAAAAAGTGGTCTAGAAATATACAAACAGACTTACTTAAACTAATTTTACCCGATTTTCAAATAAAATTTCCTAAATACCGCTTAGGACACACAGCCCTTAAAAAAACTTGGGATAAAGTACTATACTACATCCAATTCATTCAAAAACAGAAAGAATCAGTTACTGAGGATGGCAAACTAAATATTCACTACCTGATCAAACAAAATTTAAAAAACCTCTTACAAAATTCTCTCCTATCTGACCTTCACCCCTACACAACAGCGCACAACCTTGCTGTAAAAATTTCAGAATGTGTCGCAACAATCGATGGTGAAAGAGAAAATTTAGAGACCTTAACAAAGACTATTTGGGCTATTCAAAAACATTTGATTCCAAAATCAGAAACACCATCGCCATTTGATAGATACGATCAAGTAGATAAACTGATTGTTAGATTTCAATTAGAAGAGATTGCAAAAAACAAATGGTCTACACCCTCTGAGATAAGTTCAGCAACCTGCAAGAAAATTGAGACTCTAAAACAGTTACATAAAATTCGAAAAGGGGATGATCTTTTAGCTTCTATCTCGTTTGTTTTATCAGAAAACATGTATTCTCATTTAAAACTACACAAAAAGCTATCTCCTAAAGATTTTCAAGAACTCTGTAAGTTTATTAAAAACCAAATTAACGAACAAAAAAATAGCAGCTGTTTAAAAGAAGAAAAAGATTGCATCCACACTACTCAAAAAATTTTATTCCTCTACAAGCTCGCCTCAACACTAACACCTGAAGAGACAAAACACAATCTTGAAACAGCTGTCTCCTACGTCTACAACCTATCCCAAGGTGGATTTATTCCTAATTGCCCTGTGCTAAGACCAGAAGTTTACACATTTATCAATGCAGAAATTTCAAACTTAAAAGAAAAAAGAGTTGAAAATCCCCTAGAGCAAGTTTTAAACACCCTCATGAAATGTTTTTATGAAGCACAAAACATTCCAAAGATAGATTCAGATCTATATGAAGAACTTGAAATCCTGATCTGGAAAATCATGCAAGAGGTCTTTAATCCGGCAGAAAAAATGCCTACTTATATCAAAGAAATTTTAGCCCATGAACTTGCAAATATCACAATCGATCATCCAAAAGAGTCTTTTCAAAAAATTGTTAGCATTTCACTTAACTATTTGAAAAAAACGCAAACTATTGACACAACAAACCTCGAGAAAAAAGCAACATTTTGGTCCCTGCAAAATGATATGATTTGTAAATCCCTTCACTTTGAAGAGACAACCCCTATATTAAAACTGATCTCAAGAGTTTGGAAGAGTGAGGAATCATCACAATTAAGTCATGCCCAATTTATCGAAAAAGTTCTTTCTATCTATCTTAAAAATAACGCTACAATCTTAGAGTGGAAATCTGTTTTACAAGCAAGAATCACAATTCTTTATAAATATTTTTGGTACAATACCATGGCTTCAGAAAAAGAGACGGCGTACGAAAGATTTCTTAGATGGCACTCCCATGACCTTCTTTTATCTACACAAAAAGAATTTCCCGAAATAGTTCTTGCACGGCTTGAAGAGCAAGTAAAACATCTAATTCCCCTTGCCCCCTTCTGCCAAAAACATATCAGATCTTTACAGCTTTTTTAGCCTCGCTTTTTCTAAAGAGCAAATAGAGACCATAAGCTATTGCAGGAAGACTTAAAACCTGCCCCATTAGTAAAAAAGAGGCTGACTGATCAAACCATAAGCTTTGGTCAGACTTCAAAAATTCAATTAAAAATCGAAAAGAAAAAACTGTTGTTAACATAACTCCTGCTAATCTCCCAGCATTGAGCAAATCTTTTTTCTTCCTCCAAAGATTTCCTAAAACAAAAAAGAGGGAAAAGTAAACTAGCGCTTCATAAAGCTGTGCTGGATGTCTTGGCAAGGCGGGGCTACCATCTGCGGGATGTCCAAAAATAATTCCCCAGGGCATGCTTGTGGAAATACCCAGGATTTCTTGGTTAAAAAAATTTCCCAAGCGGATAAAAGATGCTAAAAGCATTGCTGGAACACTGAGATAATCTAGGAGTCTAAAAAATGAAAATTCAGGGTATTCTTTTTCTATCTGTTTAGCAAACAGAAAAACAGAAATGATAATTGCAAAAACAGCACCGTGACTTGCAAGCCCACCCTCCCATGTTTTAAGAATAGAGATAGGATTTTTTAAGTACTCCAAAGGGTATTCGTAAAAAATAATATGACCAAGTCTTGCTCCCAAAACAGTTGCAACCATTACATAAAGTAAAAGTTTTTCAGAAAATGCGTTTGCGATAACATCGCTATTTTTTATCCCATTTCTTGCTAGAAAATTTTTAAACATAGCTGAAAATATATGAAACCCTATCCAGAATCCTAAAGCAAATAAAAGACCGTACCAGGTTAAAGGTAAATTAAAATAGGGAATTTTAAAAAATTCACTACTAGGATCCCAATATATCCAACCTAACATATCACTCCCATAGAATGTTTCAGTTCTACTATAATGTCTCTCATGATGCGTATCAAGATTATTTCACCCGGGAAACATAACAAGCTTTGGTTAAGCTCTGCTATTTTAGAATATGAAAAGCGTCTAACTAAGCTTGCAAAAATCGAATGGGTTTTTCCAAAAGAGTTGAAAATGCCTCAAGAAACCTACTCTCTTTTGGATGTAAAAGGAAAATTTTTAACAAGCGAACAGTTTTCTAATTTTTTAATTTCAAAACCTTCTCATACCTTTGTGATAGGAGGTCATGAAGGACCTTGTCAAAACATTATTGAAAACGCCTCTTTTAAGTTTAGCTTATCATCTTTAACATTTACTCATCAGATGGTTAGACTTGTTTTAATAGAGCAAATTTATAGGGGTTTTGAAATCTTTAAAGGATCTTCTTATCATAAATAGACTGACAAAAAATTTCGCCCCGATTACAATCCTGATTTATTCCTTAAGGGGGTAAAATGCACTTGTCTATCATTTTCTCACGTATTTTATTTGCTATTCTAAGCTTATTTTTCATGACAACTTACATGATGAGTCACCAAAACTACTCATTTGAAATGCAATTGTTGATGGGAGTTTGTCTAGGTGGAACGTTTACTTTGCTGCTTTTTGGTTTTGAATTTCTTTTTAAAAGATGCAGTCTTAGAATTTTTAATATCGCGACAATAGGCCTTTTTTCAGGCTATTTTTTAGGTAAAGTGTTAGTTCTTGTTTTCGACACTGTTATAGACACAACTTCTTTAATCACGACGTTAAACCCGCCTGTAGTTGAGCTTTTAAGAATCTGTCTCTATCTTACCTCTCTTTACCTTGGCACACTACTAGCTTTTCGTTTTTCTGACGAATTCCACCTCTCCATACCATTTATTAAATTTTCCCACACAGTACACAAGAAAAAAGACCTTCTCTTAGACTTAGCAGTTTTATCAGACTCCCGAATTATCGATTTTTGCTCTCACGGAATTTTAAACAATCAACTAGTCGTCCCTAAATTTTTAGTAAAAGAGCTAAAAGCAAACTTAGAATCTCTCGATGAGGGAATCAAATCTAAAGCGAAAAAGTCTTTAGATATTTTAAAAAAATTAGAGACAATGCCTTCGCTGAATCCTCGTTTAAACGAAACTGACTTTCCGGAAGTAAAAGAGTTAACTCAAAAAATGATAAAACTTGCAAGACACTTAGAAGCAAACATATTAACAGCAGATGCAAGCCGGACTCACACTCTTGCAAGTGATGAAATTCTTTTTATAAATTTTTACGCTCTCTCAAATTCTCTAAAACCCTTAACACCTCCTGGTGAGACGATTACAATTAAAATTCAACGGTATGGAAAAGAGCCAAAACAAGGTGTTGGATACCTTGAAGATGGAACTATGGTTGTTGTCAATAATGGTGGTGATTACATAGGCGAAGTTATTGATACGCAAGTTATTTCAGTTAAACAGACAAGCGCCGGAAGGATTATCTTTACAAATGCATTAATAGACGAAAACGCCCACCTCTTTGAGCAAGAACCAGCATACGATCACCATGAATAACATCTTAGGAGTAGGAACAGACATTATTGAAATTGAAAGATTTAAAGATGTAATGAAAGATCGCGGGCAAAAGTTTCTTGATAAAGTTTTTTCCAAACAGGAACAAGAGTATTGCCTCAGGTATAGCGATCCTACAAGTAGATTTGCCGTACGTTTTTCCGCAAAAGAGGCCGTTGTAAAAGCTCTCGGCGTCGGTTTTGGAAAAGAAGTCTCCTTTCTCGATATCGAAATCCTAAATGACCCCTCGGGCAAACCTTTAGTAATTCTTTCCCCTAAATGCCAAGCCCTCTTTCAAAACCCGGTTTTTCATATCTCCCTATCCCACTCCAAGTTCTACGCAACAGCAACTGCTATCGCAGTAACAGAATAACTAGGAATGAACCTCTCGCTGATCATTTTCTAAGAATGCGAGCAGATACAGCGGGTTTAATTTCGCTAGTGTCGATAATTACATCATACCCCTTAAACCCAGGCGTGTAGTCAATAGACTCAATCGAAGGATCACTAAATCAACTCCTTTTGGCACTTAATTATAAGTTGTAATCAAACAACCCATTAATTCAAGATCATAGAACCTCCTAATTGGGAGGTTCTTCTTTTTTTAGTTGATTTTTAAGTGATTGATATCAAAACAGAAAGATTTAAATGCCACAATGTCGTGCCTGACACCACTTGACACCACTGATAAGTGGATAATTTTCATTTTTAGAAGGAAAAGGGCAGATCGTACGTTATCAGAAAGCTGTTATAGTCTTCTGGGTAGGTATTTGCTAAAAATCTATGCGTATAAGCTAGTGTAAGTGAGCCTAAGACCTCAAAGAAAACTGTAAAGGTAGCTCCTACATCAATACTCTGGTGTTTGTACATTCCATACCCATCAAAATGGCGCACATCTATAAGAGTCTTTTTTCCAAGACCAAAGTAGCTATTTAGAAAGGCTGAAAACATATAGTCTTTAAACGCTTTAGCTCTAATATCAAAATTTGCTTTTATCCAAGGGTACCCTCTATTTGCTTGGCCAACAGCACCTAAGACAAAAACTCTCCATAGCCAATCCTCTTCTTTAGTAAACTCTTTTCCG
The DNA here is from genome assembly GCA_016866545.1 of Chlamydiota bacterium. GTDB lineage: Bacteria > Chlamydiota > Chlamydiia > Chlamydiales > 2-12-FULL-49-11 > VGMD01. Next base: position 5,766 of record VGMD01000028.1, on the reverse strand, counting down.
ATTGCAGAAGAGAGCTCGAAATTCCAAAGATCGTGATAAGGAACTGCTACATCTCGCAATCTCTGTTTTGGAACTGCGCGAATATTTGCTCCAAGATCAAGACTTAAAAAATCACCCATAATATCGTTTAACAAAAGCTTTCTTACTTGCAAGACAGCGCTTTCAAATCCAAAATTTGTCATAGAGGTACTTTGCAATTCGACCTCTATTTCTGCGTCGAAAGTAGATGAGATGGGGGCTAAAAACCCCAAAACAGCCTCAAAATTAGTTGAATGATAACCTATGGGGTTAAAACCATTATCAACATTTGTAAAAAAACTCGCTTCGAAGGCTGCTTTTGTATGAAAATTATATGGAGGATAAAACCAAGGTTTTTCCTCCAATCCATAAACCTGAAGAGTCGTTATTAAAAAAATAGAGACTCTTTTTATAAACTGTCTCATCTTCAGCTTTTTTCTATCAGAATATTTTCTTTATGGCTATTTTCAGAAAGCCACTTTTCTGCATCTAATGCGGACATACAACCCATTCCTGCAGCTGTAATTGCTTGTCTGTATCTTTTATCACTGACATCACCCGCTGCAAAAATACCCTCTAGTGAGGTGTGTGTTGTCCCTTTTTTAACTTTAATATAGCCCGTAGCATCTAGTTCAATTTTTCCCTTAACAATCTCACTATTCGGCTGATGTCCTATTGCATAGAAAAGACCACGAACTGCAAGTTTCTGTGTCTCACCGCTATTTACATCCTTAACAAGGATACTTTCAAGAGTAATTCCCCCCATCGCCTTTTCTATTGTGTGAGAAAATATAATTTTAATTTTGGGATTTTCTTTTACCCTCTCTTGCATGATTTTAGAGGCGCGGAGATGATCTTTTCTAACAATCATATAGACCATACTTGCATACTTTGTTAAAAAACTAGCCTCTTCACACGCAGAATCTCCCCCACCAATTACAGCAAGTGGTTGATTTCTAAAAAAGGGTAATGCTCCGTCACAAACAGCGCAAGCGCTAATTCCTTTACCCCAAAACTCTGTATGGCCTGGGATTTCCATTTTTTTAGCATATGCCCCAGTAGCTATAATTACTGTTTTAGTAAAAAAATTATTACTTGTTCCTCTTACTGCATAGGGATAACTAGTTGTATCTACTTCTAAAACATCCTCTTCATACACTTCTATATTAAATTTTCTAGCCTGTTCTTCCATCAACCGAATCAGTTCAGGCCCAGTGACGCCAAGCGGAAACCCTGGAAAATTCTCAACTTCGAAAGTAGTTGTCAGTTGCCCTCCCCTCTGGCCACCACTTTTTACACCAGTAAACACAACCGGCTTTAACTCACCCCTAGCGGCATAAAGAGCTGCTGTCCACGCTGCAGGACCTGACCCAATAATAATGATATTCTTTATATCCATTGTTTCCCTCATGAAATTCAAAACAATTATCTAAAAAAAAGATCAAAAAAGCAATAAAAGTTATTGTGAAAATAAAGTCCCATGCGCGAAAATAGGTGCTCAAAACCTTTACTAATTCATCTAACTCTGAAACTAAGGGGGTACCGAGCTTAAGTGAGAAATATTTGTCTAAAAAATGTCTCAAAAACAAAAAATGGTCATGTTATTTTTGACAACATTTCTTTAGAAATTCCTTCTGGCGAATTTTTTGCCCTACTTGGCCCGTCTGGTTGCGGAAAAACAACCCTTTTGCGACTGATTGCGGGGCTGGAAAAAGTTGATTCTGGACGAATTTTTCTAGGAAATGTTGATATCACAAATGAACCGGTTCATAAAAGAAAAATAAACGTTGTTTTTCAAAACTACGCTCTCTTCCCCCATTTATCCGTTTTTGATAACGTTGCCTACAGCCTATTAATTCAAAAAAAAGCGAAGGACGAAATCTCTTATAAAGTTCGTAAACTACTAAAAGCGTTTCATTTAGAGGAACATATTTTCAAAAAACCGTCTGAACTTTCCGGTGGACAACAGCAACGAGTTGCCATCGCAAGAGCAATTGTTAGCGAACCTGAAGTTTTATTACTCGATGAACCTCTCGCAGCACTTGATTTTAAACTTCGTGAAAAACTTCTTATAGAGCTAATTGACCTGCAAGATAAGCTTTTAACAACATTTGTTTATGTAACACACGATCAATTCGAGGCTCTTACAGTAGCTGACCATATGGCTATTATGAACACGGGTGGAAAAGTTGCGCAAATCGGTACACCAAAAGAGATTTATGAATTTCCAAACTCTACATTTGTAGCGCAATTTGTAGGAAATACAAATATTTTTGACGGCAACTTGGTTGTAGAAGATGGTGAAACAAAATTTGAAGTTCCTGATTTAGGAACATTTATTGTATCCCCCCCGCATAACAGCACCCTTTTTTCTCAAAAAGAAGCTGTTATGAGCATTAGACCTGAAAAAATTTTTATATCTAAAAAACCTGTAGAAAATTTTACAAACACACTTAAAGGATCTGTTTCATCTATAGTCTACACGGGCAGATCTACTCTTTACGAAGTGGTTTTAAAAAACAGGATCAAAGTACAAGTTTTTGAGCAAAATGAAGAGCACTTTCCACAAGAAACAATTGACTATGACGACGAAGTCTATCTTTCTTGGCAAAAAGAAAATATTGTATTGTTAGAGGGATAAAATGTCAGAAGCGCTATCTTCGCAACTCTCGCTCCACGTTAAAAAAGAAAAAAACCAATCAAGTTTTTGGAAAAGAGTTAAAAAAGAGTTTCCTTTTGCTATTGGATCAACTCCTTTTATTTGGCAGCTATTTTTTTTCTACCTCCCACTTTTTTTTCTAATCACTTCAAGCGTTATTAAATTATCTCAAGCGGGACATTTTGAAACATTTACTTTAGAGCACTTTCGAACTATTTTTACACCGACTTATTTTCATGTAATAAAAAATTCGCTCTCACTTGCCTTTTTTACAACGTCTATATGTCTGATAATTGGATTTCCATTAGCATATTCGATTGTATTTCATGGAGGTCGCCTAAAAAGCTTACTACTTTTCTTATTGATTATCCCTTTTTGGACAAACTTTATTCTCCATATCTACGCTTGGTTTTTTGTTCTTGAAAAACACGGTTTTATTAATAGCCTTCTTTTATCAACAGGTCTTATTTCTGATCCTATTCAATTTTTGAACAGCTACTTCTCAATATATTTGATGATGGTCTATTTTTACTTACCTTTCATGGTACTGCCAATTTTTTCCTCTTTAGAAAGGTTTGATCACTCTCTTTTAGAAGCATCTCTTGATCTGGGGGCAAATAAAAGACAAACACTTAGAAGAATTTTAATCCCTGTTAGCATGAATGCGATAAAATCAGGCATTTACTTAGTATTTATCCCCTCTTTTGGTGAGTTTGTAATCCCAGAACTTATGGGGGGAGCAAAAGATTTATTTATTGGAAATGTAATCTCTTTATTTGTTATGGATTATCACACAGCACCTATTGGAATTGCTTTTACCGTTATAAGCGTAGTAGCTCTACTCCTTTCTTTAATTGTTTTACAATTTGGCCTTAAACAAGTAACAAAACTCTTAATCGGAGGAACATCTTGGGCAAAAAGTTAAAAGGTCTTATTCCTCATGCATTTTTATTTGTTACCTTCGGATTTCTCTATCTACCTCTTTTAGTATTAGTTGCATTTTCGTTTAACTCTAGGTCGTTCCCCTCACCTTGGGGAAATTTTACTTTAAAGTGGTATAAAGAACTTTTTTCCTCTTCAGGTGTGTGGGAATCATTTTTTAACTCATTTATTGTAGCCTCGACATCTACACTTCTTTGCACTATGCTTACGATGTTTCTACTTTATCTTCTCTTAAGATATAGAACACTTGGCAATTGGTCTACTCTATTTTATGGAAATTTAATCATACCTGAAACTGTTCTTGGCGTTGGACTTCTTAGCTATTTTTCATTACTAAACATCCCTCTTGGCATCCCTACAATAATTATTGCTCACACAGTATTAGGTCTTGGATTTTCCATACCTATTCTTTTTACCCGTTTTTTTGAAATCGATCACAGAATTTTCGAAGCTTCTCGGGTCCTTGGAGCAAGCTCCACCCAAACATTTTTCAAAGTCGCTCTACCTTTAATAAGACCTACTTTTTTTGCAACAGGGCTTATGATTTTTATTATCTCCTTTGATGATTTTGTCCTTACCTATTTTTGCTCTGGTACATCTGCTCAAACCCTTTCTTTATTTTTAGTAGCATCAATTAGATTTGGGGTCTCTCCAGTTATTAACGCATTTGCCTCAATTCTTTTGATTTTGATCATTTTATTAGCCTCGCTATTTTTCTCATTTAAAAAGGAGGCTAGACTTTTTTAATGAAATTTTTTGTTCGTACACTTTATGTAATCCTAATTACCTTTATATTATTTGGAGTAACCTATTTTTCAAGTTACACAACCTCCAAGATTAGAAAAAAAAATATTCTAAACATCTTTGTCTGGGGTGATTTTTTCCCTGAAGAAGTTTTAGAAAATTTTGAAAAAGAGACTGGGATTAAATTAAACGTCAATTTTTATACCTGTAACGAAGAGCTAATTTTAAAATTAGAGAGCTCTGATGGAGTTGGCTACGACATTGTATTTCCTTCTGACTATGGCGTTACAACGCTTAGACAAAAAGGGCTTTTAAAACCATTAGATAAATCTAAATTTGATTTTATGGATAAAATTGAGCCCTATCTTCTAAATAGACCTTTTGATCCGAATAATGATTTTACAATCCCTTATTTTTGGGAAGTTTATGGAATGGCTTATGAAAAAAGTAAGATTGACTCTACCTATAAAGCCTCTCTTAAAGATCTATTTGAAGGTGATCAAAAAGTCATCATGACGGCTGATCCTGTAGAGGCAGTAGATTTTGCCTCTCACTATCTATTTGGATATAAAAAATACCTTACTAGTGATGAAAAAAAATCTGTAATCGATCTTCTTAAAAAGCAGAAAAAACATGTTGAGGCATATACAGACGACCGCGTTCAATATATGATTTCTTCTGAAAACTGCCCTTTAGCAATTCTCAGGGTCTCATTTTTTTGGAAAAATTATGAAGATCTTTCTCACCTTAAACTACTACTACCCAAAGAGGGGATTTTTACTTCAATAGAAAATGTCGCGCTTTCTAAAAATGCAGAGCACTTAGATGCAGCTTATCAATTGATTAATTATATCTATAAACCAGAGATTATGGCTAAACAACTAGATCTCTCTCCTCTTTTCCCTGCCTGCCAAGAGACTCTACTCCATACAAATCTTATGGAACTTGAAAGATATCCAGAATTATTCAAAGAAATTCAAAGAAGAAACGACTTTTTTTTCACTCACTATGTAATTCCACAAGAGAGTATTCGTGAAGCTTGGGTTGAAATCAAATCATAAAAAGTAGGCATATACTCTATGCCTACTCCCGAGTAGACGGGTTTCAAAATTCAATTAGCTTGTTAAAATTAATCAGATTTATAATCAGACTCTAGTTTATTCCATTCTCGTAAGACAGCATGACCCATCCTAACTCCCCAAAATGATTCTGTATCAATAATAGGGCGGTGTATAAATAGTTAGGTTAAATTTTATTTGATAAGCTAAAATGTTTAACCAATCACTCTGAGGAGGTCAAACATATGAGAACTTGCTGTCCTTCGTGCGGTTCATTCGCTTTTAAAAAAAATGGAATAAATCAACATGGAGATCAAAACCATAAGTGCTTAGATTGTAGCCGAC
>VGMD01000027.1 GCA_016866545.1 Chlamydiota bacterium | reverse complement strand
ACAATGACAAACTTTGATAGAAGTGGAATCGACAAAAAAATGGCTGTGACTTGACCTTTAATATGAAGAAGATATGAAAATAGTGGTATAAATAGATTTTTCATTTGAACGGGCAAAGTATGCCGCAATCTTGGCCCTTTTAGGGCCGAGTTAGGCAACAGTGAGTTGATTTGCGAAGCATCCTTTCCGTCGCAGGACGAATCCCGGTTCTTTTGGGACCGGGAGCAGTCAACTACGAATCGCTCATAACTGAGTAATTTTGGAAATTCTCGATAGAGATTTTGTTGTACGTACATGTAAAAATATTTAAATGTTCTGTAATCAGACTAATGAAACAAAACTACAATAGTCATCATTTCACAAGCAGTCATTAGTGATTCTGGTCCTCTATTATTTCATTTGTGATCAATGAGATGAGCATTCCATTCCGATTTAAATGTTTTCCAAAAATCGTCAATAGAGCAAAATAATTCAACTAAATCATGCATGTTAGACCTCTTTTGTAGATTGTTTTTTTTCCAAAGAAATATCTTACACAAATAGAGCTCTTTTTTCACTTAGTATAAAAGCTTAACTAAAAATTCCGACTTCTCAACCTGCTGTCGCATGGTTTCAAAATCAGGGAAAGGGGGAGACCATAACCGATTATCGCAAAAAGAAATCGCATCAAACGAGAGAGATGAAATTTATTCCCATCAATTTGATTTAGAAATTGATAAACCCATTATTCAGGTTAAGAAGCATTATCACAAAATAGGTGAATCTTCTTTGATCAAGCCATATGACGAAGGGTATGTAGATGTATGTCTGGATGTCATGCCTGACACCACTGTTTAGGTGATATCATTTTTTATTGAAACTAGCAATTCCTTTAAGAGATTGGGGATGCTTATTTTTTGCTTCGTTGCCTCGGAAGTAACAACGTGTATGATTTCAACAAAACCTACTTGAACGCCCCTCTTTTCTATGCGAGTAGAAAGCTCAAAGGAAGAATTTCCAATTTTGGTAACAGATAGCTTTAGAAGAATCTCATCATTTCTATAAAGGGGAGCGATATAACTACTTTTAGCAGATACAATCGGAAGTAAATAATCTTTAGAATTAACCCCCTCTAAAAACTCCTCAAACGCCTCTACTGCAAATTTTAAAAAGTTTGTAAAATAGAGAGATCCTGTCGCATCGGTCTCGCTCATGCGAACAACCCTTTTCTGACAAAAAAAATTTTCACTATTCATATTAATTTTGAATAAAAACAAATGGTGTTAAAACATTCTCTTTAAACATAGCCTTAAAATCTATCTCTTTTTTTCACCTATTTAAAATAGATGCTAGGATTGAGTTAAAACCACAGCTCTCATATAATCTAAAACTTTCCCAAAGGAAATTAAACTACCAGATATGAGCAAAAAACAATCGGTTAATAAAGCAAAAAATAGAGAGAAGCAAAAATCGCAAGAAGCTTGCAATAAGCAGGTTGAAGAAAAAGGCGAGCTCAGCCCTCTTGTATTTCAAATCGATAATTTTAACCACTCTGAGTTCCTGCAAAGACAGGGGGAAAAAAAACTTTTACAAGGTGAGCCTAAAGGAATTGCTCTATTCGAACTTGCAGCGCAGTTTGACTCTCAAAACCCTATCATGTTTTACGAGCAAGGGGTCGCACTTTTCGAATATGGCAGAGAGGTCAAAGTAAAAAAATACCTACTCCTTGCAAACAAAAGTTTTAAAGAGGCGACAAGACTTGATCCAAACTACTTTGTTGCTTGGCAGGCCTGGGGGAAATCTCTATCCCTTCTTGGCAACTTATTTAATGAACACCATTTCTATTTAAGCGCAAAAACAAAATATGAAAAGGCGCTTATTGTAAAAGAGAGCGTTAAAAATGATCTCCTTTCTGATTTTTATTGGCAGTATGCAAGCGTCATGGAAAAAATTGGCGATCATTCCAAAGAAATTTTTGACTTAAATATTGCTCTAGAAGCTTATTCTGTTGTCCTCGCTTATAGCGAAGAGATGCCTATCAAATTTTGGCAAGATTTTGGCAACCTCTGTTTAAAACTTGCCTCACAAGTCAATGATATTAACCTCTACATGAAAGCAATTAATTGTTTTAGAAACGGAATCAATAGATCGACTTCCAATTCCGAATCATGGCACTATTTGGGAATTGCTCTTTCTCAGTTGTATGAGATCACTTTTGATGAAGACCATTTTTGCCAAGCTAACGAATGTTTTACGAATGCCGCAAAACTCCACCCTCAAAACACACCTATTTGGAAAGACTGGGCAAAACTTTTAAGCCATTCGGGCAAGCGATTAAACGATGCCAAAAGACTACATTCATGCATCGAAAAATGTCATAAAGCCTACTCATGCAATAGAAAAGATGTCGACACACTCATCATCTGGTCAGAAGCTCTTTCTCATCTAGGTCTTATTACAGAAAGACTTGATCTTATCTTTGAGGGAACCAATAAAGCTGTTGAAGCAGAAGACAGATTTACCCTCTCTCCTGAAATTTATTACGCCTTTGGGATGAACTTATTTGCTCTTGGCAAATACCACAGCGATATCGATTATTACTACCAAGCGATTGAAAAATTCCAAGAAGGGCTATCGATGTGCCGAACATCTCATAAGTTGTGGTTTCATTTAGCCTATACATATGCAGTTGTAGCTGAAATAGAGAGTGATTTTTCTTTATATGAAAGATCTTGCAAGTTTTATCAAAAAGCGCTTTATTTAAACCCTCAAAGCTCTTATTACTATGAATATGGATGCATCCTTTTAAAGCTTGCAGAAGCAAATCATGACCGAACTTATTTAGAACTTGCTCTTTCAAATTTTGAAGAGGCGTTTAATTTACAAAAAAATGCGGTCTATTTAAGACCTGAGTGGCTCTATCAATACGCTTTGGCGCTCGACCTTAAAGGCGACGTTTCTGATGAAGAAAAATTTTATGTAAAAGCGCTAGAAATTTTAAAGCGTGTATTAATGCTCGACCCCGAATTTCCAGATATTCATTACAAAATAGCTCTTATTTATTCTCACCTCGGAGAGTTAATTGAAGAGGGCCAAGCGCATGAAAGAGCTATCGCCCACTATAAAATAGCGTATCAAAAAAACGAAGAGAACGACACACTTTTGCTTGACTGGGCTTTGACACTTATTAATTTAGCCCAAATCACCCCACAAACAGAAGAAAGAGAGCAGCTCTGGAAAGAGGCAGAATACAAATTTATTCAAGCTGCAAAACTCGGAAATACAGAAGTTTCTTACCATCTAGCATGTCTTTACTCACTCATGATGCACTATGAAAAAGCTATCTACCACTTAGAAAGAGCCGAATTTTTCGACGCTCTTCCCCCACTTGATGAAGTCCTAGAAGATGAGTGGCTCGAAAATTTAAGACAGACCGAAGTCTTCAGGTCCTTCATTAACCATTTGCAAGCTTAATTCGTTTACAGTATACTTGCCTTTTTTTAAAAATTGGGATTATAGATGGAAAAACGATCTTTTTTATTTGTTTGCGCACTTTCACTCTCTTTCTTTTTCATCAATAACTATTTATTTGATCAAAAAACACCCCCTACAGAAGCTGTTTCTGCTCTCAAAAAAGAGGAGCCTTCTTTAGACGTTAAACCTCTTCTAGTCTCAAATAATTCATCTGCTAATGAAGTCTTCTATGTCTTAGAAAATGAGTATCAACAGATCGTTTTTTCGACAAAAGGGGGCGCTATAGCAGAGATAAATCTCCCCTTTTCATCAAAAATCAATCAAAAAAGTGTTGTTCTTCCAATTCAATTTGATACAACAATTGAAGAGAAGAATGCGCCGAATGCAAAATTTCCACTTAATTCGTATAAAACATTTGAAAATGGCGAGATAGTTACAAAAGATCCTAAATTAGGTGGCTACACTCCTCTTCTTAGAAGAACTTTGAAAAACGAAGATGGATCTATTATTTCAGAGCTCTCTTCTGAATACTACGCTTTTAACATTGTTTCAAATAAGCCCTTGGATGAAACTTCTTCATCCCGAATTAGCCGAATGGGTGAAGATTTTATTGAATTTATCACTGAGTCAAACGGACACAAAATCACAAAAACGTACACAATTCCAAAAAACACTCCTTACACCTTTGAGCTCGAAGTAAAAGTTGAAGGTAATGCAGGCGATTTGTGGGTTACATCAGGTGTATTAGAAGTTGAACTTGTCTCAGGCAGCTTTTCTCCGCTTTTACAATATTACACAGTTGATGGAAAAGGGAAGAAAACAATTGAAAAAATCAAACTTCCAAAAGTAGATACAACCCTCAAAACAGTTAACGCTCTTTGGGCGTCAAATGCAAATGGCTTTTTTGGAATGATCATTGACCCAGTTGATGGACCAACAGCTCAGCTAAAAGTTAAGTCGATTTCAGGAGATGCAGTTCCTTCAAGACTTACTCTAATCAACAGAGAATACGACCTCTATCCAGCAAAAGATTATCCCGCCTATCAAATTCTTATTCCTTATAAAAAAGAGTCTACGAACCAAAAGTTTATCAGCTACTCTGGCCCTTACTCATCAAAAGTTTTAGACTCAGTTGATGTAGCCCTTTCAAATCCTAAAACAGGGATAGGAGAGAACCCAAACTTTTCTAAAGTAGTTGTTATTCAGGGTTGGATCACATTTATCACAGAACCGTTTTCTAGATTTTTATACATATTGATGCAGTTTTTCTTTATGATCACAAAGTCTTGGGGTATCTCAATTATACTGCTTACCCTTGCCTTAAGAATTATGATCTACCCACTAAATGCCTGGGCATACAAATCAACTGCAAAAATGCAGAACTTAAGCCCTAAATTAGCAGCTTTGCAAGAAAAATTTAAATCTGATCAAAAAAGACTTCATACAGAGACTGCTATGCTTTATAAAACAGAGGGGGTAAACCCTTTCTCTGGATGTCTACCTATGCTGATTCAGTTCCCATTTTTGATCGGTATGTTTGACCTATTAAAATCAACTTTTGAACTAAGAGGTGTTGATTTTATTCCAGGTTGGATTGAAAATTTAACAGCACCAGACGTCTTATTTTCATGGCACTACCCCATCGTATTTATTGGAACAAATTTCCATCTACTTCCTTTTATTTTAGGTGGCTTGATGTACTTGCAGGCAAAAATCGGAGCTATGCAACAAAATCAGAAAGGGCCTCTTACAGAACAGCAACAACAATTAAAAACTGCTGGTAATGTGATGACTATTGTATTTACATTTATGTTCTATAACATGCCTTCTGGATTAAACATCTATTGGATTTTTTCAACTATTTTTGGAATGCTCCAACAGTGGTTTATGATCCGTAGATTTCAAAACAACCCTAAAATTTTGAAAAAATCATGAAAGCTTGGGATGACTTTCTTATTTTCTTAGATGAAAAATTTGGGAAGTCAACCATTGATAAATGGGTTAGAGCCCTAAAAATTGTTCGCTTTGATGCGTGTAATATATATTTTGAAGCAAAAGACTCTTTTCAATTAACGTGGTACCAAGAGCACATAGCTCCACTTGCTAAAAAATATTTTTTAGACAATAACAGACAACCGATAAAAGTTATCATCAACTCCCCCGATCTTTTCGAGACCCCAACTGACGAAAAGCCACCGTTTAAATTTGATCTTAAATTTGAATCTGATCCCCTATTCTCTCATGCTACACTCGATTATTATGTAGTAACTGAAAAAAACAAAACGTCGTTCCAAATTTTTAGTAAATTGCTAGGAATTGATCCAGAGACAAAAAAACAAGGAACTTTTTTTCCAGACATCTTTAATCCTCTCTTTATCTATGGACCAAGCGGCATTGGAAAAACTCATTTGCTGATGTCTGCAGCTGCTGTTTACAGAAAATTAGGCCTTCAAGTCTTTTATGTAAAAGCAGAAACTTTTACAGATCACGTTGTACATGCAATTCGAAATGGGCAAATGCAGCTTTTTCGGCAAACTTATAGAAAGCTAGATGTCTTAATCATTGATGATGTAGAGGTTTTTGGAAGAAAATCTGCAACGCAAGAAGAGCTATTTCATACTTTCAATACGCTTCACACCGCAAGAAAACAAATTATCTTAAGCTCTAGCGTAAACCCAAGATTACTTGAGTATATAGAAGACCGGCTTGTAAGCCGATTTGAGTGGGGACTAACTCTCCCTTTTGAAAAAGAGATTCACCAAGAGATGCTTCTAGAGCTCATCAGAAGAAGAGCCTCTTTGTATGAGCTTAAACTCAAAAAACAAGTTATTGAGTTTCTTCTTAAAAATTTTCCAACACCCGCCTCGATCAGCAGAGCTTTAGACTACATAGCAAATCAATCAACATCTACTCAACTTGTTGAATTACAACATATTGAACCTTTGCTTGCAAAATTAATTGAGCAAGATCGAAAAAACAGCCTCTCTGCAGATAAAATTTTAGCTTCTGTTGCTGAAGTGTTTGGAATAAAAAAAGAAGACATTTTAAGCAAGTCTCAATCTAGAGAGACCTCTCTTCCAAGACAAATAGCTATGTATCTATTGCGCAAAGAATTAAAGCTTCCCTACATGAAAATAGGCGATATTTTTAAAAGAGACCATTCAACTGTAATGACAAGCATTAAGCAAATTACAACCGGCTTAACATCACAAGATGGAGATATATCGTACTATCTTAACCAGCTCACATCAATTTTTTCTAAATTTTCTTCCTAAAGAGAAGAGCTCCTTAAAAGGAGCTCTTGAGATCTTCTTAGATCTTAATATATGAATCAGTACCAGGTGGTTTTTGGAAATCAGATCCACCAGGTCTTCCCCCTGGAACTCCACCAGGTGTTGGAAGTTTTGGAGCGTCGCGCTCTTTATCAAATCTTCCTTCCATAATTTTTTGTGCGACTTCACGCCATTTTTCTACAGCTTCTACAAAAATTGGAGCAAATCTTCTTAAAGCTGAAGCATCTGCGTTTGCCATTTCAAGAACGCAATGCATTAGAATTAACTCTTCTTTAGTTGCAACGCCAATTCCACCTCCAGCCATTTGGCCGCCAAGCATAGAACCTTCTAAAAGTGTTTCATAAAGAAGAAGACGGCTCTTCGTGTCACCTGGAAGACCATCTAGTATAGGTGAATATAAATAAAGTCTATCTGAATTAGGCTCATACGTTAAATGTAGAGAGAATGTATTATCGATACCAAGTATACATGTATGGTTTTCGTCAAATGTTAAACCCTCTAAATTCAGCTCTTTACCAAATTCTCTTAAATTTTCTTCGGCATTTTCGCGAGACATTCGTCCTCCCCTTGAGCAATTTACTAATTTTCCTACCCCATAAACTTTTAGTGCCTACAGAGCAAAAGGTTCTTCTTAACTTTAGAATGTGCAATTCTACCTAAAGATTGCAATTTTTTTCTATGATTTTTCAATTTTATTAATTAGACTCCGGTTGTATGGATACAAAGCTGCCCACTTTTGAGACATTTGGTCCTTTATTAAGAGATCGTAAACTTATTTTTTCTCTTTTTTCAAATAGTGCAAAAGTTGTCAAAATTATCCTCTTTCATCCCCACAAAAGTCTTCCACTAGACATACTCCCCCTGCATAAAAGAGCTCCTGGCATCTGGACAGTAGAGATGGCACCCCTCTCCCTTGAAACTCAGTATCTTTTTGATGTGGATGGTCATCTTGCATTAGATCCTTACGCAAAGTCACTTTCGACCCCGAATACTTGGGGCGTTTGGCATGATAGCCCAAGGGGGTGTTTAACATTTGACCACACGTTCGACTGGGAAAAGACAAAAAAACCAAACCTCCTAAAGCAAGATCTTATTATTTACGAAATGCATGTGAGAGGTTTTACAAAACATCGCTCTAGCAAAGTTTCATATCCAGGAACTTATCTTGGTATAGTTGAAAAAATACCCTACCTCAAAAGCCTTGGAATTAATGCGATAGAACTTCTTCCTATCCATGAATTCGATGAGAGAGACAATCCAAGAAAAGACCCTTTCACAGGAAAAAGACTTTGGAACTCATGGGGTTACATGACAACCAATTTCTTTTGTCCTATGAAAAGGTATGCAAGCTCTAACGATAGGCTTGCTGCTTTAACAGAATTTAAAACGATGGTGCGAGAGTGTCATAAAAACGGCATCGAAGTCATATTAGATGTCGTTTATAACCACGCAAGTCCAGCCTCTGGCCTTGAGCTAATTGATAAAGAGTCTTACTTTATTTTAAACAAAGACAAGTCACACACAAATTTTAGTGGCTGCGGAAATACTTTATCAGCAAATAGCTTAGCCACATCACATCTTATTCTCTCCTCACTTCACTATTTTGCAAGAGAGTGCATGGTCGATGGGTTTCGATTCGACTTAGGGGGGTGTTTTGCAAGAGCAAAAGATGGTTCTATTTTAACTAATCCCCCATTTTTTGAACTTCTAACTAAAGACCCTATTTTAGCTGATTGCAAACTGATCATTGAACCTTGGGAATGTTTTGGCCTTAATTTATTAAATGGATTTAATCTAAAAAATTGCTCTGCTTGGAATAGCTCATTCAAAGCCGCTATGAGACGATTTGTAAAATCAGATAGCATGCAGGAGCAATTTTTTAAAGATTCGTTTTTGGGTTCTAAATACCTTTTTCCGGAAAATTCTCCTACTACAAAGAGCATTAACTATGTAACCTGCCATGATGGATTTTCTCTAAACGATTTAGTCTCGTATAATCAAAAACACAATCAAAATAATGGTGAAAATAATAGAGATGGCGAGAGCGACAATAGCTCTTACAATTTTGGCATTGAAGGAGCCACAAAAAATGAGACTATTGTCTCTATTAGAACTACGCAAATGAAAAACCTCCTCTTTGTGAATCTATTAGCAATTGGGATTCCTATGATTCGGATGGGTGATGAGTACGGTCATACCAATTTCGGAAATAATAATACTTACTGCCAAGATGAACTAGGCTGGTTTCAGTGGGACAAAACATCTGAAATCTTCCCTTTTTTACAATCTTTAATTGCTCTAAGAAAAAAAACACCACTCTATCGGACGGACAAATATTTTACTGAAGAGGAAGCAAGCCCTGTCATTATGAGGCCAAATAGTGTAGCTCTTTTACTGAAAAACTCTTATTTAATCGTCTGCAATGCCTCTCATGAACCTCTTTTACTGCCTTCCTATGAGACAACACACTGGAAAATTCTGCTTTCAACAAATAAAGAGGCAAGCTTTACTCCAAGTCTCTTAATTCCCCCTAGATCATTTCTAATTGCCTGCAGACACTAAGTTGTGCTAAGATGAACTGATGTGGAAGTTTGTTTTGCTATCCTTTTTTTGTATCTCTTGCGCAGAGAGGCACTTTTCTGCAAATGACTTCCCCTACCATGATACAGGAGCTTCAAAACCAAGAATTGCTATCGTTCCAGTCATTACTGCAAAAGTAAAACAAATGCCTTGGAATCTTTCTGATGAATTAACAGAGCTTATTTCTGATAAATTTTTAGAAACAAAACAGTTTTATCTTACAAAAGACTTTTCTGTACTCGGAAAACACCTCTCCGATTTATCTGAAATCAATCCTTTAATAGAGGATGTCCACTGGTTATATGAAAACGCCTCCTCTTCAGAATTTGTTGTTTTTATTGAACTAGTAGCTCACGATCTTGTTGCGAAAAAATCAAAAATCCCCCCTCAAGCCTACACTCTCGATATGGCCTTTAGAGTGCATGTCATCGATATAAGAGCTCGTGATCCCAAAGTCATTTTGCAAGAACTTGTACAAGAATCATTTAATATTTCAATTAAAATTAACTACGGAAGCGATACATTCAGCAAAACAACTTTTTTTCTCTCGCCCCTTGGAAGCGCACACACCCAGATTTCAAAAAGAGTTGCTAAACAGATCCAAGAATACATTCTTCTGGCCAGAATATGATTTCATTTATCTCCAATCTCTTATCTGATAACCTGGCAGGACTTGCATTTTTTCTCTCCTGCGCTTTTATAGTTTCATCTCTTGCCTATATAAATAAGTACTACGATTTACCTTATAAGCGTTTCAAAGGGCCTAATATCCCCCTTCAAACACTATTTGCAACATTTTTTATTTTTATTACTTTCTACTTCTTAGTTCTCCCCCTTTTTCTCTCCTCCATTTACCGGTTAATTCCTCAAGAATTTCGAAAAACTTATGTTCTTGCTGGGCATATAGCAACATTTCTAATAACAGGGATCTTTTTGTTTATCTATTGTTTCAAACAAGAGAGATCAGAAATGCTCAAAATTTGGAAAGATAAAACATTTCCAAATAACCTTTCTCTAAAAGAAGATCTTGAAATAGGCTTTATTTCTTGGGTGATCGCAATGCCTGTTGTTGCGTCCATAACAACTCTCACAGAAATTTTAGTATCTCTTTTTTTAGTATCTCCAGAAAAAAATGAACAAGTTGCAGTAAAATATTTAAAAAATTCGCTAAATGACCCAGGATCTACAGCCGTTGCGTTTTTTTCTATCCTGGTTGTAGCACCATTTCTTGAAGAATTTTTATTTAGAGGTGTTTTGCAATCCTATTTTCGAAAGATAACCGGACCTATGCTAGCTATTTTTATAAGCTCTCTTATTTTTTCACTTTTCCATTTTTCCCCCACGCAAGGAGTAGAAAATATTCCCCTCCTTGTCACTCTTTTTGCTTTCGGCTCCTACCTTGGTTTTTGCTACGAAAAAACAAGGTCTCTATTCACCTCCATTTTTTTGCACGTGACTTTCAATTCTATAAGTGTTATTAGAATTATTTTTACACATGTATAAAAATTTTTTGGAGAGAACTTGAATAGTCACTTTTCTATCGAAAGTTTTGGAAAAACCGATGTTGGTTTAATCCGAAACAATAATGAAGATGTTTTTAGAGAACTTCCTAAAGAAAAGTTTTTTGTCTTAGCTGACGGCATGGGCGGACATAATGCAGGCGAAGTTGCAGCCTCAAGAGCTGTTGAATATATGTGTTCGGGAATTCAAAACTTTTTTTTAAATAAAAAAGACTCCCTTGAATTAGAAGATATTGAAACGCAAATTGAATCAGTGATAGAGAATACAAATCTCTGGGTTCACCACTTAGGAGCTTCTAACCCAACGCTTTATGGAATGGGCACAACTTTGTGCAGCATTCTGTTTTTTAAAGAGTTTATTATTTACTCTCACGTGGGAGATAGTAGGATTTACCGTTTTCGAAAAAACAGTCTAAGCTTACTTACTAATGATCACACTGTTTTAGCAAAAAACCAAGCTACTCCAGAAAATCGAAATGGTGTATCATTACAAAGGAAAGTCCTCGCTAAAGCAATAGGAACTTCAATTTTTGTTTCACCTGAAATCAAGTCAGAAAAAGTAGAGGTAGGAGATATCTATCTTCTCTCCTCTGATGGCCTTCACGATCTTGTATCAGATACAACAATTGAATCCCTATTAAAAAATGCTGAAGACCTTAATCAAGTAGCAAGTCATTTGATTGAGACGGCAAAAGAGAGCGGAGGGCACGATAACATAACCCTGCTTTTAGTAAAAATCCATGATCTTTCTGGACAACAACGCAACAACCAAGATTCTGCCTGAAGTCATCGAAGCGATGCTACTAGATCTTGATGGCATCCCAAGAAACCCCTCAAGTGTCACCTTTCTCGGACGAGAAGCTAAACAAAAAATCATCGAAGCTAGACGGTTCATTGCAAACTATTTTGGTCTCCTCCCAGATGAGGTCTATTTTACATCTGGCGGCACTGAAAGCAACTATATGTTAATTCAAGGATTTCAAAAAAGAAAACAGGGCCCAATTATATCGACTCAAATCGAACACGCCTCAGCCCTTGAAGCACTTAGACCCTTTAAACCCCTCTATCTCAAAGTTTGTGAAAAAGGCTCTCCCGATCCTAAAGAATTAGAAGATCTTCTCAATAGAGTAACGCCCTCATTTGTTATGCTATCTGGCGCAAACACAGAAACTGGCGTCTTACTCCCCCTTGACGAAATTGCATCTCTTTGCAATGCGCACAGCACCCCTCTTGTTATCGATGGAGTTGGACTTTTAGGAAAAGTCTCTTGCAAAAACTTACCTAAAGGCGTCTCTGCCATCTCGTTTTCAGGACACAAATTTCACGGCCCAAAAGGAATCGGCCTTGCAATCATTAGAAAAGAGTTTAAAATCCCCCCTCTTTTTAAAGGGGGTCATCAAGAAAGAGGCATGCGCGCAGGAACAGAAAATCTTCCAGCGATCTTGGGTATTACAAAAGCGCTCTCTCTTATCGATGAAACAGCTTTTCTAAAAATGGAAACTCTTCGAAACTATTTTGAAACACTTCTCTTAAAGGAGATCCCAACGATTGAAATCAACGGACAAAACCCGAGATTGCCAAACACCTCAAACATCTACTTCAAAGGCATCTCAGCAGAAACGCTCCTGATCAAACTCGATAGCCTAAAACTCATCGCCTCTCTCGGTTCCGCCTGCTCTTCCGGCACCCTCGAACCCTCCCACGTCCTCCTCAATATGGGCTACCCAAAAGAAAGAGCCCTCTCCTCCCTCCGTTTCTCCCTCAGCAGATTCACCACCAAGGAAGAAATCGAACAAAGCGTCAAGCTCATTAAAAACTGCTACTGTTTGTTAACGCATTTATAATTACAGACACAAACGCCGCCCATGGGAGGACACCATCGGTCACAATAACATGATTGACCTGGAGCACATGTTTGTCCATGACAATCAACACCACAACTTTGACCGTTGTAGCAAGCTTCTCCTGGTGCACAACAACTAGTTCCACATATATCACTTGAATCGCAACAGACGCCGCTTAAGCAAGTTTGCCCTGATGGACAACAACTACTTCCGCATGTATTACTTGTTTCACAGCAAGTTCCATTACTCATGCACGTTTGTGTTGAAGTGCAATAGTTACCTGTTGATCCGCATACTGTATCAGCACAATAGCCTTGAGAGTTGCATGATGTTGAGCAATCTACAGTGTTGTTACCATTGGCATCCTTACATAAAGCTGTAGCACAAACCCCTGGAACAGCATCTGCCTCACAACACTTGTCATTAGTTAGGGTATTTGAAGCAGCCGAACCACAACATAACCCAATTCCCACACAATGCCCTGTTTCACATTCTTGACCAGAACATGGCGTATTCCAGTTACCTGCAGGGAGGCAAGATCCATTACTACAATAAAGCCCTGGACAATCTTCATTCTTAGTACACACTTGTGTAATAACAATAGAATAGTTAGAATCAATAGCAAAAGAAAAAGGCGAAGGATCTGTAGGAAAATTATTAGGGTCTATCCCAACTGTCATGTCATTCTCATTTATATAAAATCCATACAGATCCTGTGTATTTTTATTTTCTAACTGTATATAATAGAGATTTGGTCCACCACCACCTGGGTAATAATTGTTAAAACTTTTATCAGTGCAAGAATACAAACAAAACTCAAGAGTTTGATCAACCTTTAAATCCTGTGTAGGTAAGTTACATTCAACACCGCAATCATAAGCAGCAGTAACTGAAAATTCCGTCATTGAATTATTTTGTAATGAAATATTTGCAGAACTCATATTAAATCTCCTTTTATTGAAATTTTACAAAACCGCTCAAATTAAATTCATCATCTTGAAAATAAGTTGATTACATCTATTTATATAAACTGACTAAAAAGAGTTTAAGATCCCCCCTCTTTTTAAAGGCGGCCATCAAGAAAGAGGCATGCGGGCAGGAACAGAAAATCTTCCAGCAATCTTAGGTATTACAAAAGCGCTCTCTCTTATCGATGAAACAGCTTTTGTAAAAATGGAAACACTTCGAAACTATTTTGAAACACTTCTTTTAAAAGAGATCCCAAATATTGAAATCAACGGACAAAACCCAAGATTGCCAAACACCTCAAACATCTACTTCAAAGGCATCTCAGCAGAAACGCTCCTGATCAAACTCGATAGCCTAAAACTCATCGCCTCTCTCGGTTCCGCCTGCTCTTCCGGCACCCTC
>VGMD01000026.1 GCA_016866545.1 Chlamydiota bacterium | reverse complement strand
CTATAAAATTATCCAAACGAAGTATTGAATCCGATAATCTAGTCTGCAACCCGAATAGGGGTCTTGCAGCCAATAGCTGATATGAGAAAGGGGCATTGCAGTAAGGGAGCGAACGAATAGTGTTTTACACAGCGAGCGACTGCAATGCAATAGTTTTATCTGCAAGCAGATAAAACGATCACCACAGTCAGATCAGCCAAAGGGGTGCGGGGGAAGCAGCTTCCCCGACAAATTATGATAAAAAAAAATTATCTATATCATCTTGATTAAGAATTACATAAACTCATAACTCAGATTTGAAAGTGCAATCGATTTCATCCAAGATGACGAACTCATCGAAATCACCTCATAATCGATCCGAATTCATAAAATTAACCTAAATGAAGTTGAGCGCAAACAAGGTGGCCGCTAAAAGAGACAAAAAGCTCTTTCCATAAAAAGAAAGGTTTTTTTAGCTTATTTTTTTAACAATCATTCAGAAATAACTGATAATTAATATTTCATATAATTTCATATAATTTCATTACGAGTAAAAAACAACAAAAAAGGATTTATATGAAAAATTTATCAACTTATTATACACAAGTTTTAACACTGCTACAACAAGGGCAAATGTACAGAAATATTCTAATCTACCAACCAACAACATGGCTGAATTCCTACGGAAATGTTATCTCGACAATAAACGATCTTTCAAATGCAACTTCTAATGATGATTGGTTCACAAAAAATCACCCTAATCTGGCAACCCCCATCCAATACTATTTAACTATGGCTCAAAATGGTACGTCTTATTCTTACTGCGGAGAATTCAAAACTCAATGCGATATAATTTCAAATACTTCTAACGCCACTCCAACACAGGTATTGCAAGGTTATGAAATCTTTGAAGAGGCTTGCAATGGGATGCTAGCGCTTTTATCGACTGTAACACTTCCGAACGTGTAAACTTTAAAAAAAGCCCTTTTTATAAAAAGAAAGGGCTTTTTTGATTTATTTATACAACAGATGATCTATAGAGATTAAAACAGCTTAAACTAAGTGTTAGAGTTCCACTCATCGCAGATAAATTATTTCCATCTACGTCAAAGACAGAACGAGATTCATCATCTGATATATTTTTGCATATCATGTATGGGACCATAAAAGATGCGATCATTGAAGTGAAACTAAGCTCTGCTGAAGCTAACAATCTGACAGGTATTGAAGCTAAAGCTAAACCTTTTTGCCCACCTACAGAGCGTCCTACTAAAAAAATTGAAGAGATAAGCGCTAATGCAAAACGAGCTATTGCTTCCACAGGGGCAATCACTAATGAAGTAAGAACCGCAGCTGATGCATAACAAAATTTTGAGCAACCTCTTTTAAATAGGTCTTTAAACCCATTGCTAATATTATACTCTCGTAATGAGGATGCAATGATATCTCTTGAAAAAGAACAACTAATACTTTTATTTAAAATTTGCATAACAACTCCATGATTATTGCCTTATTATTATAAATATTTAAAGCAATAAAAAAAATATAAAAAAAATTAAAAAGCCTATTTTATAAATTAATCGTATTTTTGCTATAACCCCACCTATAGTCATTTAACTGAAAAATTTCACTTTGGGTAAAAGATCGCTTCAGATTTTGATCAGGCTTTAGAAGCCCCGCTTGTGGTTCACAAGTGGAATGAGCGCGGATCAAAAGATGAAGATGAGATTGATGCGAAAGTGAAATTTTTCAGTTTAATGACCATATACCACCCAGGCAGTAGTTTCCAATTAAAAAAGAAAGCATTTGTTAAACTGAATTTTTGTGAAATAATAATTTTAACCTTCCTTTAAGAAATTATAAAGAAAATTTTATCTTGCGAACTTTCACTTAGATAAGATAGTCTTATCGATTATGAGCGAGTCTGAACAAGTAAAAAAGCGCGTTACAGAGATGTTTGACCAAATCTCTTCAGTTTATGATGTAACAAATAAAATCATCTCTTTTGGAACTGACAAGCTCTGGAGAAAATCTCTTTTAAAACAGATCCCCCTATTAGAAGATCAAACGCTTGTTGATTTAGCAACAGGTACCGGAGAGCAGATTTTAGCTCTTGGAAACTCCCCTTTTATCGGAAAATTTTATGGTTTTGATCTCTCTACAAATATGCTTCTTTTAGGTCAGAAAAAAATTGCTAGAAAAGGGTTAAAGAAAAAGACGCTTTTACAAATTGGAAACGCTTTATCAGTGCCTGTGGCTAACGAATTTTGCGATCTTACCTCAATTTCTTTTGGCATCAGAAACACTACAGAGCCACTTAAGTGTCTTAGTGAAATGCACAGGATTCTAAAATCAAAAGGCCTATGTTTTATTCTCGAATTCTCTCTTCCAAAATCCAAAATCATTAGATCTCTTTATCTTTTTTATTTAAGACACATTCTTCCCAAAATCGGATATCTGATTTCAAAAAACAGAGAGGCTTACTCCTATTTAAATAAAACAATTGAGTCTTTCCCATCTGGAGAGGCTTTTCTTCAAATGATGAAATCAGCAGGATTTTCTTCATGCAAACAAATTCCCCTCTCTTTTGGGATTGTCTCTCTTTATGTGGGAAAAAAGAATTAATTTCTTATCCAATTGTTTTGTATAACGATTCTATTGGATTTGGAACAAGAAAAGTTATTGATCCTAATAAGCCTAGTTTTTGGATTTCCGATTTCCCTTTAAAAAGAAAAACTGATTTCTGGAAAAACATTCCTGAATCACTGTTTTTTCAACCAATAAGCGTTTTTCCAATCCCTATAAATCAAGGTCATTTTACTTATCCAAAACTACTTTCTATCACTGAAACACCCTCTTTTAATGACTTTGAAAAAACAATTAATCGATTTAAACAATCAAAGATAGAAAAAGTTGTTCTTGCAAGAAGAACAACGTTTACGTTTGAAAAAAAAATTTCCCCGATCCAACTGTTTCATTTTCTGAAAAAAAGATCTCCTGACGCTTTTGTTTTTGCAATTATTCTAAGTGATAATTTGGCATTTATTTCAGCAACTCCAGAAAAACTTTTCTTTAGGAAAGGGTTAGAAATAGAAACAGAAGCTCTTGCTGGAACAAAGAGTAGTATTGACGAAAACCTCCTCTTAACATCAGAAAAAGATCTAAAAGAGTTTCTTTTTGTAAAAGAGACATTAACAGATCAATTGCAAAAAATTTGCAACCCATTTAGCAACAATCAAAATATTTCAATTAAAAAAGCAGGAAATGTCTCACATCTTCATTCAACGATTAAGGCCACATTAAAAAAAAGTATTTCAGACGCCGAATTAATTCGCACTCTTCATCCAACACCTGCTATTGGAGGGCGCCCTAAAAAAGAGGCACTTGCATTTATCAACTCTTTCGAACCTTTTGATAGAGGCTTATATGCAGGAAGTTTAGGCCTTCTTTCAAAAAGAGAAAGCAAGGTATTTGTTGGGATTCGATCAGCGCTTATAGAAGAGACAAAACTACATATTTTTTCAGGAGCTGGTATTATCCCTGAATCTAATCCTCTCCATGAATGGCAAGAACTCGATCACAAGCAAGGCCTATATAATTTAAAAAACTATAGCACCTCGATCTAGATCAGCCACCTCTAAAAGAATTTAAGCTATTAACAGAGTTCATAAAGCCTCACATTTAAAAATCGCAATAATTTATTGCATACTTTGAAAAACCCCTACCAAAAAGCTATACCTTTCATAAGATTTATTTCTTTTAAAAAGCTCAGGGTTTTCTGTATAAATTGAAATAGCTCTCAAGCGTCTAGTTTTTTCAGGAAGATATCTTATCACATGTGAATTTGCTCTAACAGACTGAACGACAAATCCAGTGTGATCTTCTTCTGTAAAATCTTTTCTATGAAAAGCTCCTCTCAAGTCATGTTTGAGAGAGTCATCAACAGAGTTAAAAGCCTCTGCAGATTCTTTTACCGCAGCTAAAGCAATTTCGAAATCGGACCTGTACTCTTCAGGTGTATCTTTCAACAACCATCCTATTTGACTTACAGCAGCTAAAATAATATCTCGATCAGAACCAAATCTATTTTTAACTTCCAGATAATAAAACGGACGTTTTCTTATGATAGCCAAAACAACCCTCTTATCCATTAAAACACGAGGAGATGCAAACTCAAATGCTGATGGTTCCCGGCTTACAGCTGCAATAACCACATCCTCATCATCTCGAAGTTGTTTGATTACAAACCTAAGGCTCCTTCCATCTTCTGTTACCTTTTCTATTGCAGTAGCCTTATCGACATATAAAGGTTCTGGAAGGTAGCTTTGAAAATAGTTTGCAATTAAATCTATAGGTGAAAATATGGCAGTCATTTTTTAAATTCTCCTTAGTACAACACGCTAATATTTAAAGATAAATAATTATGGCTTCATCTAGAAATCATAGCTTCAATTTGAAAACCAATTAAGCTATCACAGCAATGCTTTTTTTGTAATAATATTTTTTTCTTATGTATATGAGCGTTCCAAAAAGATTCAGTTTAGCTATCATGAGCACTTGTAAGAAAATAATGAGTACATTTTTTGCTGATAGAAATGTCGTTCATCAGCAATTCTAATGGAAACTTAACATCTTTAGCTAAAACAACAAGAAAATACCATACTATAGTCATTAAAGTGAAATTTTTCAGTTTAATGACTATAGATCAGTAGGACACACTGATTGATAAATCTTTCTAGTGTATTCTTGTTTGTAAGATAGTAATAGACTAGCTTCCCATAAAAGTGCAGATTTAGATTCACTATATCAGCAGGTGGGTCTCCTTGAGATTGAATCACGTCTTCACAAATTGCGATATGATCATCACTTTCCTCTAAAAAGCCCTTAATGACGCTGGCTCATGTGATAAGCCCATTCGTCTCTTCTTTCTTTCTCAGCAACTTCTTTGCGATGTGCAATTATATTACAAATACGATTAAAAATTTTATTTGCAATACTTGCGAGCAGATGCATGTAAGATTCGTCCATATCATTTAAAGCCACTAAAGAATTTGATCTTATCCATTCGACTTTTTCTTTAACACGAAAGGTTTCATCCTTACCAAAGGTAGGATCAAGCATAATTTTTAAATAGTCGAGGTCTTTTGCAAATTTCTTCTCCGTTTTCATCAAAATTTTATCGCAAATTTCTTGAATTTCTTGATCTTTTTGACTTAATTTTAAATACAACTCCTCTTCAGTAAGCAGTTCCATTGCAAATTCCTCTGAAGAGCACGAATCTCCTCGGCACCTAATAAAATCCATATGTTTTTACCTCCTTAAATGTTTAATTATAGAAAATTTAACAGAGAGGAAAAAAATATTTAGAGTATTTAATACTCTATTGATATTATATATAATAAAAAATTATTAATCATTATTATGAATGGCTCTGTTTCCTAATTCAGACTAAAATCTAAAGAGAATTAAGTTTTGTAAAAAATGCGCTCTGGAGAACCCCTGCGCCCCCCGAGGCCGATTTTAGCTTAGGCAAATCGCATTTTATTTGGGTTCGGATACAGAGTATACTCTCACCTCTTAAAGATCCTACGGACAAACAAAATGCGATTTTCCGTTGCCATAATCGGCCATAGGCTACGACCACATTGGAAGGTGGTCGTAGAATATTCAAAAGGAACATTACTTCGTATGTAATATTTAATTCCGACCTCTCGGGCATGCTCACGCATTGTCTCAAGATCGGCCAGGGGGGCTACCCGCGCTGCTCAAGCGCGCGGTGCCCCTTCCCGGTATTTTCGTGCAGCCGAAGGCGAAAAGAAAATGACGTATTGAAAAAGCCGGACGTCCTTTTAAATTTTCTGACGATGCAATTTTAACCCTTCTGATTTTGAAATTCGTTTATCATCTTCCATTTAGACAACTTGCGGGATTTACAAAATCCCTTATTGCAATCCTACATCTTTCTATTCAAGTTCCTCATTACAGTTGTATCAATAAAAGGATGAAGAAATTGCAGATTCCCTCTCATCTCCTTTCCAAACGTGGCATTACCGATATTGTTTTTGATACAACCGGAGTTCGTATCTATTCAGCAGGTCAGTGGAAAAAAGAAAAATATGGTGGAAGACGCCGATGGAAAAAAATTCATCTTGGAATCAATTTAGCGACCAAAGAAATCATCTTTGCAAAGGCAACGAATGAACACACTCATGATCTTGCTCATATTGAAGATGTTCTAAACAAAGGAAATCTCCGAAGAGGTAAATTGCTTATCGATGGAATTGCTGATACTCACGATCTTTATGATCTCTCAGCTTGTTATCAAAAAGATCTGTTAACCCCTCCTCGTAAAGGTGCAAGCCCCTTTACAGGATCGAAATCAAGGCAAAATCATGTAAATTTGATTCGGGCTTTGGGCGGCGATGATATTGCTCGTTCTATTTGGGCTAAACTTACCGGATACAATGAAAGAGCGCATGTAGAAGGAACATTCTCAAGGTGGAAGCGAGTTCTGGGGGAAGATCTTTCTAGCAGGTCTGATAAAAATATCGACTTAGAAGTTCACGTTAAATCATTGATATTAAATAAATGAATAAATCTAAAATTTCAAAATAAATCAGCTAATTATGAATAGCAAAGGTGATTTTCTTCGAAAATCACGCTGCTTGCAGATTTTTTTGAATTAGGAAACAGAGCCTATCAGATGCATAAACAAAAGCAATCGAGTCTCTCTTTATAGCAGCAAAAACAACCTCTTCATCATCTTTAAGTTTTGAAGATGCCTTTGATAGAGCTGTCGGATAGCTTTTTACCGCAATCAAAACAATCTTTTTATCTCGCCGAAAATGATGTGGTACATAATGAAGTAAAAATCCAAACATTTTTACTGCAGCTAATACAACTTTTTCATCACTCTTGAGACGATTTGATAGACATACAAAATTCATCGGATCTTTTCTTATGATCGCTATTGCTTTATCTCTTTCATCTAAGGCGGTTACAACTGGTAAGCGACTTGTTGCAAAACAGGAACTACTTTCTATATGTTTCATAAAACAGTTCTAGAATTTAAAAAGCTACAATTCAAAGATCTAAATTTCCATAGAGCTATCTCTATTCTATAGTCATTGTAGTCGATTACATTTCATTTCGCAATTATTAGGTAATGATGTTTGGAAATTTCAGAATTTTTTTTTAGAAAAAAGCGTATAAATTAAAACAAATGCTCTTGCTGAAAGAGCGACTACTATTGACGAGAGGCTTTTTTTAATCCCTTGGAAAAACCGGAGAGAATTTCTTTTTATAAAAGAAACATTAACAGATCAATTGCAAAAAATTTGCAAGCCATTTAGCATTAACCAAAATTTTTTAATTAAAAAAGCAGGAAATGTGTTGCACCTTCATTCGACGATTAAGGCCACATTAAAAAAAACTATTTCTGATGCTGAATTAATTCGCACTCTTCATCCTACCCCTGCAATTGATGGGCGCTCTAAAAATGAAGCGCTTGCATTTATTAACTCTTTTGAACCTTTTGATAGAGGCTTATATGCAGGAAGTTTAGGCCTTTTTTCAAAAAGAGAAAGCAAGGTATTTGCTCGGATTCGATCAGGGCTCATACAAGAGACAAAACTACATATTTTTTCAGGAGCTGGTATTATCTTTGAATCTAATCCTCTCCATGAATGGCAAGAACTTGATCATAAACAAGGATTATTCCATATATGTTAACGATAGATGCTTTGAATGAATCAAATGCAAAACTCATCATTTCAGAACTTGTAAAATCATCTGTTCGTCACTTTCTAATAGCCCCAGGATCTAGATCTACTCCTTTAACTCTTGCTGCCTCTGAAAACCCATTAGCTAAAACAATTGTTCATTTTGATGAAAGGGGTTTAAGTTTTGCAGCTCTTGGGATTGCAAAATCTACCCAAAATCCAGTCTGTCTAATTTGTACTTCAGGAACTGCTCTTGCTAATTTTTATCCAGCAATTGTAGAAGCTGCAATGAGTTATCTCCCACTAATTATTTTAGTAGCTGATAGACCGGCAGAATTACGAGATGTGGGCTGTAATCAGACAATTGATCAAGTAAAAATGTTTGGAAATTATCTCAAGTGGGAAATCGACTTGCCATGCTCAGACCCCCATCTTCCTAATGAATTTTTAAAAGGGGCAATTGATCAAGCCTGTTTTCAGGCGAAAAACAGCCCTGGAGGACCTGTTTTAATTAACACCATGATTCGAGAACCACTTTTTTCAAAATCAGGAAGAGCTCATATCTCTGAAGAAAAAAATCCTCTTCCGAAGACAACCTATTATATGTCTGAAAAGACACTCCATGAAGAAGACCTTATATCGATTTCAGAGCACCTATCTAAATATGAAAAGGGAGTAATTGTTGTAGGAAGCTTGCCCCCTACCAAAAACCTAGATGCCATTTACTCACTTGCAATGAAATTACAATGGCCTATTTTTGCAGATGCTTTATCAGGAGTTAGATCTTTAGGAAGAGATTCCTCATTGATTCCCTTTTATAACCATCTAATTCAAACAACATATTCGAGCGAAAAAATGATTCCCGATGTTGTGTTATACTTAGGAAGCACAATCGTTTCTAAAACTCTTTTAAAATGGCTTGATTCATTTTCTCCAAAAAAGTTTTATCATGTGGCAAATTTTCCAGGAAGGCACGACCCTAATCACCAAATCACAGATCGGATCGAATGCGACCCTGTCTTATTTTGTCAAAATGCGCAATTCTTTATAAGGAAAAGAACTCCAACCATCTGGCTAAGTCTTTGGAAAGAATACTCTCTGCAAATTGAAGAGATCTTATCTGATTTTTTTGAAAATTCCCTAGAGCTTTCAGAGCCTCAAGTTGTTTTTTCTCTCACGAGGTCGAATTCGGAACTCTTTTCATTCTTCTTTTCAGCAAGCCTACCCATCAGGTACGCCGACAATTTCTTTTTTCCAAAAGAGCCCTCCGCTCTTATGCTGTCTAATAGAGGCGCCTCTGGTATAGACGGAGTGATTGCCTCCTCTATTGGAGTTGCAGAGGGTAGCGGAAAACCAGTTATTTGTTTTATTGGAGATCTTGCCTGCTTGCATGATATAAATAGTTTAGCTTTAGCAAAACAGCTAGAACTTCCTATTATTTTTATCGTCTTAAATAATTCTGGTGGAGGGATATTTAATTTCCTTCCGATATCTGAAAACCAGAAATTTATGGATGTCTTTCTCTCGGCAAAACACTCATTAAAAATGGAGGGATTTGCAAAAGCATTTAATATTACCTACACAAAAGCTTCTTCTTTATCTGACTACCAAACCTCACTCAGTATTGCAATCGAAAATCCAACACTTCAAATCATTGAAGTAGAAACAAATGCTCATGAAAATTACCTTTTTCATCAGCAAATTGAAGAGCATGTAAGAAAACGAATGTCAAAAGGTAAAAAGGAAAAGCAGTTATATACGACCTCATTAAAAGAATAGGTCCTATTTTCTTTGCACAAAAAGGGCCTCTTCATAAACCCTCTCTTGTTTTTTTACACGGCTTTTTAGGTTGTCACACTGACTGGAGTGACTACTTTAAACATTTTAGTAAAGATTATAACTGCATAGCAATTGATTTGCCAGGTCACGGCAGATCAAAGATGTATGAACTATTCAACCTAATAGATCTAATTCCAAAAAAATCCCACATTATTGGTTATTCCATGGGAGGAAGAATTGCTTTAGAGTTGCTATCTTCCTACCCCAAACATTTTGATAAGGCGGTTATTCTATCTGCTCATTTGGGTTTAAAGACAGCAGAAGAGAAGCGAATTCGCCTCTATGAAGAGGAGCTTTTAATTGATAAAATTCGTAGCGAAGGGGTAGTATCTTTTGTAAAAACATGGTACCAAAAACCACTTTTTGAAAATGCTCCTGTTCCCTCTTATAGATATAGGCAATCCCCTGATTTACTAATCGAGGCCATTAAAAAATTTAGTCTTGCTAAACAACAAAATTTTTGGAATTCTTTATCAAAACTCAGCTCTTTTGCAACTTTTCTATATGGAGAGCATGACAAAGCTTATAAAAAGACAGTTGATGAGCTTTTTGCAAATAAAGCATCTGTTCATCTCATAAAAGAAAGCTCTCATGCTATTCACTTGCAAAATGTTAGAGATTGTATTAATCACATAGAAAGGAGCATCCATGCTGACAAAAGAATCAGAAATAGTTTGGAATCAAATCGGAGAGTTTGAAGATGTTATTTTTCATAAACATCAAGGGATTGCAAAAATTACAATTAACAGACCCGAGGTAAGAAATGCTTTTCGACCAAAAACTGTAGAAGAGATGCGCACCTGTTTTCAAAATGCAAGAAAAGATGAATCTATTGGTGTTATTATTTTAACAGGAGCTGGCACAAAAGCTTTTTGTTCTGGTGGAGACCAAAAAATTCGAGGCCACGCAGGGTATAAATCAGAAGAGGGTCAAGATCTATTAAATGTGCTAGATTTGCAAAGAGAGATAAGGTCTCTTCCTAAACCTGTGATTGCAATGGTTGCGGGGTATGCAATTGGTGGTGGTCATGTACTTCATCTTGTTTGCGATTTAACAATAGCTGCAGATAATGCAATTTTCGGACAAGTAGGACCTAAAGTTGGATCTTTTGATGGAGGTTTTGGAGCAAGCTACCTTGCAAGAATTGTAGGGCAAAAAAAAGCAAAAGAGATCTGGTTTCTTTGCAAACAATATAACGCTTATGAAGCTTTAGAGATGGGCCTCATCAATACCATTGCCCCTTTGGAAAACTTGGAAGAGACAACAATTAATTGGTGCAATCAAATTCTTAAACACTCCCCTTTAGCTCTTAGATGTTTAAAAGCAGCTTTTCATGCTGACTGCGATGGGCAAGCTGGCCTACAAGAACTCTCTGGACATGCAACGATGCTTTATTATATGACCGATGAGGCAAAAGAGGGGCGAAATGCCTTTTTAGAAAAAAGAGCCCCTAATTTTTCAAAATTTCCAAAAAGAGGGTAATTGATGAAACTCTCTTTATGGCTTGAGGCCTCTCGCCCAAAAACACTAATTGCAAGCATATCACCTGTTCTTATTGGCTCTGCAATTAGCCTAAGTTTTAAATCGTTTTCTTTTCTTATTCTTCTAAACTCTCTTCTGACTGCTATATTTCTCCAAATCGGAACAAATCTTGCAAACGACTATTTTGACTCGAAAAAAGGGTCGGACAGAGAGACTCGAATCGGTCCTAGAAGAATTATGCAAAAAGGTCTTGTCAGAGAGGATGCAATGAAGCGAGCTATTTTTATCTCGTTTCTTATAGCCGCTTCTTCTTGCATCTTTCTTATTTCTAAGGGAGGTCCTTTAATTAGTTACTTACTTGTCTTAGCAGTTCTTCTCGGTATCGGCTACACAGCAGGCCCTTTTGCTTTAGCTTATATAGGACTTGGTGATGTTGTTGTTTTTTTCTTTTTTGGCTGTGTAGCTACGCTAATGACAGCTTATCTTCAAACGGGAAAATTTCTGATTGAAGCTTTTATTGGAGGAATAGCCCCGGGCGCTCTATCCACTGCAATCCTTACGGCAAATAATTTACGCGATCGCATAGAGGATGAAAAAGCGAACAAAAAAACTTTAATCGTCCGCTTCGGCGACAAGTTTGGAAAATGGGAGTATACATTTTTTGTAATTCTTGCTTTTTTTATCCCGTTTTTTATGAAAAACGTGTTTCATTTTAATAGCTTGATTTTACTTACTTTTTTCCCCTCTCTTTATGCACTTCTTTTAATTAGAGATGTGTGGCAGGCAAAAACCTTTCAAGATTATCTCCCACTTCTGCCAAAAACGTCGCTTCTTTTAACTCTATATACCATTTTATTCTGTTTAGGACTCTTAAGATGAAACTTACAAAATTTGAAATCTATTCCTACGAACTTCCGACTATTTTTGGTTCTAAAAAAGGACTTCTTGTCAGGCTAACTAATGATTTAGGAAAAGAGGGCGTTGGAGAAATTGCACCGTTAGAAAATAGAAGTGCAGAAAGTTTACAAGAGGCTTTAGCTTTTACAAAAAATCTTCGACTTCGCTTTTTAAAAGGAGATTTTACCAAAGTTTTATTCCCCCCCTCTGTTATGTTCGGAATGGAAATGGCCCTCTCCTCTCTTCTTTTTCCCCTAACAGAAGACCTAACCTTTAAAATATACTCAAATAAACTAAAGTTAAAAGACTTAAGCGTTGAAGAGGCTGTGTCTCTTTGCAAAAATGAGAGCGGCCCTCTGAGAGTTGATTTAAATAGAAGCTGGGATCTAGAGAAAACAATTGCATTTTGCAACCATTTTCAAAAAGAGGATTTTCACTACATTGAAGAGCCTGTCTCAAAGTTTAGAGATATTGAAATATTTCAAAATGAGACAGGTTTTCCTTACGCAATTGATGAGCATTTATCCCACCACCCCCTAGAAAGAATCGTATCTTTGAAAGGCCTTACTCACCTTGTTGTAAAACCGACTCTGCACGGAGGTTTTACCCAGTGTGAAAAAATTATCAAAAGCTCCTCCTTTATTAAAGTTGTTTTTTCAAGCTCTTACGAAACTCCGGTAGGGCTTATGGGGATTGCTAAAATCGCATCTTTTCTTACTCCAAATGAACGAATAGGAATTGACACAGCCTCTATTTATAAAGAGCCCCTTTTTCATTTTGATCCAAAAGAAGAGCTCATCAGAAAAGAGCTTTATCAATCGCCACCAATTCCGTGGGAAAAGCTTGAAAAAATCGTATGAATCCAATTTTTTTTGCTTACCCAACAAAAGAGTCAGCCTCTTTTATTCTCCATCGACTAAAAGAAAATCTTCCCTTATTTCCTATCTCACCAAAACAACTCTCTCTACCTGAAATCGACCTTCCCTCCTCTGGTGTAGTAATTTCGACATCAGGTTCTTTAGGAAAACCAAAAAGAGCTCATCTCACCTACGATAACCTTTTTGCATCGTTTAGTTTTTCTCACCCAGATCTTAGATTAACACCACTCGATTACTACCTTCTCTCTGTTCCTTTATATCATATTAGTGGCCTATCGATTTTAACAAGGTGTCACTTTTCTGGAGCAAAACTAGTTTTTCCCGAATCTCAAGATGATTCCAAAGTCACTCACATCTCATTTGTCCCAACACAGCTAAAAAGATTTTTAGAAAACCCTAAAAAATACCCAAAGCTCAAAGCAATCCTTGTAGGTGGCGCTCCAATTCCGTATGCTCTTTGCAATGAGGCATACAAAAAAGGTTTTCCTATCTACATCACTTATGGAATGACAGAGATGTCTTCTCAAATTGCAACTGAGAAATTCTGTCCTAAAAAAGGGATTGCTTTTGGATTACCTCTTCCGGAACGAAATCTCAAAATTGTCAAAGGTGAAATCTATGTGAGAGGAAAAACTCTTTTCAAAGGCTACATCGATCTCCCCTCGCCATTTATAGACGGCTGGTTTCCTACAAAAGATCTTGGCAAAATCGGTCCAAATGGCCTTGAGATCTTAGGAAGAAAAGATTCTATGTTTATCTCAGGTGGCGAAAACATCCACCCCGAAGAAATTCAGCTCGCCCTTCTCTCTCATCCGAAAATAGAAAGAGCAAAAGTCTCGTCCCGCCTCGACGATGAATTTGGAGCGCGTCCCGTAGCAACTATTCAAACAGTTTTACAAAAAGAAGAAATAAGAGAGTATCTACAATCGACTCTCCCAAAATTCAAAATCCCATCTCCAAACGACATTACTTTAAATCCCATAGACTACAATTGGACTAAGTAACTCACTCGCATTACCTAAAAAATTCACTTTAATGACTAAACCCCAAGTAAACTCAAAAATTGGTTCAAAACATCTTTGTTTCAATGAAAAAATGGTGGAAGATCGATGTCTGGTATGTTCTATCTCAGAAATGTTCTTCAATTGATCATTAACGGTTTCGATTTAAGACCGTTTGCGTAGCAAGATTTTATTCATTATGGGGAGTAATTTTTGTTTCATTTTTGCTCGAAGTCCCCCAATAAGATGAACTTGTCGTAAGAAAAGACTTTCCGCTTGTCTAGCGGAAATATAACCTTTATCTCCAAATAATT
>VGMD01000025.1 GCA_016866545.1 Chlamydiota bacterium | reverse complement strand
ACTAACACCACCTCGTAAGGGCGCTAGCCCTTTTACGGGGGCAAAATCAAGACGTGAGCATGTAAATTTAATTCACCTCTTAGGCGGGGACAATGAAGCCAGAAGTATATGGGCTAAACTTACTGGATATAACCAAAGATCTCATGTCGAGGGAGCTTTTTCTAGATCGAAGCGAACTTTTGGTGAAAATTTAGGTTCCAGAGCGGATGCTACTATTAATTCTGAAGTTTATATTAAGTCTTTAATATTAAACAAAATGAATAAATTAAGATATTCATTATGAAGAGGAGGCGTGATTTTATTCGAAAATCACGCTACTTGCAGACCTTTTTGAATTAGGAAACAGAGCCAGGACGATCTTGAGAGGTGAGAGCATACTATGTCCCCGAGCAAAATTCGATTTATTTCAAAGAAAGGTCGGCTCCTTCATATTAAGAACTATTTCTGTGAAAAGCAATTTATGATCTGAGGGAGCATGCCCTTCCCCTTGAAGATCGATTGGATTGTAATCATTTGTATCATCGACAACAGAATTAATTGATTGCAAAGAGCCTCTAAGAGCCATCGTATGATCAAGATTCAAAGGTCCTGTTTGCTGACTTACGTTTCCTCCAAACGTTTCAGGGCCTACAATGTCTCCCTTATCGTACATATCTTCAAGATGAAGCTCTCTAAATTCACGATCATCTAAATTAAGATCTCCAGTGACAACAGAGCAAATATTTGGGTATTTTTTTAGGTAAGCTTGAACTTTTTGAGAAATTAGATTCATCTGAACTTCTCTAGCTCTCTTTTCGTCGATAGTTGGAGCTTGTGCAACCTCTGAATGTTGCAAGTGTGTCGCATGGATTCTTGCAAATGGCCTGTTTCTACTTGTAAGTGTAAACCCAAACACCCCTTTAGATGAAAATTTTGTAGCCCCTAAAAGACTCTTTTTGGGAAAGATTGTAAATTCAGGATCTTCTACTTTATATTTACTCGCAATCATGATCCCTGAGCTCACCCCAAAAGCCCTAGAGCCAATATTAAAATAAAAGTGGTTATACCCATGCTTTCTTAGCCTCTCTTTTATATAAAAAGCTGCAGTTGCATCAAATGTTTCGTACAAACAATTTACATCAGCCCCTTTTCCAACAATATCACCAATAATTTTATCTATTCTATAAGCCCACGGCATTAAATTTTCGCCGATTGAAAAACCTGCCACCATGCAACAAATATTCCAACTACTAATAGTAAATTTTTTATCTTCCCCAATCCTTTTTGCCTCCTTCCCTTGCCAACAAATAAACGGATTTCTTTCAATTCTATTGGCTAAAAATCGAAACAGTGCGCCAGGTATCGTTGTAACCAAAGATAGAGCTAAAAGAGCAACAGCTGTTATGATAAAAACTATTTTAAATACAGTTTTTTCAGTTACAGACGCAATTGCATAAAACTCGTGCGCCTTACAAATAGGATCTGTTAAATAAGCACCGATCTGAAATAACAAAGAGGCTGTAAAATTAATCGCCTTGTCTACTCTCCTCTCTTTAGGAAAATTGTATGTTGAATTTAAGCGACTGACAGCTGCTGATGCAATCATGATGAGTTTCCTATAAGTAATTTATTCTAATAATTTTACCCCTAATTTTAATAAATAAACAGAAAAAAAACCCTTTTTTTACTATGATAATTTCCCCTTGATCGACCCCAAGTATTGGTTTTATGCTAGAAAGTGCTTATTTTGATACCATTTCCAAAGAAATTACTGCTCACTCTCTACTGTTTGAAGGGGTAAGTGAGAGTGTGAAGGCCCTTTTAATTCACAAGATTCAAAAAAAAACTAATAGAAATATCATCGTAATTTGTGGGGAATCTCATGAAAACGCCCTCTTTCAAGACTTGAGTTTTTTCCATAAGGAGGGGGTCTTAGAACTTCCCTCTTGGGAGGCTCTTCCTGGAGAAGAGGTCCCACCAAGCTTAGACGTAATGGGAAGAAGACTAGAAGTTTTAAACAAACTCTCATCTGCACCATCTCCTTATATCTTATTAACCTCTTTGCAATCCTTTTTGCAAAAAGTTGTATCAAGAAAAACCCTCTCCTCACTTTTTTGGTCTCTGAAAATCTCTCAAGAAGTTTTATTTGAAGATCTTATTTATATCCTCTCCACACTTGGCTACAAGCAGACAAAACTTGTGGATGATAAAGGGAAATTCGCAGTTCGAGGCGGCATCATTGATGTATTTCCAATCTCTGACGAAACTCCGTACAGAATCGAATTTTTTGGAAATACGATTGAAGGGATAAAAACATTTGATCCGATGAGTCAAAGATCTGTA
Organism: Chlamydiota bacterium; assembly: GCA_016866545.1. Taxonomy (GTDB): domain Bacteria; phylum Chlamydiota; class Chlamydiia; order Chlamydiales; family 2-12-FULL-49-11; genus VGMD01. The sequence continues at coordinate 20,120 of VGMD01000025.1, read as the reverse complement.
TCGAATGTTTCAGAAATTACCTTCTCACACGCAGATGAATACTCTATTTTACTAAAAGAGCCCTCACTGGAAACTCTTTTAGACTATATGAAAGATGCTATCGTTATCTTTGAAGACCTCCTCTCTCTTGAAAATCACTACGTCCAACTAAAAGAGCTTGCCGGCTTCAAATCAAAATTCTTTACAGATTTTCTCTCTTTTTTAGAAAAAGAGGACAAAAGAGTCTACTTTTCCGATGAACCCATCACACCTGAAATGCTTGGCAAACCTCTTTCCTGTAAAAAACAAATCCACCCATTTTACCCAATTGACATCTCTCATCTAGAACCAGAGGGAGAATACATCTTTTTGTCCGAAAGCGAAAAAGAAGAGAGCATCATCAAAAATAGTCTATCTCCTCTTCCCAAACAGGCAAAATTTATCCAAGGCTATCTATCAAGTGGATTTGGCATGGATAAACTCTGTCTAATCCCATTTACCGAATTTTCTCAAAGACCAAAAGCAAGAAGAACTGCTTGGCGCGCAACTTACCACACCCCTGTCTCCGATTTTCATAACATTGAACCAGGTGATTATGTCGTTCATTTCCATAACGGAATTGGGAAATACCTCGGCATGGAAAAACAAAAAAACCACCTAGGACTTGAAGACGAATTTTTTATCATTGAATATGCAGGGCAGAGTAAGCTTTATGTACCCGCTTCTCAATCACACCTTATCTCAAGATACATAGGCTCTCATGAAGAAAAACCAGAGCTTCATAAACTCGGAACAAATAATTGGGCAAAAACTAAAGTACGAGCGCAGCAAGCAATTCTTGGCTATGCAAAAGACCTGCTCCAAATGCAGGCAGAAAGAGCTGTCAAAGGAGGATTTGCATGCCCCCCTGATAGTGAAGAAATTGAAGAGTTCGCAAATGCGTTTGCCTACCATGCAACAGATGATCAGCTAAGAGCTGTTTCAGAAATTACGCAAGATCTCATGACGGCTGAATCGATGGAGAGACTTCTTTGCGGAGATGTCGGATACGGTAAAACAGAAGTTGCCATGCGATCTGCTTTCAAAATGGTTGCTGACGGGAAAAAACAAGTAGCAATTCTTGTTCCGACAACAGTCTTAGCACTGCAGCACTTTGAAACATTTAAAGAGCGAATGGCACTTTTTCCGGTAACAATTGCCTTAGTCTCTAGATTCCAAACTGCAAAAGAGAACAAAGAGACTCTACAAAAAGTTTCTGAAGGGAGAGTAGACATTTTAGTTGGGACCCATCGAATGATTGGCAAAGATGTTAAATTCAAAGATTTAGGCCTTGTCATCATTGATGAAGAACAACGATTTGGCGTCCGTGCAAAGGAGAAATTAAAAGCGTTTCAAGTAGGTGTTGACTCTTTAAGTATGAGCGCAACACCGATCCCAAGAACTCTTTATCTCTCTTTGGTGGGAGCTAGAAAACTCTCTGTCATTAACTCTCCCCCACAAGACCGCCTCCCGATCAAAAGCCTTCTTGTCGAAAGGGAAGAAAATCTCATAAAAAATGGCATTCTTCGAGAGCTTTCAAGAGATGGCCAAGTCTATTTTATTCACAACAGAGTCGAATCGATTTACAAAGTTGCAGAAGAGTTAGAAAAACTTGTCCCGACAGCAAAAGTTGGCGTTGTCCACGGCCAATTAGAAAGTGATGAAATCGACGATGTCTTCCACGCATTTAAACACGGTAAATTGAATGTATTAGTGGCAACAACAATTATCGAAAACGGCCTTGACATCCCAAATGCGAATACGATCTTTATCGATCGATCAGACACTTTTGGCATCTCTGACCTCTACCAACTTAGAGGGAGGGTAGGTAGATGGAACAAAACCGCCTACGCCTACTTCATGATCCCAAAGAGTAGACAGCTTCCTGAAATTTCTCAAAAAAGACTCAACGCGTTAATTGAAACTTCTGGATTCGGGGGAGGAATGAAGCTTGCGATGCGAGATCTTGAACTCCGAGGTGCTGGCGATATTTTAGGAGTGCAGCAATCAGGACATGTATCGAGTATCGGATTCCACCTTTATTGCAAACTTTTAAAAAGAACCATCGAAGCACTCAAAAAAGAAGCGCCTACCTCATTTATTGAAACAAGACTTGAATTTTCCTATGATGCTAAACTCTCTTCATTCTACATTCCTGACTCATCGCTACGATTAGAAATTTACCATAGACTCGGAGAATCGACAACAAATGAAGAAGTAGAAAACATTTTTAGCGAGCTAAAAGACCGCTTTGGCAAACCTCCTCAATGCGTCATCTGGCTCTACCACATGACCCGTATCCGTATCTTTGCAAACCAAAAAAACTACACCCTGCTAAAATTCCTAAAATCTACGATTTCAACAGAGCACGTCTCAAATCCACCAAAATCATTCCTTCTTCCAGATCCAAAAGATGGCGAAGCTCTCGAGGCATTTGTAAGAAAAATTCTTCCGTAATCTTTATATTTACTTAATACTAAATAGAGTTTACAATTTTTTTTCAAAAAGGAGTTTATCTATGAGAATTTTTTCAACAACACCAACCACATACACTTTTTCAATATCTATACCTACCTCAAAAAAAGAGGTGGTAGAAGGATATATTTTTAACGCAATTAATGAAGTTGTTAAAAGCTCTGAAACAGATTTGCAAAGATTTGTTACAACTCAGCTAGGAGATAAAATCGAAGAGACTGCCTTGGCAATAAAAGAAGTTCTTTGTAGCTATTGGGTAGATGAAGATTTCCTTAGATGCAAACTCATTTCAACAGATTCATCAACTGCAATTTTTGGAGAATTTGAACTCTCGAAATACAAAAAACAAAAGAGCCCATCCCCTTTAATCAAAGACCTTCTTCAACAAGCTCTAAATCATGGAATCAGAGATACAATTATCTCTCTTTCTGGGGGTTGCTCAAAGTAAGATGACTCTCTTACGTCCAACCTAATAAAAGGTCATCTAAAAGATGACCTTTTTAGTTTTATAATTAATTAATCCGTGGCATTATTTATATAAATAAAAAAATAATAGAAAATAATTATGAAATATTTAATAGACCATAGATATAAAACAATCCACTCCATTAAAGTAACAATTAGCTCTATCTTAGCAATTTGTGAACGAGGGAGATCAAAAGATTTACATGCAAAGCTCGACTTGTTATTGAAATTACTCCCGGAGCTAAAGTCGATGATGTCTCCCCCTTTTGGAGAAAAAATGAATGGCTATCTAAAAAAATTGCACTCGGATATTGATGAATTTCTCCTTCTACCAGATGACCTAGAGAAAAGAGGAAACAAAATCAATTCCTCAATCAAATCGATTTTAACAGAAATAGACCCCTTCCATTTTACCGAAGATGAAACACCTAATATTAGAAGAAGTCAAATTGTAGAGCTTTCACAAAACTTACAAATTTATCTGCAAAGAAACATTCTCAATTTACAAGGAAAAGCGACTTCTTTGATCGATGAAAAAGAGACTATTAAAGAAATTGTCTCCGAACTTGTTTTAATTTCTCTAGACCCTTTTGATGAAATTGAAAAAAAAGCGATGGAAGAACTCTTTGCTCTTCACTTAGTCTACCAATCAGAAACAATTCTTTCTCACGCCCAACTTCTTTTAAATCAAGCAATTATTGTAGAAACAACATTTAAGGGAAGTAAAAAAACAAAAAAATAACAACTCTTATTGAAATCTTAAAAATCTTTCTGCTAGACTCTTTTTTCTTGCTAGCAAGGAGATTCATTTTGAAAAGCGTTGGAATTCATCTATGTGTTAATTTTTGCAGCATGCCCTGCCTCGATTTTCTTCCTACATTGATTGGCTCGTCGGATAATACCTCATTTGCTGAGAGGTTTTCCATCTACTGGCGAGATGCAATCATGTTAACGGGAATCGTGATCACAATTATTACAACTGTAGCAGCAATTTTTCAAGGCGCACTCTTTTTTGCTACCATCTCTTTAGCTGTTGCTGGAATTTTATCTTTTGGGGCCCATTATGTAAGTCGGTATGCAGAACTTCAAGAAATGGAACAACAGCTACAACTTCTACAAAATGAAACAAAAAGACTCTCTTACCTAAATAACGAATTGCAAACTTCACTAGACGGTTTTCAAAAAGAAAACCTCACCTTTACAACACAAAACGAAGAGTTACGCGCTGCCCTTTTGAACTTCAAAGCTCAGCTAGAACAAAGGGCTCATGAACTTCAAGAAACTAAAAGACAATTTGAAGAATTTAAAGCAGGAAATGAACACCTTCGCCAAACCTCTCACCTTTTAAGCACAGCTAGAAAAGAATTAGATGAAACTAGCCATAAACTTACTGAAATTTCTATAGCATACGGTAGAATCCAAGGGCAATTAACAAGCGACACCCAAGCTCTTCAAAGGATACAAGTCTTACTTGCAAAAGACGCTGAAAGACTTGCTACATCAGCAACACGATTTGAAGCATTAGAAGCAGCTGTCACAAGACTTGGTCAATATGTTGAATCTCTTCCTAGCCAACCTCATTTAAACCATCTAAGCGAAATACGAACTCTTTTAACAGAGCTCAAAACATAAGATGACCCCATTAAGAAATAGGTTTGAAAGATGAATTTTTTAAATATCTCCATATTTTTTTCTTGTAGATATAAAAAAAATTTGAGATGTTTATCCCATGAAACCGTTTCTCTGTCTCTTTTTTTTCACTCTTTTTAATTTTATTAGAGCCTCAGAATTCTATACCTATGTTACAAACTTCAGTAGCAATTCGGTGAGTGTAATCGATCAGACGAACTCAGTTACTGCAACAATAGACGTTGGAGTGTGGCCTCAAAGTCTTTCAATTAGCCCAGATGGAACATATGTCTACGTTTCAAACACACAAAATAATACGATTTCTGTTATTTCGGTTAAAACAAATAGAGTTATTCATACAATTGATTTACTTCCAAACCCAAACGGTCCTGGAGAATCTGGATCTTCACCTGATGGCGCATATCTTTATGTAGCAAACCAGGGCTTGTCTACAGTTAGCGTCATAGACACAAAAACCTATTCAATAGTAAATACAATTAATTTAACTCCAGGCGGCAGCACGTTTGATGTTCTCTTTTCAGTTAATGGAAATTATGCCTATGTAACAGATCGAAATAATAATGTTGTCACTCTAATAGATACTGTAACGCAAACTCAGGGAGTAAATATTGCTGTGGGGACTAACCCCATTTTAGCAGCTTTAACACCTAATGGAAAGTATCTATATGTAACTAATTTATATAGCAACAATGTAACCGTCATTGAGACAGCTTCTAATAAAGTTGTCACTACTATTTCACTCACTGATGGATCAGCCCCTTACGGAATCGCTATAACACCAAACGGGAAGAAAGCTTATGTTGCACAATCAAGTAGCAATTTGATTGAAGTGATTGACACTGAAACAAACCAAGTCAGCAATAAGATTGTTTTTGACGGGGTCCCCCAGCAGTTAGCAATTTCTCCTGATGGCAAAACTCTCTATGTTGCCTCCTTTACAACGGGCCAAACGGCAATTATTGATATAGAAACTAATACCTTTTCTACCTTTGTTACAGTTGGCTCATACCCGATTGGTGTTGCTACAACACCAATGCTAACCCCATCGGCCCCGACAAACTTTAACGGAGTAAGCCTGAAAAATAATTTTTGTGTCGCAAGCGAGTTTTACAATAAACTCTCTTGGCAGAACTCCCCTTCACGTTTTACATCCTATCTCATCTATCGAAACGGCTTATTGATTGCAACTCTACCAAGCGATACCTCTTCATATGAAGACCATAATAGACCCCCTCATCAAAATGATACATATACCCTGATTGCCAAAAATTCGTTTGGAAACCAAAGTGAAGCTTTAACAATTGTCGTTGAAACAGAGTGAGTCTAACTTTTATGAAAAAGCTATATTTTAATTTACTACCCCTTCTTGTTTTAGCCCCATTTTTTTTAGACGGATCGGCCTATTACACCTATGTAGGAAATTATACAAGCGATACAGTCAACGTTCTTGACGACACAAACACTGTTATCAACACCATTCAAACTTTATCTCCACAATACATCTCATTTAGTCCAGATGGGCTATATGCTTATGTATCCAATTATTACACGAGCACCATTTCTGTTATCTCAACAGAAACAAACAAGATTATTGACACAGCTGTGTTGCCTACAAATTCACTCCCCACCGGTTCAGCATCTACACCAGATGGCCTTCATCTCTATGTAGCAAACTATAATCTAAATAGCGTTCACGTAATTGAAACAACCCACTTTACTGTAGTACATACGATAGATTTAAGCCCAAATACCAATCCTCTCGGAGTTACCATGTCAAAAAATGGAGACTACGTCTATGTCATAAATTTAGGAACAAGTATTGTTAGCGTCATAAACACAACCACTCACACTGTCGAAACAACAATTAACCTATCCCCAAATCAGCGCTCTTATCTTTCTGCGCTAACGCCAGATGGGAATTTTCTCTATGTTACAAATGATTTTAGCAACACAGTATCTGTCATTGACACTGCCTTAAATCAACCTACTGATACCATTACACTTACTCAAGGAATTGATCCTGCTGGGATTGTACTCTCTCCAGACGGCAAGTTCGCATACGTAACTAAGTCATCTTCAAATTATGTTGAGATTATTGACACAAACACAAATGAACTCATGCCACAATTTTTTACACTCCCTTTAAACTCTTTTCCACAAGAAATATCGATCAGTCCTGATGGGAAAAGACTGTTTGTAAGCTGTTATGGTATTAATCAAGTAGCTGTCATTGAAATCGAAACAAGTAACATTTCTTATATTGAGGTCGGATCAGAACCTTTGCCAATTGCGACAACAAGCTTTCCTAAACTAGAGCCGCCTACAAACTTTAAAGGGGAGAGCTTGAAAAATAATTTCTCTCTCGCAAGCGAATTTTTTAATCAACTGACCTGGTCTCCCCCCTCAAAAGAGGGATTTACAAGCTACCTTCTCTATCGAAATGACTCACTCATTGCAAATCTTCCAATCAACTCATCCTCCTATCAAGACCACAATAGACCCCTCCACGAATCTGACCTCTACACCCTCATCGCCACCTCCCCAACCGGCAGCAGAAGCACCCCTCTGACTTTAGTTGTAAAAACACCCTAAATTATCTCTTGTCAAACTAAATAAAATTTGAGATATCTAATTTTATGGTTGACTCATTCAAAAATAGACTCTTTTCAAAACTTGCTTTCTTTGAAAAGAAATCTAATAGAGTCTTTACTTTGGTGTTAAGAAATCTAGTTTTTTTTCTCTCATCTTTTTGCCCTCTCTCTGCAACAACTTATCTGACAGACGCTACTACCCAAACCGACACATGTGAAAAAATTAGCCCCCCCTATTTTGAAGTAAAAGCAGGCTATTTCTTTTTTGCATCTCATTCTATGAGAAAAGTTTACAATCAAGGCGGGTTTGATATACAAGTGTCTGGGGCCTACCCAATGAACGACTACTGCCGCATATATGCAAGCGCTGAATACCTAGAAAAATCTGGTCACTCAGAGCATGCAGGTCAAAAAACCTCATTTTGGGCAATCCCTTTTAGTTTAGGCCTACAACCGGTCTTTAAACTCTTAAAAAGTTATCCACTCTCCTACTATTTTACAATTGGACCAAGATACTATTTAACAAAAGCGCATAACCAGAGTAGCTTTGTCTCATCTAATATCCATGCAAATGGGTTCGGTGGTTTTTTTAATACAGGGTTTATGACAAAATTAAAAAAAGATCTATTCATAGACCTTTTTGGAGAGCTCTCCTACGCATATCTTAGATACTCGTCATCTGTTAAAAATTCAGAGGGTCATAAAGCGCAGGTTGGCGGCCTCACTTTTGGATTAGGCCTCGTCTACACATTTTAAAATCTTGTACAAAATGACACTCTTGCTTAATAATATTTTCTAAACAAGAAGGATCCTATTATGTCAGAAATCGAATCAGGACAAATCCGTAAAGGAATGAAAGTCGAAATCGACAACAATCCATATAATGTTGTCTCTGTAGATCTTGTAAAACCAGGAAAAGGTCAAGCATTTACTCGGACCCGATTAAAAAATTTGAAGACGGGTTCTCTTATGGAAAAAACTTTTAAATCGAACGAAAAAGTCTCTTTAGCAGATGTCGAAGAGATGAAAATGCGCCTTCTTTTCAAAGATTCGGATGGGGCAACGTTTATGGATGACGCCTCATTTGAACAAATTATGATTCCTATGACTTTGATTGGCGAGCAAGAAGTGTGGCTCATGGAAGAGCTTCTCTACGGCATTGTTTTTTACAAAGGAGAGGCTGTAGACTTCACTCCGCCTACATTTATGGAGATGACTATTACAGAGACTGCTCCTGGAGCTAGAGGCGATACATCAGGAAGAGTTCTTAAGCCTGCTAAAACAGAGACTGGCGCTGAAATTCAAGTACCTATTTTTATCTCAGAGGGAGAAAAAATCAAAGTTGACACTCGTACAAGCGAATACGTTAGTAGGGTTTAGAGCAAAATTTTTTAAAAAAGTGAGAAACTTTTTTGATGAGAGGGGATCTACAGAAGTCGATCCCCCTATTTTATCTAGGTTTGCCCCAATTGATGCCTATATCGACCCTTTTGAGACAAAAGACGGTAGGTTTTTGCACACCTCTCCTGAATACGCAATGAAAAGACTTTTAGCTCACGGCTCTGGAGACATCTATTTTTTAGGTCATACATTCCGAAAAGAGGAGAGCGGCTCTAGGCACAATCCTGAATTTACGATGTGCGAATGGTACAAAACAAATACGGAAGAGACCTATTTTCTAAACGAAGTTCATGCTTTTATCTCGCTGTTTTTAGGCCCACTTCCTTTAGAAACGCTGACCTACGAAGAGGCGTATTATAAGTATGCTAAGCCTTGTAATGTGAACACATCCTCTTGGAGTGAGGAGGAAAAAAGACACTACATTTGGGCAACCTCAGTAGAGCCTAATTTAGGACAAGAAAAAATCACACTCATTACAAATTTTCCTAAAGAAGACGCTGCTTTAGCAACAACACTTATTGTGAATGGCAAAGAAGTTGCAAAAAGGTACGAATACTACTTTCAAGGAATCGAACTTGGGAATGGTTTTTGTGAATTAACAGATCCAGCAGAGCAAAAAAACAGATTTTTTGAAGCAAACAGAAAAAGAGCTTTCCAACAGAAACCCGAACTTCCAATTGATACATTTTTTTTAGAAGCTCTTGAAGTTGGACTTCCCCAAATGACTTACGGAATTGCTATGGGATTTGACAGGCTTTTAATGTTAGCTCTTAAAAAAGAGAACCTCAGAGAAGTTCTCTTTTTCCCAGACGATCTAATTTAAGCACTTCTTTTTACGTACCAAAATAAAGATGCAAGCCCGATTGCTAAAAAACAAGCAATTGCAACAGGTTTTACAAGTCTACTTTGTCCAATTTCTTTATAAGATTCAGAAAAAACTCTCTTCATAACAAGAGCCTCTTCTTTAAAATGAAGAAAATTAGTTGGCATCCTTGATAAAAAACTCTTAGCCAAACAATCTGCTTTTTCTGAGCTGGATGATCCATTTATTTCATCGGTGCAATCAATGACTTTAAAGCCTCTCTTCAACATGCTCGCTGTTAAAGCAGCCCCACCTTGAGGCGAAATAAAAGCTGTATAGACAACATTTCTATTGCATCTAAGATCTCCCTCAACTCTATACTCAACCATTTTTTTAAAATGAGCTTTACAAACTGCACTCTCTATTTGTACGGAAGCTCTCATATCTTCTTGTTCAATAACCGTATGATCGACACTAGAAGGTGAAAGAGTTACTCTCATCTGTTTTTCTAAAAGAAGAGAAAGCGCTTGAAGAGAATGCGTTTGATGAGTAATAGCGCTACCTGCTCCTTTAGAAAATGTACAACTCGATTCTACGAATTTAATTGTTCCATCACCTTTACTGTCTGTTGAAGGCTTATGATCTAAAAGCATATACACTCTTTTTCTCCCCCTCTCATCTTTTGCTGTAATAATAGGGATAAGAGTTGTTTTAGAAACTTCTGCATAAGGCCTATAAGGCATAGCACCCAATCGATATTCTGATCCTCTTGAAGCATGGCTATTCCCAGTTGGAACTAACATGAAACTTGCCGGATCATCTACACTTTTTGTCGCTTTATCTAAGATGTCTCTTGGATCACTCCCCTCTCTTAACCAATGAGTTGCTTGATTTGCAGGCTGTAGTGACGCTTGTTCAAACAGACCGCTGCTATCAAATGACAACTTCTGTAATGTTAACATATAACCCCCGATAAAAATTGAGGGTTAAGACTATATAAAGAATTAGATAAAATCAATAAACTTTTTCAGATAGAGTTCCTGAAAAATGTAGAGGCTTTCTACGTCCTGCAGTAAATGACTTCTTTGAAATTCTAAGACTTGGAGCTGCTTGTCTTCTCTTGTGTTCTGCTTTATAAATTCGTCTGACAACGCCCCTGACAACCTCTTCATCAATCCCATAAATTTTTGCAATCTCTTCAATCGTATGGTACTCTTCAACATACCCTCGAATGACTTTATCAATTAATTCATAAGGAGGAAGAGTATCTGAATCTTTTTGCCCATGTTTTAATTCTGCAGAGGGGGCTTTTTCTAGAATCCGAATAGGAATGACCTCTTTTTCACGATTGATCCAGCGAGCTAGTTGATAGCACTCTGTCTTTAATAGATCGCCAATGACACTTAAAGCTCCACACATATCTCCATATAGAGTGCAGTAGCCCAATGCAAGCTCACTTTTATTTCCAGTACAAAGAACTAGAGAATTAAATTTATTGGCAAAAGCCATTAAGATCATCCCTCTAATTCTAGCTTGTATATTTTCCTCGGTGACATCGACCACTTCATCTTTAAAATAAGGGTGTAGAAGATCTAAAAAGTTTTGAAAAAGTGGATCTATTGAGATATTCTTAAATGGAATCTGCAAATTTTCTGCAAGTTTTTTAGCATCCTCATAACTCTCACTAGTAGAGTATCTAGTTGGCATAAAAATGGCCGTAATATTTTCTCCACCTAAAGCCTGTTTAGCTATTACAGCTACTAAAGCAGAGTCAATGCCACCAGATAACCCAATAACTGCTTTTTTTTGTCCCGATTTTTCAAAATAATCGTGCACGCCAAGTTTTAAAGCATTCATCATGTCATACATAGGATCGTGCTCAAATGCTAAAACATTCCCTCTTGCATTGAGATCAATCACCATATAGTCTTCTTGAAACCCTTTTGCAACCTGCTTTAAATTCCCCTCTCTATCAACAAAAAGACTATACCCATCAAAAATTACAGAGCCATTTGCTCCGACTTGACAAGTGTAGACAACAGGACACTTAAGTCTCTTTGTAGCAGCCTGACAAACCTGAACACGGATATCGGCTTTTCTCGATTGAAAAGGCGACGCTGTTAAATTGAAAAGTATATCCGGCTTATAAACAACAAGTTCTTTAACAGGATCCCATGGGTAGGAGGTGCCAGAAATTTCCTCCCCTGCATTTTGCCACATATCCTCACAGATAAGAACACCGATTCTTACCCCTTTAATTGTCCAGACGTTAATCTGCTTTCCTCTAGAAAAATACCGTCTCTCATCAAAGACATCATAAGTTGGCAAAAGCCACTTATCGTGAAAACCTAAGAGTTTTCCATCAGAAATGACAGCTGCACTATTTAATAAGCTTTTCTCCTCATGCACAGCATTTTTACGAACAAGACCAACTAATGCAGTAATTCCAGCCGATTCTCGCACAATGATATCAAGACACTTCTCCATCTCATCAATAAAACTTCTATGCAATACAAGATCTTCTGGCGCATAACCACATAGCGTCATCTCAGGAAATGAAACTATGTCAATCCCTTGATTTCTAGCAACTTCAATTGCCTTCAACACTTTATCCGTATTCCCAATCAAATCACCAATGATCGGGTTTAGCTGGGCCGCCATAATTTTCATACCTAACTCATATCACCCCCCCTTATAAATTGCACCCCCAATTTCAACTTGGGGTCAGGCCTCACATTAGACATCTCAATTTGTGGGGTCAGGCCTCACATTAGGAATCAATTAAACTAATTGCCTAATAAATGTTGATTGATAAATTAAAACCATGGACCCCACAAGCAACCCATTCCCATCTTCTTGGTTAGTTAATGATTACGATATTTTATTTTCTGAACCTATGTCCTATGACAAGGCTATGTTCTTGCAAAACTCTTTGAATGAAACACTTAAAAATTCTCTTTTTGAAGTAATTTATACGCCGGATGCAACCTCCGAATCCTATGTTGTTGGAACAAAATTAACCAATTTAAAATCAAGAATCAGAGACGTTCTAACCGAAGATCCTACATGCTGCGAAAAAATGAAAGCTATTTTCGCGCGGGCACAAACAGAATCGGTCGTAGAAGCAACTTCAAGTAGCATAGTGATTCCAAATGATGTTTTTCCCCCCTCATGGAAGTTTGAAGCCGAGTATACTATCTCTTCACCTGCTCTCGATTTAGTTGAGGCAGAAAATTTGGCAAACTTTTTAAATAGACAAACAAATTCTGATATTTTTGTTTTAATACCAATTTCTCGTAGAGGAAAATATAAAGTAGCATTAACACAAGAAGAGCTTAAACAAGTCGCCAAAGAAAACCGTGATTCTTTTAAAAAAATAAGAGAGGCTTTATCAAAAGAAATTCCCTCTACATCACCTCAATTTGCGCAAGAAGTTATTATTAATGAAGATGTTTGGGCAGAATTTCAAGCAATGAGCGAAGCTATTGCTACAACAAAAATACCAGACAGAGATAAAAGAGTTTTTATAGCAGAAAACCTTGCTAAAATTTGTGATTTCTTATCAGGCAAGTCACCCCCTTTTTCAAACCCATACGGCTCCTCAAGTAGAGTTACCATCAAAAGACCTATCTCAATATCCACCAATTACATAATTACTTACAAACCTTGTGGGCGCACATTTTTTAGAACCCAAACCCAAGTTGAAATCACCTTAGAAAAGCTCTACCTACTCGCTCTCATCACACCCCGCTAACCTCATTTGGGGTCAGGCCTCACATTAGACACCTCAATTGAGACCAAACCCTCTCTTTAGAAATTTAAACTCGATAAAATTTTATCTTTAAGCTCCCCGCTCTCTTTTTTTAATCTATCTGATTTAAGCAATTTAGATTCAAATCGAGCGACTGCTTGACTAATTGAATTATCAGCCCGATTCCAAAGTAATGCGAGTTCTTTAACTGTAATTTTATTAGTGGTTTTTGCTAAATACGCAGTAATTTCCCGAAGATGCGAAGCCTTTCTATCTTTTCCTAAAAACACCGTCAAATCACCATCAATCTGATACCAATTTGCAACTGCTTGCATAAACATTTCTAAATTGCAACTTATTAGCTTAGGCTCAACTGCCGCATCCGTTTTTCTATCAGTTTCTAAAGAGTCGCTAACAACCCCTTTTGCAATTCCATTCTTGAAATCTATCTCTTCAGTAACCCCAATTCCCTCCGATATAAAAGCCGAATACTCCCTAACCGCTAACTCACCTTCTCCAAAAAGCTGAAGTCCCCGATCTTTTGCAACCCAATCAAATGTATCACTACCTAAATAGGCTTGATGACTACTCCACATATATTGAGATGGATCACTAACCAAATTTGCACGCACAGGATTGAGATGAATGTAACGAATCAATTTTTGCAAATACTTGGTACCAACCACTAATATAGACTTAAACCTTCCCTGGAACAAATGCCCAATAGTATCATGCTTTAAATTATAGTACTTTGTGTACCGAAACGATATATTTTGACAGATTTTTGATAAGGAAACATCACCAACTTCAATCGCAAGATGCACATGATTCGTCATAAAACAAAACGCTACCACCCGATACCCAAACCGCTCGATGCCCTCCTGGATTAACAAACTAAATTTTTTCCTCTCCTCCTCCGAAAAAAATATAGCCTGCCTGTTATTCCCCCTCATCATCACATGATAAATTGCACCCTTTAAAGAATGCCTTACTCGTCTTGCCACTTCACTCCCCCTCTTTGTAAAAACAAACCAATTTTTGAAGAAAACAATTTAGATAACTAATTTTTGAATTTCAACCGAAATGTGTAAGGCTAGAGTCAAAATTGCCAACCGAAATGTGAGGCCTGACCCCACAATTCCATAACCCCACAATTCCATAACCCCACAATTCCATAACCCCACAATTCCTAATGTGAGGCCTGACCCCACAATTCAATTCCTAATGTGAGGCCTGACCCCACAACAATTCAATTCCTAATGTGAGGCCTGACCCCACAATTCCATAACCCCACAATTCCATAACCCCACAATTCCTAATGTGAGGCCTGACCCCACAATTCAATTCCTAATGTGAGGCCTGACCCCACAACAATTCAATTCCTAATGTGAGGCCTGACCCCACAATTCGGAGGTTTTGGGGGTTGATAAAATCGAGCGCTCTTGGTATGGTAGTGCTAAAAATTGTGAGGGGATGATGAAGGCAGAACTTAAAATACACAGTGAAAATATTTTGCCAATTATTAAACAGTGGCTCTATTCAGATAAAGACATCTTTATTAGAGAACTTGTCTCTAACGCTACCGATGCAATCCAAAAACTAGTTTTATTAGAAAAAGGAGAGCCCCCCTTTCGAATTGATGTCAAAGTAGACAAAGAAGCAAAAACGATCACTGTTTCAGATAACGGCATCGGCATGACTCTAGAAGAGGTAGAAACCTACATCTGCCAAATTGCATTCTCTGGCGCTGAAGAGTTTGTGCAAAAATACGCCCATAATAAAGACCAATTCATCGGCCACTTTGGCCTCGGCTTCTACTCCGCTTTCATGGTTAGCTCCTCTATCGAAATTGAGACAAAATCGTACCTTGAAGACCAATCCCCCGCCCACTGGACATCTGATGGCTCATCAACTTACGACCTAGAAGTTGGAACAAAAACAACAAGGGGCACAGACATCATCCTCCACGTAGAGGATGAAGACTACCTCGATCAAGAAAAAATCCGCGAAATTCTAACAACTTACTGCGGCTTTCTTCAATACCCAATTTACCTCAATGGAGATGAAATCAATAGCAAACCTCCCCTCTGGCTTAAAAAACCATCCGATTGCGAGGAGGCTGAATACCTAGATTTTTACAAAACCCTCTACCCTTTAGAACCAGACCCCATCTTCTGGGTCCACCTCCAAATCGACCACCCTTTCCACCTAAAAGCTATCCTCTACTTCCCAAAAATTACCCCACGCTTTGACTTCCAATCTTCTAACATTAAACTCTTTTGCAACCGTGTCTTTGTAACAGACAACTGCAAAGACTTATTTCCAAGCTACTTAAACGTTTTACGAGGAGCTATCGATAGCATTGATATCCCACTAAACGTCTCTCGAAGCTACCTCCAAAAAGATGCCCACGTCAAAAAACTCGCCTCGCACATCTCTAAAAAAATTGCAGATCGACTAAGCGACCTCTACGCAGAAGAAAAAGAAAAATTCATCTCCTATTGGCCAGATGTTGAAACAATTGTAAAATTTGGCATGCTCCAAGATGAAAAGTTTTATGATAGATCAAAAAACTTCCTCCTCTGGAAAACTCTAGACCAAAACTTTCTCACTATCGAAGAGTACCTAGCCTCTGGCAGAGAAAAAGTCTACTACACACCAGAAGATAGCAAAGATGGCTCGTTTTTAACTCTCTACAAAGAGAAAAACATCCCTGTAATTACCACAAAAGGACCAATCGATACAGCCCTATTTAATTTCCTCGAACAAAAACTTTCGATAAAATTCCACAGGGTCGATAGCAACGTAGACGAAGCACTTATTGATGAATCGGGCGAAAAGCATGAGGGCGACTTCACCTCTCTTTTAGGCCTTCCAAATGTCACTGTCGAGACAAAAAGCCTTGCAAATAAATCGCTTCCAGCATTCATTGTGATTGAAGAAGGGACGCGTAGACTTCGAGACTATCTCTCCATGACACAAAAAGAGATGCCCCAAATACCTCTCGGCGGACAAACCTTTGTCATGAATACCAATAGCCCCCTTGTAAGCGCAATCTTTAAACTAAAAGAAAAAGACGAAGCGCTTGCCGGCAAGCTCACAAAACAGCTCTACGACCTCTCCCTACTCTCACAAAAAGAACTCCACCCCGAAAACCTTACTGGATTTATCCAAAAGACAACCGAGGTTCTGGAAGCTCTTGCTCTGAAGCTCTCTTAATAGAGAGCTTCAAGCCGCACTTAACGGCTCTTCTCCACTCTCCTCCAAAACAAGCAACTCTTCCCTCTGCTCAAAAGCTTGGGGCTTTGCTCCCTCCATCTCTCTAAGCCTTAAAATATAAGTATTTAACACTAAATCAAACGCTTTTTTAGACGCGCCTGCTATTCTCCCAGTTACATACTGTTTTGGCTTCGCATAAGCTTTACAGCCAGCCCTTTTCCAAGTTTGGTAATCACTTGCCATCTGGTCCATTTTTACATGGAACTTCTCTTGAAATTTTGCCGCATCTGCAAAATAAAATAGATCCTTTCCCGATACAACCATATAGAGAGCATGCTTCACAACTCTTTCGTGCTTAGATAGTTCTCTTTTAAGATCATCTGGAATTACATCATTTAACTTAAAATAAAAATCCCTCATAAACTCTGAAATCTTTAACATAGGTAACAATCCTTTTTATTATACCCAGCACCCTTACAAAAGCGCTGATAATTGTTTCTATAATTAAAAAAGATAATTAATTCAAATTATTTGTTTATTTTTAATTATGAAAAAATACACAATCCTCTTATTTCTAAGATTCTTATTCCTCCATTTTTTATTTATGTTAAATATTAATTATGATATAATTGTTTTATTTGTAAATTGACCCTAGAGGTATTCTATGAGCAGTCGAGTTTCACCTGATCACACCCCCTACACAATTGCACACCTTGCCCCCGCATGGGCAAAAGAGATCACCGGTAGAAAAAGCTCTGGTGATCCCCGAATGTTAGAGTTAATTGAAGCTACCAAAGACCAATTTTCTACTATCACTACAAGCAGAGCTTTTGAAAAATTTATAAGCAAAAGGGGCTCAGGTACAAATCCTCCTAACTTTAAAGTGACAGATGACGGCATCTATTTAGAAAATGAGTCTGATCACACTTACACCCACATTTCAACACTGATCAAATCGTCATCCACCAAACCAGATGAAGCAGCCGAACTCTATCAAGCAGCGCGTACCATCATGGATAAAGCAAGAGAGATTTTTAGTAAACCTGCCTCTCCCGCTCCAAAACCTCATAATAGAGGCCATAGAAGAGCAGCAGCCAGAGAAGAAACTCCCTCCTTATCCCCATTGCCTCCCCCACCCACAACTAAAAAGCTTAATAAGTTATCTGAAAAAGTTGCCTCATTAAATAAGACCATAGTTATCCTAAAATGGCGATTATTGACTGCCCAAACTCAAAAAACAAGAGATCAGGCTCATATTCAAGGACTAACAGATGCCCTCCAACATTCTGTGGCAGCTCTAGGGCGTCTACAACAAGAGCACACTACTCTGCTGGATGAGCTCCGACGGACTCAAGAGTTTGTTACTCAGCTCAGGCCAAGGCTTACAGAACTCGAAGCACTTCAAACTGCACAACTTAAAGCAGTTAAAGACCTTGAAACAAATTTAGCTGGCAAAGCCCGCGAGATCGAAGCAATGACAGCAGCTCTTTCTTCACTTCGAGCCGAGAATGCTCAGTTGTCCTCCAATCTTAGCTTAGCCACCACAAGAGTTGAAGAGTTAGAGGGACAAGTAACTGAGCTAACACGTCAAGCAGCGGCTAATGCAACAGCTCTTGCAAGACTTCCTGTGGCCGAAGGAGAGCTCGAAACTGCAAGATTTCAGCTACATGCTTTACAAGCGACATCTACTGAAAAAGATCAGCAAATTAGAGGCCTTAGAGAAGCATTAGATGCTTCCATAGCCGCACGATCGGGTCTTCAATCGGATTTAGATGCGAGAACAAGGGAATTAAGCGATGCTACAGCAAGGATCTCTGAATTATCTGATCAACTAGCCGCGCGAGTCAGAGAGAACGCCGCTTTACAAGCTGATGTAGAAAGACTTCAACGTGCTGCAGATGAAGCAGCGGGCCTTCGACCACAGCTAGAAGCTGCCAATCGAAGTGCGACTGATCTATCTGCACGTGTTTCCGCTCTAGAAGAAGATTTAAGAACGAGATTTTCTGCACTTGAAGCCGCCACAGGCATTTCAATAAATGCCGGACAATCTTACGAAGATTACCTTACACGAATTAGCGAAGGCCGCACGGACCTTGAATCTCAAATCAGCAGGCTTCAACAACAGCTCGCGGGCCACACCGCTCTCCAAGAAGCGCTCGCACGAGTAACTCAAGAAAAAAAAGCTGCAGAAGCCCGCTTGTCGACTTTGACAACCCTAAGCGAAAGAATCAAAACTACATTAGGAATGACAGGCACTCCCTCCCACGAACACATTCTTACGACAGCAAACACTACTCTTGAACGTCAAACAGCCGACATAACCCGGTTAACGAGGGAGCTCGATGCGGTCAGAGCAAGTCTTTCTGAAGAAACCAGACGCCACGCTGATGCCGAAAGGGACTTACAAGCCGATCTCGCAAGTTTGAGGCAAGAGCTTGAGACTGCAAATGCTGAAGCTGCAAGAGGTAGTGCAGCGGCTGATGAGAGGTACCGGGCATTAGAGGCCGGATTTGCGGAGATGCAAACACGACTTACTGCAGAAAATGATGCGCTTAAGGCTGCAGCAGTAAAAATTGGAAGAAGAGACGATTTTCTAGAAACAGAACTTACGCACATTGGAACATCTCTTCACATCCATCGAGATACGGATGAAGCTGACAGCTCTTTATTTCATAGAATTAGAGAGGCCATCACACAAAGAACTAGAGAGCTTTCAGAAGCTCAAGATGCCTTAGTCCAGCTAAGAGCTAAAGCAGCGGGAGACCAACAAACAATAGCATCTCTTCAAACAAGAAATCAGGAGTTGGAGCTTGCTATTCAAGCAGAAAGAGAAAAAACTGGGGCAAGCAAAGAAAAACTTGCCACCTTAACAGCTGAACGCGATGCTGTTCAATTAAAACTTCAAGCAGAAGCTTCAAAGCACGAGGCCGTCACAAGTGCGTTACAAGAAAATCTCACAAGAGTACAAGCAGAGCTTGCAAGTGTCGGAGAAGAGCTTGCCACAGCAAGAGCTAAAGCTGAAGCAGGCGATATTGAGGCTCGCGCGAAGCACGAGGAGTTAACGAGGACGCTTCAAGACCTTCAAAGCGAACTTGAAGGAGCAAAAGCACGAATTTTAGCTTTACAAAGAGCAAATGAAGCACTTAACGAAAGATATTCTGCGTTAGATCCCCTCGTTTCTTCAATTGAAACCTCTCTTGGAATAACAACTGAAAGCGGCAAACCGGTATCCACCCTCTTGCAAGGAATCGGTAAGACAATTCAAATAAGAAACGAAGAGCTTACAAAGGCAACTCTAGCATTTGGATTGGCTAAATCCGATTTAGAGAGACTCACTGCCGAAGCCGCAAGTGATAAAGAAACAATAGCAGTTCTCCAAAGTGAAAGGGATAAATTAACTGAAGAGCTTGCAGCCGCAAGTACCGAGATTGGGAGAATGCGTGGAGCGCTTGCTTCAAGTACCGAAGGTAATGCAGCCCTCGAAGCAGCAATTCGTGAAGCAGTAGCAAGAAGAGACCAAGCAATCACCCTCCAGCAACAAGCAGATCTAGCTTACCGTGACCGAGAAGCCCGTCAAAGTGCTCGCATCAGCATTCAAGATAAGAAAATTCTACAATTAGAAACAGACATTGCAGCTCTCAAGGGTCAAGTAGCATTAGCAGGCAGTGGTAACGCTGAGTTAGAAAGAAAACTTAAGGCAGCTCAAGGTGAATTAGCAGCGGTTCGAAGTGACTTAGAAGCTCAGCTT
>VGMD01000024.1 GCA_016866545.1 Chlamydiota bacterium | reverse complement strand
CTAATTGCCATGAGTTGCCCTTTTTAAGATAATTTAGAGCTTTCTTTCTAAGATCAATTGAATAAGTCATTCAGACATTATAGAGAAATCCGGGAATATGAAAAACAAATTTTAATTCACTATAATTATTAATTTAAAATAAGGGTTTTAATATTTAGAGGTTTTCAAAATTGATTTATATAATTTATAATAAATGACTTAACGAAATTAATAGAAATGGTTAATCAGACTCATCGTCTTCTGAGGGGGCCTCTTCGGTTGGGGCCTCTGGGACTATAGCTGGCAGCCTCACTTGGACTGTTTCCAAAGTCACCTTGTTTTGAATGTCAATTGGGTAATCTAAATTCCCATTTTTTGTATTCACAACAGCTACCTGATGACTACTATTTGCCTGCCATCTTTGAACAGTTTGCCTATGTGGGTGGGAAACCTCGTAGTACGTCCCATCACTTAAAGTGATTGTACTTCCATCGGACGCAAGCTCTCCCAATTCCCATTGAGGTTCCTCAGCTACACCATTTCCGTCCGCAAAAAGTACAAATGGCATGCATGCTACAAAAATAAACTTACGGGTTAATGATTTTATCATGAAATATCATCGCCTCTGCTCGAACGAATTCCCCTGTTCCTTTATTGGTAATTGTAAAGGGGTACTCATCTTTTTTTCTATTTAGAGAAATGATAACTGTGCCCGTGTATTTTGTCCATCCCATGCTGATTTTTCGGTCTTCTGGATGAACTTTATAATTCGAACCGTCATTAGTTAACACAGTTTTTCCATCTAAGCTAACCATGCTAATTGCCTTAGGAACAAACGGATTTGCAGGAATTAAAACAGCCTCTCCTCCAATCAAAACACACGGGAGTAAACATTTCAAGATCCACTTCATACTACTCCGAACTTAATTCCTGTTGAGGCGCTAACGTTGCACGAACATAATTACCTGTCGCTTTGTTAGTGATGATAAGCGGGTATGTTGATCCATCTTTTGTATCCTCGATTGAAACCTCAGCTGGATTTGCTATCCACCCGCTGCTCACATCCCAATGATGGGGATCAATTTGATATAAAGAACCATCTGATAAAGAAACCACCGACCCATCGCCTTGAACTATACTAAGAGACAGAGGTTTAGAATTCTCTTCAGAAGGTTCGGTAATTTCAGAAACTTCGCTTGTTAACACATCTTCAAACTCGTTTCTATTTTCTGCAAAAATAGATAGAGACAAGAGTGTGAAATAGACTATTTTTTTCATGGGCAACTCCTTCATAGCTCCACAAAACAAGCCCTTCGGATTTATGCAAAGAAATTTCTTGATTTTTTAGAGATTTCCTTTATGAATAGGTTATGTCGATGCAAACTGAAGCTACACCTCAAATAAGAAAAGAAGATATCCAACACATTTTAGAAAAAAATGGCTTAGGATTATTAAGGTACTTAAAACCAATATCCAAAGGGGTTGAATCCTCTACATACTCTCTAATTACTGAAAAAGAGACTTTTGTTCTTACACTATTCGATGCAGATTATGTCGATCTGTCTAACTTAAAAGAAATTACAAACCACTTTTGTGGAATGGGTTTTCCATTTGCCCAAATTTTAGCCACAACCTATATACAAACAAGGCCAGCTCTGCTTTCAACTCATTTACCAGGAAAAGTGAAAATTAACTTAGATGAGAGCGACTACAGAGAAATTGGGTTTTTCTTAGGAAATTTTCATAAATGCTCAGACTTTTATAAACCAACTAACCAATCACTTCCATTTATTTGGCAATTTTCAGATATCTTTTATGAGATAAAATCAAATATTCCAAATGAATTTCATAAGCTAGAGCAAGAGATATTTTTCCTAGAAGAAAAGTGGCCACACGAACTTCCTAAAGGGATTATCCACGGAGATATCTGGCCTAAAAACATTTTATTTCAAGAAGACTCTATTTCAGGTGTCCTAGATTTTAATCCGACGTATGATCCTTATATTATTGATCTTGCAAATATTCTTAAGGGGATTCCAAAAGACAACACCCCTCTACAGGAGAGCCTAATCAGAGGCTATGAGTTAGCAAGACCTCTAACAACTGTTGAATTTGAATCATTAGACCTTGTCATTTATGCAAAAATGCTCGCCTCAATTTTGTATCTTCTTGAAAAATCAATTCTTTTTCCAAAAAGACGGGATCAATTTCAAACCTATGCTCTTCTAAATCTCCTAAAACTAGATCTTCTATAAAAAACACATATATTTAATAATTAGTAGTTTATAATTAACGCTGACTTAAAAAACAGGGTTATTATTTATTTTTTAAAATAATTATGTTATAATATTATTTTAAAAATAGGTAATTATAGATATTATTATTAATAACCCACCTCCCCCTTTACTTAATACTGAGGCGATGAGATCTCTTGCCCTCACTTTTGCCCCAGTTGGAATAGCCGCAACATCCTCTTTTGCTCCAGAAAGTCTATTAAAGTATATGTATACCTCTTCTGTTATGGAGCAAACAGCCTCATATTTAGGGGGAGATCCTTTAACAATAGGTGAAATCGATAATTATATCTACCACAGCTCTTTATTAATTCTCTTCAAATTTATTTTAAGAACAACCCCCCTAAACAACGAATATTTTTTAGCCTGTTTGAGCCACCCAGCTTTAAGAAAACAGGTTGTTGACTCCGATCTTTTTCAGGAATGCAAAAAAATCTGTGCCTTGAAAATATTACTCATGCTTGCAAAACAAAAAGGGGCTAGCTCTGCAAAAAAAATTGTTTTTTTGTGGCTTAAAAGCTATTTAAATGAGACTCCTTTAAAGCATCTTATAAAAGAGATTGATGAAGACACCCCTTTTGAAAAAATCTTATTTCTTTTTGAAAATTCTTTAGAAAAAATGTACCGTCTAAAAAAAACAGAAGCAACACTTTTAATAGATGACCTTACCTCTGAATTTCAAGACCTACAAAGAGGGGAAATAGACCTTACAAAATTAATTACCACGGCAGATGACGCCTACACTTTTATACAAAACTTTTCAACCGATTCTCCTCAGTCTATTTCGTTATTTTCCACAAAAGCTATAGCTTATGCAGTCGGTCAATTAGCTTTGTATTCGGGAGCCTCCCCTCTTGCAATTTGCGCAAATCTGTCAACAACTCCAACAATTACTGAACTCTCTTTTAGAATCTCCGGCGCACTAGCCGCCTGCTTTTACCCAGGGTTAGCTACAATACTTGCAACAGAGGCTCTTGTTAAATTTTTGGCTCCACGTATTGCTAAAGAGTTAAAAGATACTGGCAAGGAAATAGAGAGTCGTAAAAGAGCTCTTAGAGATATTCATGATGGTTTCGTAGAAGAGAGAAGGTTAACAAGAGGGGAAACTCTTCGAGAAATTCAAAGATGTGAAACACTTTTTTTTGAAGTTTTAGCAGCGAGTGCTTTAGCTCTCATAGGAAAATCACTTCATCCCGCAGTACAAACGCTTACAAGCGTTCATCTAATTCAAAATTTGGAAAGTAACACCTCTATTGTTACCCCTTCAAAAAAAATTGATCTTATTTCTGTCATGACTATTCAAGCTCCTGTAGCTCTTGGTCTGACTCTTCTCCATGAAACTGTTTTTCAAGGCCCTGGAAGTAGAGCATTTTTAAATATCGCAGCCCTTGCAATAACTCACCCCTTCGTTATGAACAAGCTCATAGAAACCGAAGCAATCAAAGAGGCGTCTTTATTTGTAAGAGAGCAAATTCCAGGCTTAAAAGAATCAGATAGATTAGCTCCTGTCGAAGCAGCTATAGACATAGCAGCACCCCTTATAACATCAAAAATTCCATTAGCTCATCATGCACCCACTGCAATAAGAGCTTACAAAGCAACCAGGGTTACCAAAAGGATCAGAGACCACCTAGGCGGAGTAGAAGCAATAACAACAAGATCTAGACAAGCAGCTACGTCAACTTTGGCACTTTACGGAAATTACGCAACCTTTACGATGACATCTTCTGCTCTTGGACCTGAAATAGGAGTTGCAGTTCTTGGAGCAGGCGTTGGCAAAGGGCTTTCAAAAACGACTATGGCGGCAAGTGTTGTTGCTGGGGGCATAGTCTATACCTACACACAAAGCCCGGCAATAACATGTTTTGTGGTAACAGCTCTTCAAGCAGTATCTCAAACACCTTTTGCAGCTAGAGCTGGAAATAGCGCAAGAGAGCTCTTCAGAAGGTTTTTTTAAAATACCCTCTCTTAACCTCTTCTACACCCCTCTTGAAAAGACTTCCATGCTTTTTTAGCTGTTTCAACAGTTACGATTAATCCTAACCCTTCGAAAACATAGAGAGCCGGCTGATTTTCTGATACACAAATCCTTCCGGAGATAAGTGTGAAATATCCAAATACTAAACTAGAACCTAAATAACCCACACCTCTTGCAATTGCTTTCTCAGCAGGCGGCAACCGGTGATAATACTCTTGTACATGACCTATCATACAAATATTATAGCAATATTCAAAATCCAAAACAATTAAAATTAACAATAAAAAATTGACGTAAATTAATTTTTTAATTATAATATTAGGAAATAAAAATAAGGAGGTAATTATGGGAAATGTATTACCAATTATACCCATTTAAATCGCGATTAGAAATTTAGATTTTGATAATCAATTTCAAAATGATCGAGAACAAACTACCCTCTATATAAGAGGGAATAAATTCTACTTAATTAATCACAAACCTTCAGAACAACCTAATTTTTCTAAAAGGCTACTTGCAAGATTAACAAATATTTTTATAAAAACAGCGGCACTTTTTGGCATTTTTAAAAAATATAGGTCAGATGATGAATATGTACCTGACAAAACACTTGACCTGTATAATGACATTCAAGGACGTTCATTTAATGTTGTGGCCGACTTTCATGTCGAAGCTAATGTCTTTAGTTTAGCGAGACAGGAAGCGAAGTAGATGGACTGTTTGGCGGAGCACTTAGGGTGTAAAATTTGAAATAAAACGATCTACTGTATAAGCCAGCAACATCAACATAATTCGTAGATGAAGACCTTTTGCAGCACGTACTATAGTCATTAAACTGAAAAATTTCATTTTGGCATCAAGCTCATCTTCATCTTTTGACCCGCACTCATTGCACTTGTGAACCACAAGCGCGGCTTCGTGCGCCGGCAAAGCCTGATCAAAATCTGAAGCGATCTTTTGACCAAAATGAAATTTTTCAGTTTAATGACTATACAAAAAATCTTGGCATAATCCGTGCAATTTGACTAAACACAGCTTCAAAAACTTTGCGTTTAGATGCTTGAAGAAATTTCAAATATCCTGGGTGTTGATTTTTTGCAGCGCGTTTTCGTTGTGGAACAAGAGCTATATTCGCTTGTTCTTGCAATTCTGCCTCAAATGAGGCACTGCTGTAAGCCCTGTCACCATATAGAACCTCATGTTCAGGTAAATCTATATTCATCTGTTTGAGAGCGGAAATATCTGCACATGAAGCAGGTGTAATAAAAAATTCTACAATCACACCATTTTCTGATACAATCAAATGAATTTTCAATCCATAATATTGCAGTTTTTTTGCAGCACAATATCCGAGATATTGTTTGCCACGATAAAGCTTGCAGCGCCAACTTCGACAAGGCTGACATGCAAGTAATGGGCAGCTATCCACGACAAATTCAGTTGCTCGAAAAAGCGCAGCTAAAGTTTCTTTAAGAATTGCAAAAATGCTCTCCTAAACATCTATAGGAATAGCAGTTAATCTACGGTGTAATCGACTATGAATAAGTATATTTGGTAAAAACTTGCAAAGCTTTAAAAACTATCTTGATGCTTGAATATTGCCGCCATGAAATAGTGCGGCAACAACACCTACAGTCATGATTTCTGCAGTGCGCATTCGACATTGTGGGTTGTCGTTAACGGAAAGTAACTTAAGAACATCATCACAAAGGCAATAAATAAAAATGATTTTTAGATCCATAGGCTCTCTCAAGATAATTGATCTAAAAATGATACCAAATGGGTGCTCGTGAAGAAAAGTATCTAATGGATTGCAAAGGGCAAGCCCTTTGCAATCCTACCATTTTTTCATTGTCATCACCCTGGGTCTTCTGGCAGATGAGATAAGTAGCCAACCAGGTTTTAAGGGAATAACAGCCTAAATTGGTCTCTTAGTGAAGCAGGAACAACTTCATCGACACCTGTTTTATCGTACATAAGAAAGTACATACAGGAAAACATAATTCCTAGGGCTGGGCTAAAAATGGCAATTAGAAGGGCAATTGCTGAAACAATTGCTCTTTTCAAACTTAAAAATGATCTCTCTAAAGATTTTTTAAGTGAACTAATTTGCCCAAAACTCATGATATGCAAAACTGATTTGGCAACTACTGCAAAAAAGGAGTATACGCCCCAAAAAAGATCGGCTATAAGCAAGAGAAAAAAGAAAAATCTTGCAGCAAGGGCTGAAAAAATATTGCTTTTTTCACTCTCTTTTGAAAAACCTTTGTCAATGTGATTAGAAGTGAATGCAGAGGGATCAATTTTCGGTCCTGACCCTTCGTTATTGCCTCGCTCTTCTACTTCTTTTTCGTTATAGTCAAAGATGTTATAAATTGCCATAGGTAACGCCTTTTTTGCATTTGTTAATCCCATTCAGTGCAGCTATTCTATACATCTCTGCAAAGGTGGGAAAATTAAAAACATGTTCTACAAAGTAATCGATTTTCAAATTAAATGAAATCGCAACTTGTGCTAGGTGGATCGACTCTGTAGCTCCAAGTCCTATAATATGAGCTCCTAAAAGTTCAAAATTTTTTGGATTAAAAATTAATTTAGAAAGACCTGGTTCACTTCCTGAGATGACACTTCTAGAAATTTCATAAAAATAAGCTCTACCGACTTCATAATCAATAGATTTAAGGCGAGCCTCCTCTTCTGTAAGCCCTATACTTGAAATTTCTGGAATAGTATAAATCCCATAAGGATAGATAGTTTTAAAATCATTTACACCAATTCCACATGCATTCATTCCAGCTAATCTTCCTTGTACATAGCCAGTAGAGGAGAGGCAGGGTCCGCCTATAATATCACCTGCTGCATAAATATGAGAGACTCTTATTTGGTAGTGTTCATTTACATCAAGATACCCTTTTTCATTCAAACTTAGACCTGCATGAGAAATTTCTAAATCTTCTACATTTCCAACTCTTCCTGCTGCTACAAGAACTGTCTCTGCAGTAATACTTGAGCCATCGGTAAAATGGACCTCTACACCCTTTTCTTTCGATTCGACCCGATTGTAATTTTTTCCTCCGATGAATTGGAGTCTGTTTTCTTCTAACGCAACTTGTAGGTGTGCTCCGATTTCTTTATCTAAAAAAGAGAGAATTCGATTTCCCTTGTCTACTAGAGTAACTTTTGTGCCTAAAAGAGAAAACATGCTTGCATATTCAGTTCCAATCACACCTGCGCCAATAACAATCATTGAGTTTGGAATAATATCCATATCCAATAACGTTGTTGAATTAAACACCTTCTTGCAATCAAATGGAACATTTATAGGACATCTTGGTTTTGATCCCGTTGCTAAGAGTATTGTCTTAGCAGAAAACTTTCTAATAACTTTTCCATTTTGTGTGACAAAAACTGTACGGGGGTCTACAAACTTAGCAACACCTGGAACAACTTCTATGCCATTTTTCTTTAGCTGTCTTGAAATTGTCTCTTTTAAATGCTTTTTTACCCAATTTACGCGAAAGTTTAGATCAGAAATAGATATTTCAGAAACTTTTGGCAGTTTATACTCTTCGGCATAAAAGCTTTTATCACTAAAATTTGTTAGATCAAGAATTGCTTCTCTAAGCGCTTTTGAAGGAATAGTACCAGACCAAAGAGACGATCCACCCGTCTCATACCCCTCAATCACATGAACTTTTCTACCGCTCTTACTTGCCTGAATTGCACCTTTTTGACCAGCAGGTCCAGAACCAATTACTAAAAAATCTATCTCTTCCAAAATAATCATATAAAAATTTTTTTACACCAAACCTCCCCTTTTATTCAAGACCCAAAAATTGGTGTCAGGCACGACATTGTGGCATTTGAAGGGTAAAGTAGTTTTCAAATGCCACAATGTCGTGCCTGACACCAAATTTATTCGGTATCGCGATTTAAGGAAAATAAATCAAGGACATGTTCTGCCTGAATAAAATAGGAAATAGCTAAGAAAACTGCTCCAAAGATTGCAGTTTGCAAGCCAAATTGATGAACCTGTTTTAAAAGCCCTCTTGAAAAATGGACCTCAAGATCACCCCCCCACATCTTTAATGTAGGCTCGCCCAAAGCAAAATAGCCAAATACAATTGTAATAAAGCCAGCTCCAATAGAAGCTACTACAATTTTTGAAAACGGCCTTAAAAGAGGTCTTACAATTTCCATATCAAGTCTACTTATTAAAAATGCCATATTAAAAAATGAGGCAACACTTGTTGCAATTGCAATACTAGCTCCACCCTTTTTAAACACAAAGACCATAATTACACTTAAAACAACATTAACAACAACACTCCACAAAGAGGCAAGTGTAGGTGTCCAAAAATCTTTTTTCGCGTAAAAAGCTGGCGCTAGAATTAAAACAAATGCAGACGGAACTAGACCCAATCCATACCCCCAAAGACATCTAGTTGTATGAATAGTTGACAAATTAGAAAACATCCCTCTTCCATAAAGCAAGTTTACAGACAGCGCTCCGAGGACAAAAATCGCAATTGTTCCAGGCAAAAGAAGACTAAATGTTCTTGCAAAACCAAAACTAAGAAGCGACTTGAAATGGTCTGCATCACCCTCTTTCATCGCTCTTGTTAAAGGAGGCATTAAAGCTGAAGATATTGCTATGCCAAAAAGAGCAAGTGGCAGTTGCTGCAATCTGTGTGCATAACTTAAATAAGCTGGAGTCTCCATCGAAGAAAAGCAGGCTATGATCACATCAATTGCGCTATTTACTTGGACAGCTGCAACTCCTACCACACCTAAAAACAAAGGTGCGATCATCATTTTTAACTCATCTGAAAAAACTTTTGTCTGTAACCACTCTTTTAAGGTCAAAAATTGTCTTACATATCTTTTAAGCCCAGGCACTGTTACCCACCACTGTAAAAAAAATGCAAATACAATCCCAAAAGAGATCCCCATCATAGCTGTAAAAGGGTGATGTTTTCGAAAGAGCCAAACAGCTGAAATCCAAACTATATTAAATGCAACAGGGGCAACTCCTGATAAGAAAAATTTTTTTTCACATTGCAAAAGAGCCATGGATAGACCAAAAAGGCAGATAAATAAAATTCCGGGCAACATGACCATTGTCATATAAATAATTTGTCTAATCGATTCATCGTGAACAAAAAAAGAGAGAGTTCCAACAAGGGTTAGCTCTAGCGAAATAATAATTAGTAAAAGAATACAGGATAGAGACCAAAAAAGGTCTCTAAAAAATTCTGCCCCCTTTTTAGGATCGTCTTTTCGAATATTTTCAAAAAATGGTATAAATCCATTTAATAAAGCCCCTTCTCCAAAAAGTCGTCTTAATAGATTAGCTAATCTAAAAGCGACGAGAAATGCAGCTACGGCAGCTGAAGTTCCAAAGCAATAAGCCATAGACAAATCCCTCACCATGCCCGAAAATCTACTAATAAAAGTACCAGTCAAAAAATGCGAGGCTGACTTAGCCACTGATCTATGCGTATCCCCATCCCTCATAATTTCATAGTAACTGATTATTTTATTAGAAGGAATCTCAAACTATAATTTACAGAATATTAAGACATATCGTAAGTTTTTGAAGGTTCTCTCTTGTCTATTTTAAGAAAATATCGTATACTGGCCAGCAAATTTTGTGAGGAAATTATGTCTAGAGTCTGTTCTGTTACAGGAAAGCGTTTCGGTAAAGGAAAATCTTATCGCTACCGTGGTATTGCGAAAAAAAATAAAGGAATTGGTCTGAACATTACTGGTTCAAGCAAAAGACAGTATAGACCTAACTTATTCGTGCAAAAGTTTTGGTCATCTGAAAAAAATTGTTTTGTTAGCTTAAAAGTTTCAGCTCACGGCATTCGTATCATTGACAAAGTTGGTATCGATAGCGTTCTTAAAAAAATGAAGAAAAAAGCTCTTGCTACAGCGTAAATCTAGGATGCTTCTTTGAAGCATCCTCTTTATCTTAAAAAAATTACAAAGAAATTTATACATTTCTTTACTGTGAGAAAAACAGTCGTTTTTCTTCTTCTTTCTTTAAAGATCTTTTTTCTAGCACTATTTATTTACACCTCTCTTCATCTAGAAATCCCAAACAAAGAGGATTGCTTTTCTTTTTATTTCAAAGAGCAGAAGAAAGATTTAAAATACTTACTTGCAAAGTGCATAAAAGAGGCAAAACAATCTATTTATCTGTCTAGCTTTGGGCTAAATGATATAGATATTATCCGGTTATTAGAAGAGCAATCAAATCATATACCCATAAAAATTGCGTATGACCCAAAAGAAAAAACTCTTCTTCCAAAAAAAGATCACATTGAAACCATCCCCTATACAAAAGGGGGGCTCATGCACAGAAAATTTATTGGTATTGATAAATCTCTTATATTAATAGGCTCTACAAACATAACTCCACTTGCTTTAAAAATTCATAAAAACCTAGTTGTCTGTATCCGCTCTACAAAACTTTATGAAGCAATTGAATCAAATCAAACAATAGAAAATGAGATCTACTCGTTCTACCCCCTCCCTCAAAGCAAAAATGAGGCATTAAAAAAACTTTTGGAAACGATCACAACTGCAAAAAAACAAATTTACGTCTGTATGTATACATTTACTCATGAAGAGCTTGCAAAAGCTTTAGTAGACGCTTTTAAAAGAGGAGTCGATGTAAGAGTTTATATGGACAGAGGCATGGCAAGTGGGGTATCGGAAAAAATTGCAAATTATTTAAAAAGCGAACATGTTTTTGTTCAAACACATCTAGGACTTGGTCTCCTGCATCACAAGTGCGCATTTGTTGATGACACCTTTATATTTGGATCGGCAAATTGGACAAAAGCTGCTTTTTCAAGAAATGAGGAATACCTTCTTTTTCTCCATCGTCTCACTAAAAAAGAAATTTCAAAAATCAGCAAATTCTTTACTTATACTGAAAAAACATCTATTTAAAAAATATGAATATCTCAATTTTTGCAATGGCTTTCACAATCTTTTTATTAATGGATCCCCTTGGAAACGTTCCGATTTATCTAGCAATTTTACAAAAACTTGAAAGAGACAAAAGAATTAAAGTAATTTTTCGTGAAAAAGTGATTGCGCTATTTATCATTCTTCTATTTGCCTACTTTGGTAACGATTTCTTAAAAGCTCTTAACATATCTCATGAAACTATTTTTTTAGCCGGAGGCATTGTTTTATTTGTCATGGCAATAAAACTATTATTTCCTGAAAATGGCTCCCTTTTAGATAGCTTAGCAATTGAGGGTGAGCCTCTTATATTTCCTTTGGCAGTGCCTTTAGTTGCGGGCCCTTCCGTTTTAGCAGCAGTTATGATATACTCTCACCAACTAGAAAGCCTAACAATTCTCTTTGGAGCAATTGGGATTGCTTGGATTGCCTCAATGGCGATTCTTTTAGGCTCTACAATGTTACAAAAATACCTTGGCATTAGAGGTCTTAAAGCACTAGAGAGGCTTATGGGACTTATTTTAATGTTGATTGCAATTAATATGTTTTTAAAAGGGGTTATCATATTCCAATCAACTCCGAAAGAGCTCCTTGCAGAAAGATCGTTGCACTAATTGTCTCTTATGACGGTTTAAATTATTACGGTTTTCAAGAGACAAAAGAGGGACCAAGCATTGAATCGGTTCTTACATCTTCCCTAGAAAAAGCGCTTCAATATAAAATTACCCTCCTTGCGGCTTCAAGAACAGATAGAGGTGTTCATGCAATCGGTCAAACTGTTAGCTTTGTTTTAGAAAAAGATCTTCCATTAGATAGACTTCAATTTATTTTAAACTCTATTTTACCAAAAGATATACGAATTTTTGATGCCTTTTTTGTACCGGATAGTTTTCACCCCAGTTTAGATGCAGTAAAAAAAGAGTACATCTACTCTGTAGAAACTAGTGAAATTACCCTCCCTTTTAACCGTTTCACAAGTTGGCACTACCCTCACAAACTAGATAAAAAGAGGATGGAGGAGGGGGCTATTCTTTTAATTGGAAAAAAAGATTTCGGTGGTTTCCAAAATAGCGGGGCCGAAAAAAGCTCAACTATCAGAGAGATAGAATCAATTTCGATTGAAGGAGAAAGTTTTTATCATTTTACTCTTATCGGAAACAGTTTTTTATATAAAATGGTTCGAAATATTGTAGGAACACTTGTTTATATCGGCTCTGGAAAATTGGCAATTTCAGACATAGAAAAAACCCTTAGAAGCAACAAAAGAGAGCATGCAGGCATTTGTGCTCCAGCACACGGACTTACCTTAAAAAGAGTATATTATGATTTCAAGAAATGATCCATGTTGGTGTGGAAGTGGAAAAAAATACAAACATTGTCACCACCCCCAAGAAAACCCTTTAACTACAAATGTAAATCTAGCTTTACAATACAAAAAGCAATACGGCATTTTGCTTAAAACACCAGCGCAAATTGAAGGAATACGAAACGCATGCAAGCTTGCAGCTTACATTTTAAATGAAGCATGTCAACTAGTAAAGCAAGGTGTAACGACAAATCAAATCAATGATCTAATTGTTAAACTCCATAAAGAACACAATGCTATACCTGCACCTCTTGGATATGGTGACCCCCCCTTTCCAAAAGCCTGTTGCACATCATTAAATGAAGTTATTTGTCATGGCATTCCAAACGATACGCCTTTAAAAAATGGAGATTTTTTAAATATTGATGTTACCTCAATTTTAAACGGTTATTACGGTGACTGTAGTGCAATGGTAGCGATTGGAACAATTGATCCTGAAAAAAAACTTGTTATGGAAACAGCTTATGAATGTCTGATGCGGTCAATTCATATCTTAAAACCCGGCATTCTGATTCACGAAATAGGAGATGTGATTGAAGATTATGCGGCATCTCATAAATGCTCTGTTGTAAATCAATTTGTGGGTCATGGAGTAGGAATTAATTTTCATGAGGCCCCTCAAATACCCCATCACACAAACAATTTAAAAATTCCTTTCGTTGAAGGAATGACTTTTACAATCGAACCTATGATCAATGCAGGGAAAAGAGGCGCACAAATTGACCCGATTGATAAATGGACCGCAAGAACTGTAGATGGCAGAGCAAGTGCTCAATGGGAGCACACGATCCTTATCACAAAAGATGGGCATGAAATCCTCACCCTTTTGTAATCAGATCTTTTAATGAAATCGGCTGCTTCGACGTTTTTTTTGCCTGGAGAGATTCATTGATTGTCTGTCTTTGGCGAAGAGCTTCTTGCTGCGCTTGTAGATTTTCATTTGCCTTTTCTAAAAGCTTTAAAGTCTCTTCATGTTTTTGTTCAATCTCCTCAAGTCTTCTCGTATCTTTATGAGAAATTTGAATCAAAAGACGCAAACAATCTTTTTCCCTCTCTTTTTCGATAATCACTTTTTGCAAATTCTCTATCTCAAGATCTACAACCTGCTTATCGGAAACAATTTTTTCATGAAGTGTTTCAAATCGGCTCTTCCACAAATCGGCATCTCTTTTTAGATCTTTTTCTTTCAAGGCGCTATTTTCGAAAATTTCATAAACCTCAAAATGAATCTGATAACATAAAAATAGTGAAAGGAAAATAGTAAAAAGCCAGCCACAATTCCATATGAGATTTTCTTTTGGCTCTAAAAACAATAGATATGTGACTGCACTCACATAAGTTAAAAGACCTAAAAGAAAAAGGGCCCTTTTGTTACATACAACCAAAAGAATTTGCAAACAGAGCGCACAAAAAATGGCTTGCTTATGAAAATTTGTCCCATTCCAAAGGGCTAAAAATGTTGAAAAAAACAATAAAGACAACGGGGCAAAAAGCCAACTTAGCCACTTAGCATCTGGCGGCGGCAACAATTTTTCTCTAATTTGATTCCAAATGTTCATTTAACCGATTATAAAAAGCTCGAGAGTTTTTGTAATCAAGAGAAATCCATTTTCGAATTGATCCATGCCGAAATTTTCATTCGGAGCATGAATATTATCTCTATCTAACCCTGTTCCCATGCATACAACTTCAGCTTCAGATGCCTCTGCCAATGCTTTTGTAATCGGAATTGAGCCACCTGTATAAATAAATGAGCACGATCCAAAAACATCTTTATACGCCTTTTCAACTAATTTCACGGATTTCGAAGAGGCTTCACTCCAAATAGCAGGCCCTCCTCCATGGTAATGGTACGTAACATCCATCTCTTTTGGTATCTTATCTTTTAAAAAATTTACAACCTGCTTGTAAATTTTATTAGGATCTTGATTTGGAACTAATCTACAAGAAATTTTTGCTGTAACCTCTTTAGGAAGAACTGTCTTAAAACCCTCTCCTGCATAACCACCAGAGATTCCATTAATTTCAAAAACAGGACGTATAAAACTTACCTCTGTTGGGTTATACCCATCTTCTTTATGAAAAGCTCTAATCCCCACCTCTTTTCTGTGTACTTCTGGATTAAAACTGAAATCGACTTTTTCTTTTTCCTCTTTAGAAAGGGGCAAAACGTCGTCATAAAATTCGGGAATCGTCACTTTTCCATTTTTATCAATCACTTGACTTAGCGCATCAGTTAAAGCTCTTATAGGGTTAAACGCAATTCCTCCATAATGGCCCGAATGTACATCTGTATCGAGATTCTTGCACGTAACCTCCATTGTCATAACTCCTCTACAACCGAGTGTAAGTGATGGTTTTTCTAAAGATCCCATCGAAGAGTCTACAACAAAAAGAAAATCAGCTTTCGCCTCTTTTTTATGAGTTTCTAACACTTCCATAAGCGTTTTACTTCCCATTTCTTCTTCACCTTCAATAACTACTTTGAGGTTAAAAGGTAGATCTTTATGATGCTCTAAGAAAGCTTCAATCGCACAAAGGGTATAAAATGATTGCCCTTTATTATCCTCAGCTCCTCTCGCATACATTCTTCCATCTCGAATTTCAGGTTGAAATGGAGCGCTTTTCCATAATTCAAAAGGCTCTGGAGGCTGAACATCGTAGTGTCCGTAAAAAAGTAACGTAGGCCTATTTTCATCACTAATTTTTTCTCCAAAAATCACAGGGTGGCCACTTCCTTCCCAGAAAGATGTTTTAAAACCAATCTTTTTTAAATAGCTATCGACCCATTTTGCACAAGCGATTGTATCTTTATCATGTTGTTTTTGAGCGCTTATACTTGGAAATCTCAAATAAGTCATGTAGTCTGAAACAATTCTATCTCTATTTTGTTCAAACCATTTTTTATAAAGCTCCATCATCCTCCAACACATCTTTTGCACTTTTAATTAAATAGGCAGCAAGCCACCTCTTCCCATCATACTTCATTTCAACATCAATTGTTCCATCTTCTTTTGGCTCACTACAAGTAAGCAAGACATAACATATTGTTTTTCCCTTTTTTCTTCTCTTTAAAAATTTCTTTACCTCTCTTTTAGATGGTCTTCCGTCCATAAAAAGCCCTTCTAAAATTCTCTTCATTCGTTAAATCCTAATATTATTTTTCTCTAAAAACACCTCCACAATAGTGTGTGAAGCAAATTTTGAACCATGATTGATCGCATAAATTTTATTAAAAAGCAAATATTTTACAAAGATAGAAGCTCGTATTTTCTTTAAATCTTGCTCCTGTTACAATGATGAAAACTACGGGGCGGCTCATGTTTAAAAGAATTTTTCTCTTTTTTGCACTTAATTTTATCATTGTTCTTACCCTTTCTTTTTTACTCTCACTTTTTCATGTAGGTCCTTACTTAAGTAGATACGGCCTTGACTATAGAATGCTTTTAGCATTTTGCCTCATTTGGGGTATGGGAGGAGCTGTTATTTCTTTACTCCTCTCTAGAATTATGGCCAAATGGCTACTTGGAGTTCAGTTAATTGACAAAAACACATCTAATCCCCAAGAGCAAATGATTTACCAAATGGTTGCAAAACTATCTCAAGAAAAGCGCCTTCCAGACGTTCCTGAAGTGGGTATTTTTAGATCGAATGAACCAAATGCTTTTGCCACAGGGCCAACAAAAAAAAGATCTCTTGTTGCTGTTTCAACAGGACTAATAAATAGTATGTCTAAACAAGAAATAGAAGCTGTAATTGGTCATGAGATTTCTCATATTTCAAATGGCGATATGGTCACTATGACTCTTTTACAGGGAGTTGTTAACGCTTTTGTAATGTTTCTTGCTAGAGTTTTAGCATACGCTGTCTCAACTGCTCTTTCAAAAGATAAAGAAGGAAAATCTTCAAGCTCCTACCTCACATTTTCTCTCTTTACCTTTTTATTTGAAATCGTTTTTATGTTGATCGGATCAATGATTATTGCCTTTTATTCAAGAAGACGAGAATTCAAAGCTGATGAAGGTTCTGCTGAACTTTTAGGTAAAGAGCCTATGATATTGGCTCTAAAAAGACTTGAGCAATTACAAAACTCTCATGACCCAGAATTAAAAACACAGTCTGTAGAGGCTCTTATGATTACATCCTCTAAGAAAAAAAGTATTCTCCACCTTTTTTCCACACATCCACCTCTTAGCGAACGAATCAAAAGACTTCAAGAACTAAAGTGATGATCTGAT
This sequence comes from Chlamydiota bacterium, assembly GCA_016866545.1. Lineage (GTDB taxonomy): Bacteria > Chlamydiota > Chlamydiia > Chlamydiales > 2-12-FULL-49-11 > VGMD01. The sequence continues at coordinate 6,931 of VGMD01000024.1, read as the reverse complement.
CGCTTCAACATCAAGTTTTTGAATGTACTCAATCATATTCGTGTGCCAAAAATGCAATCCCTTTTTCTGCATCTCTTTAATCGCTTTTTCTTTGTCCCAATTTTGGACAATAATCCGATAAATCGCACAAACAGCGCCTGTTCGATCAGCCCCATGAAAACAGTGAACAAAGGCAGGTTTATGATTTGGGTTAATTAAAATCTTTAGAAAATTAATCATAATCTGATCTTGTGGATCGTAAGGAGAAAAAGGCAGATGAACTATTCTGATTTTATCTTGGGTATAATCTTGAATCACTTTTTCACTAAAATTTCCACATCGAAGATTAATAATTGTTTTGATGCCATTTTTAGCAAGCTCTTTAACACCCTCTTCAGATGGCATTCCACCTCGATGCAAAGCATTTTCCTCAACAATAGAATAATTAGGCAGTTTATTACCTAAAAATTTTTGTCTAATAAAAAACCAAATCACTTCTATTCCGCCAAACAGAAATGCAAGAGCATACAACGCTAAATTTTTTGTAATTTTACAAAAAGATTTTAAAAGCTTCTTTCTTAAACTCATATGCTTACATACTATAACAACCTTATATTGTTGTCAAAATTGGGATAGAGAGATCTTTCCTTGCAAAAATAAAATCAATTTCATGCATAGAGGCAAGTAAATGAATAAAATCTTTATTAGTATCTGTTGGTGTAATGTGAACTAAAAGCTTTTTTTTGTTTTTTAGAGAAAATGCCTCTTTAATTAGATGGTAGACCTCCATAGAAATATCTTGATAGCCATTTAGATCTAAAACAAATATCTCTGCATCATCTAAAGCCCTTTCTAAAAAAAAGATATTTGTGTTCTCCCAAAAAATTTTATTGATCGGGTCGATTTCTAACATCGCTTTAGCGATTTCAGAAAGCTTAATTGCTCTACACCCTACTTTTTGAATTGCAAGTCCTGAAGCAATGTTAGCAAGCTTTATTGCATGATCGAAAGAAAAATCATTAGCAAGAAAAAATGCAAGCGCTGCTAAAGCTGTATCTCCTGCTCCAGTTACATCAACAACCTCTTTTTTAACTGCAGGGTAGTTACGAACTGCTCTATTATCCTTTGAAAATAGTGCCATTCCCTTATCAGATCTTGTTATTAAAAGATAATCCACATCAACTAATTCAAATAATTTATCTGCAACATCTTCAACTTCTCTCTCACCCTTCATTTGAGCTGCTGCATACGCCTCTTTGTTATTAGGCTTTATTAAATAAGCGCCCGCATATTTTGAAAAATCAGCTCCCTTTGGATCAACAATCACTCTCTTACCCTCTTTTTTTGCTAAATCCAAAATCTTCTGCAAGAGTGTATTTGTTAAAAATCCTTTTCCATAATCAGAAAGAGCAACAATATCAAATGCCCTTATCTGAGTTTCCAAATACAAGAAAATCTCATGTTCAAGCTTCCCATCTAGCTTGGTTACAATTTCATAATCAGTCCTCATCAATTGCTGTCCATCTGCAAGGAATCTATTTTTTAACGGCGTTTGAAAACCGATTTGGGCAAATAGACCTTTTATATCTATCCCCTCTTCTTCGAGAAGCTCTTTTAATCTCTCTCCAGCTCTATCTTTTCCAACTCTTCCTATAACGCTTACCTCAGCGCCTAGGGACTGCAAATTAAGAGCAACGTTTCCTGCACCCCCTGGTAGTTCATTAACTTCAGAGACCAATAAAACAGGAACAGGCGCCTCTGGCGAAATTCTTTCTACTTTTCCTAATGTATAGACATCAAAAAGAAAATCTCCAATAACAAGAACTTTTACTGAAGTTATCTTTCCAAAAAATTCGGTTAACATCCTTCTCCTTTCAAAAGATAATTCTGCACATAATCTTTTACACCCTCTTCAAGAGTTGTGTAAGGAAGCTTCATCACTGAATCAAGCTTTTCCATTTCAGCTTTTGTATAATTTTGATAGCTTTTTTCCAGATCTTTTGGCATCGGAATGTATTCAATATTAACAGGCCTGTTCATCGATACAAACAGCGCTTTAGCCATATCATTAAATGTTCTAGGCTCCCCTGTACCGACATTGTAAATACCACCTAAATCGTTAAATAAAAATTCACATGTAATTCTCGCAACATCTTTAACATAAACAAAATCCCGCTTTTGCTCGCCATCTCCAAACAGAGGTGAATTAGACTGAAAAAGCCTTACTTTATTCTCTTTAAGAATCTGATGATACATATGATAACACATTGAGGCCATTCTTGTTTTGTGTGCCTCATAAGGGCCGTAAACATTGAAAAATTTAAGACCTACCACATCCTCGATTGCATCATTTCTTAGCATCCATTGGTCAGCCATTTGTTTCGTCTGCCCGTACAAATTAAGTGGGGATAAAAGATCTATTATTTCGTGGTTATCAGAAAAACCAAAACTCCCATCTCCATAAGTTGCAGCAGATGAAGCATAAATAAATCTAATCCCATGTTCTAAAGTAAACTTTGCAAGCTCAACAGTAAAACGGTAGTTTAAATCATAATACTCATCGCCATTAGTCCCTGTAGTTGAAGAATTAGCGCCCATATGAATGATTGCTTTTACTTCATCAGGTCTATCTTCAAGCCACTCAAAAAACTCATAGCGAGAAAGAAAGTCCCCATATTTTTTTTGTCTAAGGTTTTTCCATTTAGTGCTCTCTTTAAAATCATCAACTATAATAATATTTCGATCAAAGCCTAACCTATTTAGCTCTAAAACGATATGCGACCCTATAAACCCACATCCACCAGTTACTATAATAGCACGATCATCCACAAATCACCTCTATTTCAAATTTCTTAAAAAGTATGTATTGTATACTGAGGGCTATTCAAAAAGCAAGCAAGGGGTAATCTAGTAAACGGATAAAAAATAATAAAAATATTTTTACTTTATTGAGATGCTTAATATAATTATTTTTAAAAAAGGATCTCATCATGGATAATATCAACCCCAAAAGGCCTCAAGAGCCAGACTCTAATCCAAAACCTAAACAGAGTTTAAGGGAAAGAAGAGGAGTTTTAGGCGGTAGATCCTTAGAAAAAGTCGAGGGGCTTGAAAAGGGTTTGACAACTCAAGAATTTATGATGCGTGCTCTTGCTAAATCACCTAGTGAGGATGAATCTAAAAGTTTCACGAAAGAAGTAAGTTTAAAAGCCTCTTCTGGATCTGGCTCATCAATCTCTTCCCCATTTATAGATGATTGCAAAAGTTCCTGGTTTACAAAAACTAAAGATTTTTTAAGCGATGATTCAGATAAAGGAGATCGCCTTACACCAATCTTCTCTTCAGGAACATCTGGTTCTTACTTTGCAACACCCCCAAATAGCCCCGAACGGATTGCGCTTGTAAAAGTGCTTGACCAAGAGCCGGGAGCTGAACATGCAAGAAATGACGGGAGACGTGAAATAATTCAAGGGAAACGGGGCGTAACCCCTGGAACGTCGGGGCTACGAGAAGCTATTACTCATAAAATTTTTCCAGCAATCACTCCTGAAGTAGTTATTGCCGAAATTTCATCTGTAGCTTTTATCCAAGATCCTGACGAGAGCCCAATCAAACTCTGTGCAGTACAACAACTTATCGGAAATGATGGAGATACACATGCTCTATCACCAAGTGAAGAAGCTGAGTTAAAACCTTTATTACCGAAAATTATTTACATTGATCTTATGTTAGCGAATGCTGACCGAAATAGAGGAAATCTGCTCGTCCAAAAAACTGATGGACATATCACAGATCTTATCCCCATCGATCATGGATATGTACTTCCCGATAATTTTTTATCTGGCGGAAAATTTTGTTGGTACAGAATGGTAGATGAAACTGATTTTTTTTCACCTCATTTACAAGCTATGATTAAAAGTTTTGATCTAGAAGGGGCAAACTCTATTATTGAAAGTAAATTATTAGATCCGATAGCCGCACAAAACACACTCTCAGTAAGCGTACTGTTAACACAAAAGCTTTGCTCCGATGTTTCCATGAAAGAAATAGGAATGTACCATTTTGAAAGACCTAATCCTAAAAAAGAAGATCTTTCCGACGAAGGAGAAGTTCTCTCCTTTTTAAATGAAAAATCGCTCTGTCATGCGATTCTTAAACTAGCAGCGTTATCTCAAAATCCGTCAGGTATCCCCTCTAAAGATGTCAAAGAATTTCTAAATCCAACTCATATAGCTTCAACTATTGAGAGAATAACAACATTTATAAAAGGAGAAAAGGTATTTGCAGAAGATTTAGTGGCAAGCGCTGAAGACAAAGATAGGCTTATTTACTCTAACAAAGAGACCTCAGAAATGATACATATAGCTCACAGAATAACAAGAGAAGTACTCAGTGAATATATACAAAGAAACGATGGAGAGGGTCTACTATCATATACCTGGCATGCTGAAGTTCATAGGCGTATTGAAGCAGAATTAAAAGCATCGGGGTAGAAGCAAAAAAATTCAAATTCACATACATCTGCAGCAAACAGATTTTGAACTCTCTTTAGCTAGGGGGAATCGTATAGAAATTGCTTTCATCATTTGAGCTACGTTAGTACTTCCTTGTATATCATTAGTGTCTCCACTTCTTTTGATCCAAACGGCATAGTCATAACACAGTTTTGCCTCTTTTAAATCAATTGCTCCATAGAGCGAGTCACTTTTTACATTTGCAAGCATCAAAAAATCAATAAGAACTCGAGTTCTCAATTTTAAGGAGATCTTTTCACGATTTAAAGTAAGAAATTTTGTTATTCCGTCATAATCTTGAGATGAAAATAGTTCATTAAGTTGTTCGGAAGGGGTTTTTTTAGAAAGAAGAGGGGTCACTGTGAAAATTTCTCCAGTTTAGGGTTTACAATATCGTTTAAATCTTTTGATTTCATAATAATTGATTCTGTTATTAACCCACAATTAAAAGAAATATTTTGATTTAAAAGAATTCCCTCATCAAAAAATGTATCGACATTTAAGAGATTTCCAAAAGGAGGAATTCCTCCAATAATTAATCCATACCTCTCTTCTATCACTTTGGGATCTTCAAATTCACATTTCTCCCCCACAATTAGGGCAACTTTTTTCATATCAAGTCTTGCATCTGCAGAGAGATTAAATTGATAATTCTTTTTACTATTTTTCCCTTTCACTAAAATCGCTTTTACACCCTCTTTTAGCGATGTACCCCTAACTTTTGCAGAATCTTCTGATGTTGGGGTCGCTTCATGGACTAGGTGTTTAAATTCACAGTTACGATCTTTCAAAATTCTAATGATTTCTCCACGAATGTTCTCTCCACCGAAAAAGATGCGTGCCTTGATTCGATTTCCAGCAATTCTTTTAGGATCGGACGGAAAAAGAGAGGTCTCTCTAATATTTTTTAGCCTTAAAACTGTCATGGTTAATCTTTCAAGACCCATGCCAAATCCTCCATGAGGTGGCATACCGTGCTTAAAAATAGATAAATAATCAGAAAAATTTTTAGGATCCATCCCTTTTAATAAAATGCCCTCTACCATAGACGCATATGTATGACGACGCTGTCCTCCAGAGGTGATTTCTGTTCCAGCGCATAGCAAATCAAACGTATTTGTCAATTCAGGCTCATTCTCTTTTGGAAACGAATAAAACGGTCTTTTGCTAGTTTTCCAATCAATGACAAATACAAGCTCCGTACCATATTTTTCAAGAGCCCAAGCACATAACTCTCTTTCTGCATGGGGACTTAAATCGGGTTCATCTCTCTCATCTATCCCTGTTCTTTCGTAAAAAATCTCTAAAGCCTCTTTGAAAGTGACTCTTGGAAACTTCACATCTTGCGGTGCTTTGATTAAAGGATTTCCTAAAATTTTTAACTCTTCTTCACATCTCTTCTCAAGATAACTGATAATAAATTTAATGCACCCTTCCTGGATGTCTAAAACTTCTTGCCAAGTATCAAAAAATCCCATTTCGAATTCAAACTGCTTACCTTCCGATAAATGTCTCGGTGTATGAGAGGGCTCTGCGCGAAAAAAGGGCATCAAAGCAAAAACCCTTTCATTGACACCTACCATAATTTGTTTATAGAGCTGGCTACTTTGAGCAAGAGTTGCAGTATAGCCAAAATAATCGACATTAAAAAACTCAGCTCCCCCTTCTGAAGAAGCGCCAATGATATTTGGCGCAAAATATTCGACAGCTTTTACTTCATCATGCATAAAAAGCCTATACGCATGCACGATCTCCGCTTGAATTTTAAAAACTGCTTGTATCATACGATTTCGAAGAGCTATAGGTCTATGATCTAAAATGTGCTCTAAATCAGATGGAATCGTAGGCTTATAATACTCAATTGGTGGAACTTCATAAATCGGTACGTCTACTTGAATTTCTGGGTTTACTAGTTCTGCAAGAGAGTCACCTTGTGGGGAGGATAACGCTTTTCCCCTGACAGAAATAATTGCCCCTGGCTGTAAATCCGAAAGCTTTTTGAATTCCTCTTTACTTTCAATAACTACTTGGATAAGACCTGCTCTATCTCGTAAAATCATAAAGTTAATTTTTCCAAGTGGCCGAAAATTATTGAGCCACCCCTTAACAAGAACCTCTTTGCCAATATGTAAATGTAAATCTTTTGAAAGAACACGCTCTGCCATATAAACCCGTCTATTTAAATAGTGTTTACGAAATTAAATGATATATCAGGAAGGGATGGATTTTTTACATCTCCAAAACAAATAAATGCAGTTCCACTTCCTGTCATAGTAACATTAGAAAAACCTAGATCCAAAAGGCTTTGTTTAACCTCTTCTAACTCTGGAATTAACCTAAAAGCAGCTGGTTCTAGATCGTTTACAAATATGGGATTTCCCTCTTTAAATGATTCCAACAACTCTTTTGGATCCTGATTTGATCGTTCATTCGGCTTG
>VGMD01000023.1 GCA_016866545.1 Chlamydiota bacterium | reverse complement strand
CGAATTTTTTGATTAATTTACTATCAGGACTTGTAGCATATACACGTCAACCAAAAAAGCCTTCTTTAAAATTTAAAAATTTCTCAGAAGCCTTTTGTCTTGCGGTTTAAAACCCGAAACTCAGGTTATTAATGTGAAAAAGAGGGTAGAAAAAAAGTTTAAAACTTTTTCTACCCCTTCTTTTTATTAATTTTGAAGTAAAGCAAATACGTAACCCACTGGAGCGATTGCATCTTTGGCAATCTCTTCAGAGACCAAAATTCTTCCGACTTGAATAAGATGTGATACGTTTTTTTGAAAAATTTCTTTAATTTTATTCTGAATATCTTCGATTTGACCCTCTCCATCATAAGGAAAGTCAATCGGATCAGATATTTCACCATTAAAGATAGTTCTAACTTTAATAGTGTCCAAATTTTATCCTGTTATTTTTTTATTAAAAAAGATCTATTTTATAATTATAATTAATATAAGCTAAAATATTATAAATAGTTAATGATTAAAAAATCAAGAAAGAGAGGATAGGCTCTAGGAAAAAAGGTTAAATTTAAGGTTTTTTAGCTATTTAGCCTTTTTAAAGGGACGAAAACCCCTCTTTTTAGGGGTAAAAGAGGTTTTCTGGGGTTTTGGGGACTTGTTTTGTCTATGTCCGCTAGCGCCCCTGCTAATGGGTTTGGGTGAAATAGTAGGGTCTGGTTCGAATCCCTCGATAGTAATTTTTTTGATCGGCTCTTTTAAAAGGCGTTCAATATCTTTTAAAAGTTCATTTTCATCAATTGAGACTAAAGAGATAGCATTTCCTTTTTGGCCAGCTCTTCCTGTCCGCCCGATACGATGGATGTAATCTGCGGGAACTTGAGGAAGGTCAAAATTCACTACGCAGGGTAGGTTTTCAATATCAAGCCCTCTTGCTGCAATATCTGTTGCAACAAGAACTTGGATTGTGCCGTTCTTAAAATCTGCTAGCGCTTTAGTTCTAGCTGTTTGACTTTTATTTCCGTGAATTGCAGCAGCTTGAATACCACCTTTTGTAGAAAGAGATGCTGTTAGTTTGTTTGCTCCATGCTTGGTTCTTGTAAAAACTAGAACTTGGTTCCATTTATGAAAAGTTATCAGATGGGAGAGTAAGTTCGCTTTGTTTTTTGTATCAACAGGGTGCATAATGTGAGAGATCGTTGGAGCGGCTTCGTTGTTTTTTGTTGCTTGAATCATTTGGGGTGCATGCAAAAAAGTTTCTGCCAGTTTTTTTATTTCACTTGAGAATGTCGCTGAAAAAAGAAGGCTCTGTTTTTTTGAAGGAAGAAGTTTTAAAATTTTTCGGATATCGTGAATAAATCCCATATCAAGCATTCTATCTGCTTCATCAAGAACAAGAATTTCGATTTGGGATAAATCTATAGCCTTTTGATTACTTAAATCTAAAAGTCTTCCAGGTGTTGCGACAACGATGTCCAATCCGGAGCGAAGTTTATTAATTTGGGGGTTGATATTCACTCCACCAAAAAAAGCAGCTGATCTTAAGGGAAGATGCTTGCCATAAGTTTTAACACTCTCTTCTACTTGAGCTGCAAGCTCTCTTGTCGGAGTTAAGATAAGAGCTCTTGGAAAAGACCTGTTTTTTGCAATACGATTTTTCATTAAGTTCTGTAGAAGTGGTAGGGTAAATCCAGCTGTTTTTCCACTTCCTGTTTGCGAGCCTGCTAGGAGGTCAGAGCCACTTAAAACAATAGGAATAGCCTCTTTTTGAATAGGGGTTGGTGTAGTATACCCCGCGTCTTCGATAGCTTCTAAAATTTTTTCTGTTAAACCAAATTCTTTAAATGACATAAGATGCTTTTATCCTTAATTTGTAAAGAGTTTAGCATAGATCTCTATAAAAGACGGCATTGTTTTTATGGTTTTATCCAAATATTTGCTGGCTAGTCAATATAGAGAAGAAGGCTTTTAAGATAGCTGCCTTCTTTATGATAGAGGTTGATTGGATGGTCTTTTGAAAGTATATGTTTGCTGATGATTTTCACGCATCTTTTTGCATCGCTTGCTGCTTGGAAGATAACTTTTTGAAAAAGTTCTTCATCAACGTGATAAGAGCAGCTACATGTTAAAAGTAGCGAGCCTTTAGGCATTTTTTTAAAAGCCTGTCTATTAATTTCTTTATACCCTTTGCAAGCAGAGATGACATCTTGTTTCTTTTTTGCAAAAGCAGGTGGGTCAAGAATAACGATATCGTAGGGTAAATCTGTTGTCTCTCTTAAAAATTTTATTACATCTTCTACAAGAAGTTTGTTTCTCTCTTTAGAAAAGCCGTTTAATCGAAGATTTTCTTCAGCCATTTTCATAGCCTCTTTAGAAATATCGATAGAATCGACAGATTCTGCACCATGAGTTAGCGATGAAACTGTAAAACCGCCTGTGTAAGAAAAACAGTTAAGTACTTTTTTTCCTTTAGACAAGTTTCCTAAAAGTTGACGCATCTCTCTTTGGTCAAGAAAAAAACCAGTTTTTTGACCTGTAGTGTATGAGACTAAAAATTTAGAGCCATTTTCTTTTATTTCGACAATATCAGCAATATCACCATATAAGTTGCCTTCAAAAGGGTCTAAACCCTCCTCTCTACGAGTTGGTAGAAGTGATTTTTCATAAATGCCTTTAATCGGCAAAATGGATGTTAGGTGATTAACAATAAATGTTTTAAGCTTCTCTATTCCAAGAGTTGAAATCTGGATTACAAGAAAGTCTCCATAGCGATCAGCAATTAGTCCAGGAATTAAGTCGCCCTCTCCATTTATGAGTCTGTATGCTGTCTCTGTTTTAGGAAAAAGTCTATCTCGTAGGGCAATTGCCTGTTTGAGGTTTTCTAATAAAGTTGTATGAGGATCGTCACTTCCAAAGCTAAGCATTCTTCCTGTTAGGGATGATTTTCGATTGAAATAGCCGTGTCCTAGTAATTCATCGGTAGAACTGTAAACGGGAAGAATCTCCCCATCTTCAAAATCTTTAGGTAGAGAATGAATCGCTCCTGAAAAGACCCAGTGGTGTCTTTGATGAAGAACTTTTTCTTTACCTTTTTTTAGAATGACTTTTTTTTTCATAATTATAAATTTTAAAACAGATATGTAAAAGAGGGGCTTAAAAAGCCCCTCTTTTAAAAAGCTTATAGAGCGTTTACGTCTGTAGCTTCTGGACCTTTACGACCGTTAGCTAGAACGTATTCTACTTTTTGCCCTTCGCGAAGAGAATCAGGACTTCCATTGATGTTTGTCATGTGAACAAAAACATCTTTCCCACCAGCGTCTGGTGTGATGAATCCGAAACCTTTTTGTTTGTTAAAAAATTTAACTATACCTTTAGACTTAGACACTTTATTCTCCGTGTTTTATTTTAAAAATGGTTTTAATGGAAATTTATATAAGAAGGAATTGAATAGAATACTAAAATTACTCACAAATAGACTAAATAAGGAACAATATTAAGACGGAAACTTATTTTTGTCTAGAATCTTTTTTTAAAGATTTTAATAGCATAAAACTGAAGAGATCCATAGTTGTTTAATTCATGAAGATGTCAAAAAAAGAATTTGCTCGTGCAATTTTTATGTATCTAGTTGCATCTTTGTTTCTTATATATGAAATGAGCATACAAGTTTCCCCAAGCGTTATGACGTTTGAGTTAATGAAAGACTTTCATGTTGACGCGGCTCTTTTGGGATTAATGGTCTCTGCCTATTTTTACAGCTATGCCGCCATGCAAATTCCGGCTGGAATTTTATACGATCATTTTGGGCCAAGGACTCTTTTAACTCTAGCAGCTCTTATGTGCTCGGTTGGAACACTTTTTTTTGCCGGAACTGAGACGGTCTATTGGGCTGCTTTAGGCAGGTTTTTAATGGGGATCGGTTCTGCCTTTGCTTTTGTAGGTGTCCTAGTCATTGCGGCTAGGTGGTTTGATGGGTATTATTTTGCTTTTTTGGTTGGTTTAACTCAGCTTTTAGCTGTCTTAGGAGCAATTTGTGGAGCGGCCCCTCTTGCTAAGGGGGTCGATGTTCTTGGGTGGAGAGGGATGATGTATCTTCTAGCAGCTATCGGAGTTTTTCTTGCCGGGCTTGCTTTGGTTATTTTGAAAGATAGGCCGGATCATCTTCATAACGATTTTTTAAGGCCTGAAAAGCACCTTTGGAGGCATTTAAAGCAGATTGTGGGGCAGTTTCAAACTTGGGCGCTTGCAGTTTACGCTTTTTCATCTTGGGGGCCTGTTATTGTTTTTGCAGCCCTATGGGGGGTGCCCTATTTGATGGAAAGATATAGCATATCAAATGTAACTGCTTCATTTGCAACGATGTTAATGCTTCTTGGCGGGGGTGTTTTTAGTCCTTTCATTGGCTATATTTCTAACCGCATGAAGCGGAGGAAGCCTCTTTTGTGGGTTGGTTCGGTTATTGGTTCTACCACAAGTCTTATAATGCTAACCGTTCCGGAAATTCCTTTTTGGGGGGTCTCTTTGCTCCTTTTCTTAATGGGTGTCGGGACAAGTTTTCATACACTGACATTCGCCCTCGTTCAAGATAATAATAGGCCGTCAGTTGCTGCTACAGGAATGGGATTTAATAATATGGCAGTAGTGATTGGAGGGGCTGTTTTACAACCTTTAGTAGGTTATATTTTAACAAGCTCCTGGTCTGGAAGAGTTTTTCACGGGGTACCGGTTTATACTGTATCTGAGTATGAAAATGCTCTTTTTATAATTCCCATTATTTACCTTATAGGGCTTATTTTTAGCCTCGCCTTTATAAAAGAAAGTTATTGTAAATCAAAATATTAGTATGTATAATAGAGGGCATGTTTTGGCGTAGCATTCTATTATTACCAACCCTTGTTTCCGCATCGAATTGGAATTGGGAGCAAATTGACCTTGAAAGGGTCGATTTTCCTGAAACTTTTTTATGGGGGACAGCCTCATCAGAGTACCAAATTTCTGGGGCTGAAAAACTTCCTAATTGCCAGTGGGCTGAATGGGAAAAAAAGGGGGATCCTGCCATCAAGGGGGGGCAAACCTCTGGGTCTGCTATTGAGGGGTGGGACAGATACAAAGAGGATATTGCTCTCCTTAAAGAGATGGGGTTAAACTCTTATAGGTTTTCGGTCGATTGGAGTGCGATAGAGCCAGAAGAGGGGTATTTTGATAAAGAGGCTATAGAACACTATCTTGATGTTTGTAAAGAGCTTAAGAAAAATAATATTGAGCCAATGATCACACTACACCACTTTACTCATCCGATTTGGTTTGAAGAAAAGGGGGCTTTTGAAAAAAGAGAGAATATCGACTATTTTGTCCGATTTGCAAAGTTTGTATTTACCGAGCTTTCAAATGATGTCTCTCTCTGGTGTACAATGAATGAGCCGACAGTCATTGCCTTAATGGGTTATATTTTAGGTGAGTTTCCTCCAGGAAAAAGGGGTATTTTTTTAGCAGCTGAAGTTTTAAACAACATGCTTTTTGCGCATGTTGCTGTATATAAAGAGCTAAAGCAGATGAAAAATGGTGATGCAAGCCAAATTGGGATTGTTCATAGCTATCTAAAATTTGAGCCCTACAGCGGTTGGAATCCAATCGAAGCAATGCCGTGTCTTTTTTTTACTAAAAATCTTCATCAGACTGTTATGGACTTTTTTAAAACAGGGGAATTCTCATCGATGTTTTTTCAAAGAGAATCAGTTCCAGAGGCAAAAGAGAGCTTTGATTTTTTTGGTTTAAATTACTATTCAAGACCTGTAATTGGAATGAAATTTTCTTTAAAAGAGTTTTTGGGACCGACTTGTTTTCCGGGTGAGGTTATGACAGACATGCCGTATCCGAGTTATGCCGAAGGCTTTTATGATGCCCTTATTGATTGTGGGACTCTTGGTAAGCCCGTCTATGTTACAGAAAATGGCATAGCAGATGAGAAAGATGATAGAAGAGAGCTTTTTATAAAAAAATACCTCTATGCACTTTCAAGGGCTATTTCTGATGGTGTTGATGTGCGTGGCTATTTTTATTGGTCTCTTATTGATAACTTTGAGTGGGCCGAGGGGTGGAGTATGAAATTTGGTCTCTATGAGTGCGACCTTGAATCAAAAGAGAGGGTATTAAGAGACGGGTCCAAAGCGTATATAGAGGCTGTTAATAGGCACAATCAATCCCATGAGCTCTTAGAGGGGCTTATTTCTTGTTAAAACCTAATTTTTTAGATGTAAAGTGTGAAACTTCTATTGGTTCAAAACTGGTTTTTGGTTAAGTTTATTTAGTTGATCTTGTATGATTTGCCCTCAACAAAGAGAGGTCTTTTATGAGGGTTTCTAGTTCTTTTATAGATCAAGCTATCTCGGGTCTTGAGAAAAATCGTGTGTGGATAGGTTGGGACAAAAAATTTATTGTCGTTAAAAAAGATTCTCTCTTTTTAAGAGTCATAAAATATTTATTGGGAACCCATGTCAATTCATACAGTTTTATTGATTCAAAAATGGTTTTAGAAAAATTAAGAAAGGCAGATTGGACTTTTGTAGATGAGTCTAAAAAGAAGAGGTTTTTTCTTCTGTTTAATAGAGCCACAAATGCGAAATATAGAGAGGATATTAACCACTATTTAGAATCGGACTGGTTAAATGAGGAAGAGAGGATACAGGAAGCTTTCTTTTTTGTTAGAGATTACGGTCAATTTGGCTATATAGACGATCTTGGGAGAATTGTAAGGCTTGTGTGGAGAGATGGAACCCCTTGTTTAAGAATATTGCTTAGCGAGGATGAAGTAGTTGTTTTGCATCTTTATGGTAGTCACTGTAAACCTTGTTCACTTTTGTTAGAAAGAGGGCGTTTTATTCCTTACAAAGCTGTCCAAAAAATCATAGAAGATGTGTATCAAAAATCTCTAAAAGAAAGGCGTTTAGGAGAAATGTTTAGTCGGAATTTGACTAATCAAATCTTGTTTGAAAAGAAAAAAAAGAGTTTTGAGTTAGGTCAATATTTTTTTAACATCTTGGATAACTTAAAGGAGAGTGAGTGCTTAACGGATATTACAATTAAAAGAGAAAAAGAGTACAAGTGTCTTATTAGAAAAGTCGGCGAGAAGAATTTAATTTTTGAAATAAGGTGGAAAAATAAATTACAAGCATCGCCTCTCATTTTGAGAGATGAGCTATGGTCTTTAGATCTTACTTTTCCTTTAGATGATAACAAAGGAGAAGAGCCTCATGTCATTTTTAGTTCTAAATATCAAGAAAAAGAGATCGAGAAGATTCTTCCTGAATTGCAATTTATAATAAAATCTCTTTATGAAAAGATTGCAGATAGAAGTTTTTAAACGTGCGGATGAATCTTTACAAATAACGTGTTTTTTTTCTGCTTTGCATCTCTTGGATCTTTTGCTGTAACAGGCTCGATACAAACAAAAGAAGAGTTTTCTGGGTGGTAGATTTGAAAGGCGTTTTCAGACGTTTGAGTTTTGTAGGAAATAGTCAACAAATGACTCTCTGTTTCCAGGATTGCTTTTCCTGAAAAATCAGGTGTTTCAGGAGAAAAAGTATAATCGCACTCCTCTCTTAAATCAAAGTTAAGATTAGCTGAAGAATCTAGCCATCTTGTGGGAATAGGCCTCCAAACTCCTTTGTCACCATACTCTTTACCACATTTCATTTTGACTGACCCTGAACGATTTTTTAGGGCAAAGTAGTAATGAAGACCTGCAATAGATGGGTGATTGATGCTATCTGTATGCATTTCAATTTCTAATCCAGACAAGCAGATGTGTGCTTTAAATGTCATGAGAAAATCAAAACCCTCTAAAGCAGCTAGTGTGATTCCTCTATAGGTATCCATTCCTGAAAGGTGAGCTGCAACCCCGTTTTCTGTTTTTGTATAGTTCCAAGGGACATACCTTGCAATTCCATGTGAAAGAGGCTCTTTTGAGCCAGATTTTTTTACATATTCTAAGTGAGAAAAGATTGTTTCATCAGGAATTAAAGGGATATCATTTTCTTTTCGGTGATAAAAATGAGGGCCGATTAGAGGGCCAAGACCACTTAATCTCTCATCAAATAAATTTTTTGTCGATTGATCGATGACTTCTATTTCGCCATACTTTAGACTAGAGAGGTTCATTCCGTATTCGGGAAGAAAGGTTGCAGTTAGAAGAGATCCGTCTTCTAAGGGGCCTTGTAAAATTATTTCTTTCATAAGGTAGTGTAGTTAACAGAAATTTGTTTATGGCGCAAGAAGTTATCGTATATATTAGAGATGTTACAGTTTGGGGGGAGGGGGTTGGTTCTCACGAAGGTCTTACGATCTTTGTTGAAAAAGCGCTTCCTGGTGAAAAGGTTTTAGTTAGAATTATTGAAAAAAAACCATCTTATGCAAAAGCCAAACTATTAGAAATTTTAGAAAAATCTGAGGCGAGAGTTGATCCAATTTGCCCTCTTTTTGGCAAATGTGGGGGTTGTCAAATCATGCATTTGAAGTATCAAGAGCAAATTGAATTAAAGACGAAGAGGGTTAAAGATGCATTTGAACGTATTGGAAAGTTAAAAAATTTTGGGCTTTATCCATGCAAGCCATCGCCAAACCCTTTATATTATCGAAATAAGATGCAAATGCCAGTAGATAATAATTTAAAATTAGGGCTTTATGCTAAAAGAAGTCATCAGATTGTACCTGTTGAAACATGTTATATCCAGAGCGAATCGACTGATCAAATTTTAAAAAAAATTACTCTTGTGGAGGGAATTAGACATGTTTTGGTTCGATCGAATCGAAAGGGAGAAATTTTAATTGTTCTTGTTACAAGAGAAAAACCTACCCTCTTAATTAAAAAATTAGCTGAAGAGATCTCTTTTTTGAAGGGAGTTAAAGGTGTTTTGCACGGCCTTAATGCAAGAGATGACAATGTGCTTTATAGCGATGCCTATACTCTTCTTTTTGGAGAGAGACATTTAGAAGAAAGGGTGTTAGATGTTTGTGTAAAAATTTCGCCTGCTTCTTTTTTTCAAGTAAATATTGAGCAAGCTGAACACCTTTACGAAAAAGCGTTTGAGCTTGCCGATCTTAAACCAGGCGATAAAGTGTTAGATGCCTACTCTGGGATCGGCGTCTTTAGCTCGTATCTTGCGAAACGGGGAATTGAAGTAACTGGAATTGAAGTTGTAGAACCGGCTGTAGAAGATGCTAAAATGAATGCTAAGATGAATGGCGTCGAAATAGATTTTAGGCTTGGACGAGTAGAAGATTTAATTTCTTCTTTAGATCATCTTGATGTCATTTTTTTAAATCCGCCAAGAAAAGGGTGTGAAGAGAGTGTATTACAAGCAGCAATCAATAAAAAACCAAAGAAAATTATTTATACGTCTTGTGATCCTGCAACACTCGCAAGAGATTTATCGTTTTTTGCAAATCAGGGCTATCTAAAAATTGAAGCATACCCATTTGATATGTTTCCCCAAACAATGCACGTCGAAACAGTTGTTAAAATAGAGAAAGGAGTGAGTGAATCATGAAACAGTTATTGATTTGGTTAATAATGAGCACCATTTGTGCCGAAGATTCTATTTCTCAGTATCTCAAATTTTTATCTGAAAATGAGGTCGTTTTAGGTAAAAAAGGTAATTTTAAGCTTGGGGAAATCGAGATTGTCACTGATCCCTCAAAAATTAAAGAGATTGAAAAATTGCAAAAAGCTAGGTGTTTAAAACAGGGGATGAAAAACGAAGAGGCTTTGCTTGCTTCTAAAATCGGTGTGATTGCAGACGATCTTTATTGGGTTTTTTTAAGAGATGCGGTAATTTTTCCAACTGGTGCAGAAGGAGCTTATAACCGACTGATTTGGAAAAGTAGTTTGGATAAAGGTCCCTCAGGAGTTGCAATTTTACCTATGCTGCCAGATAAGAAAGTTGCAGCAATTATTGCATTTCGCCACGCAACAAGAGTTTGGGAATTAGAAATTCCAAGGGGCGTAAGACAGACATCTGAAGAGGTGGAAAACGCTTTAAAAAGAGAGCTTGAAGAAGAGACTGGTTTTTTAGCAAAAGAGACACACTTTTTAGGAGAGATGGCTCCAGATCCTGGAATGGCAAGCACTTTGACACCTGTCTACTTGGCAAAAATTGATAAACAGGGTTTAGCAAATCAAGATTATTCAGAAGCAATTTTGGGAGTGAGGATATTTACTATTTCTGAAATTAAACAAGCCCTAATACGTGGCTACATTGAAGTTGATATCAAAGGAAGAAAAGAAAAAGTCTTCGTAAGAGACTCTTATTTAACATACGCACTTTTTCTTGCAGAGTGCAAGGGAATGATTTAAAAATAGCAATATAACAAAATATTTAGTAGAATCTTTCCCCTTAATTTTAAAAAGGAGTTCGTATGGAATATACCAGATTAGAATCTGCAAAAGAAATTTGTTATGAAATTAGCTTTCCCTCTGATGTAGGTGAAAAGCGCTTAGATAGATTAGCTAAAAAAGCTCAAAGTCTATTTAAAGAGCTGAAAACAAAAGGGGAAATTTCTTTACTAGAAATACCTCTTGTTATTTCAGAGGAGAGCTACTCTGGAAAAGATCTAGCGTTTTGTTATCAAATTACTTCAGAAACAATTATTGCAGCATCTCAAAGAGGACTGTTTTCTTCAGGTGTTAGATCGTACGCTTCTATCAACTTAGATTCAGAAAGATTTTCAGTTGTGATTTCAAAAAGTTAATAATTGCATCTGAAAGTTTAGACGTTGTAGACTAGGGGAATGTCAAAACATTTCCCTTATGGCAATCAGACAAAAAGAGCGATTTTTCTTTCAACTCTTTTAAACGAGCCCTTTGCCTCGTTGTATCCTCTTCTTCCATTTATATTATTAAAGAGCTTGAATGCAACTGCTTTCCAAATAGTTATTTTAACGATGTTAAAACCTGTAAGTTCTATTTTTTCTCTCTATTGGAGCGAAAAAATTTCTCAAAACAGGCATACCCTCCGAATGAATTTGATAGGAGCTGGTCTTTTAGCAAGAGTGCCATTTTTACTAGCCCTTCTATTTGATCATGTTTGGCTCTATGTTGTCGCTTCAACTTTGTATATGCTTTTTTCAAGAGCTGGAATTCCTGCATGGATGGAGGTTTTAAAAGTAAATCTACCAGATAAAATTCGCGAAAAGTCATTTTCATTTGGCTCTGCAATTGGATATGCAGAAGGTGTTTTGATTGCTATTGGGATAGGATCTTTGCTAGATAAATCAGCACTTTCATGGAAGGTTTTCTTTTTGTTTGCTCTAGTTTTTGGGCTCTTAGCGCTACTTGTGCAAGCACTTCTTCCTCTTGGAGAAAAAAAAGAGATGCTGCAAGAAAAAAAAATTGTTGGTTTGAAGGAGGGTTTTTTAAGGCCATGGATTGACTGCTATCAGCTTATGAAAAAGAGGAGTGATTTTCGTAAATTTCAATGGGCTTTTATGGTGGGCGGTTTTGGTTTAATGGTGATCCAGCCAGTTATTCCTATTTTTTTTACAGAAACTCTTCATATCTCTTATAGAGAGTTATTAATTGCATATTCGATTTGTAAGGCGCTTGGGTTTGTTTTAACTTCTCATCTCTGGAGCCGTGCTCTTAGCTATATTTCAGTGAATGTATTCACATCTCTTGTGTTGGTTGGATTTGCTATTTTTCCACTTGTTATTGTAGCTGCAATTCTTCATCCCTATTGGATTTATGTGGCCTATTTTATTTACGGGATTGCTCAAGCAGGAAGTCATTTGATTTGGCATCTTTCTGGACCACTGTTTGCAGAGGGTGAAAAAAGTTTGCGATATAGTGGTGTAAACATTGTAATGGTCGGCATTAGAGGCGCTTTAGGGCCGCCCTTGGGGGGTGTTTTAGTAGCTTTTATGGGACCTGTTTTTGTATTTCTTTTAAGCGCTCTATTTTGCCTTTTTGGAACAGCTGCGCTCTTTTTTAGATCTTTGAAATCTCCTTCTGTTTAAATCAAAGTTTCTTCATAATTTTCTCTTTCAAAGGAGATTTTATGCACGTAACCTCAAAACCTGGAGTAAATTTAGACGAAGAATATCGAAGGTTTCAAAGGGAAATCCAAGAGCTTGCAGCAGCCTCACCACCAAGATACCCAAAGAAAGTTGTTTTTGAAACACCTGACTCTATAAGAAAGGCTGCAGAGGTTATAGAAGCATCTGATCCCAAAAAAGGGTTAACACCTGGAAGAACAGAAACAGTAGCAGTTGCTTTGCGTGTTTTAACAGATTTAGACGATGTGCTTACAGTTGAAAAATATGCTAAAAGGTATAGACAAGGCTTAGTTGGCGAAGCTGTTAAATTAGATTCTCCAGAGGCCGTAGAAGCTCTTCATGGCTATGTAGAAGGAGCGGGAAGTGGATGGGTAAGAGGGATAGTTGGTCAAACAAAATCTCTTCTTGGAGATGATTATACAGGTATTAGATTAAAGCATTTAGAGAGGTTTGAGGGAAAAAAAGGTGGCTTTCATTTCTGTCCGGTAGGTCATAGAGAAAGGCCTAGTATTGCAGTCATCGCAAAAAATGAAGAGACGGGTGTCTGGATTGGTAAATATAGGGAAAAAAACTCTTCATTTTTTCCAGATTTTATAAACTCTAGAGAAGATTTAACATCTTTGCTTCTTAGCAAAAGACGAATAGCGAGTTATTCGGCAAAAGGGAAAACTAAGCAGCTTTCTATGGTCATAAAGAAAGATGTATCATTTTACGTACTAGATTATAGAAGAGAAGACGTTTCTCTTTTAACCGCATTTCCTCTCTTTTTTGTAAAATACTTAAGTGAACTTGGGGATGATATTGTAGTGCCAGGCATTTGCTCACTAAAAAAAGCTGATGTGCAAAGATATTTTTTAGAAACAGAAAAACCTCTATTACATCGAAAAATTGAAATTTCAATTAGTGACTCATTGCATCTAATAAGAGTAGATGGTGAATTTGGCATTCCCGAAGGTGTAGGAGTCTATTTTTTTGTAACCTCTGCTGAAATGAAATATACCCCAGTATGGAGTTGAAATAAAATAAGATAGAGAATATTATCCTTTAGTATTGCCCAATCTAACTAATAATTAATAATTTAAATAAGGACAGTCGCATGGAAGCAGTACAACAAAATCCTCTTCAAAGGATCGAGGAAAGAGATAAAGAAACAGCAGAGACACTAACAAGTCTTGCTACAACAGTGATTGCACCGGTTATCGGGAGTCATTTTACAACAGAGGGAGCAAGGTATATAGTGCCTGGGTTATCTGCAACAGCTATTGTTTCCCTAAAGACGCGGGACATTAAAAGAGGTGTAGTTGCTGGAGCAATCGTAGGGGGAGTCGCTCTCATGGATGCTTATTTAGGATCAGTGCCTGCAGTTTTAATAGGACTTGGAGCAGTAGGTCTTCGAACGGAGTACGTAAATCCAGGCTTTTTTAGACGTTGGTTTAGAATATAGTCTTTAATGACTATAGGATTGCCATGTTTTGGAATCGGGACCAAAATAGCACCATTGGCCTTGATGTTTTTTGAAAAAGCTCACTTCCCTGAAACTCACGTCTTTTCCAAAGCAAGAAAGAGTTGCAAAAAAGGTGACGTGGGTCTCGTCAAAAGATTCGATTTTAAGATTTTCAAACTTTGTGGTTAGGCTAAACTCCTCGATAGAGGAGATCCATTTTTCAAGATCGTTTTGGAAAATAGGGCCTTCTGGATGTGTTGTGCGTACAATGTAGTTAGGAAGATCAAGAGCATAGGCAGAGTAGCGAGAGCGCATTAAAGCTAAGGGAGTTTCTGCAGATTTTTCACCTTTGTGATAAGGTTCACAACAGAGGTGATACGGTTTTTTGCTATGACACGGACATTTCATAAGATTAGTAAAGAGGGGTAATGCTCCTTGCAATGAAAAATTTTGCACTTTTTACGCACTCTTAGTATAGTTTATTGTATGAAATGTGTCATAGCTTTTTTGCATGGATGTCATTGGTCTTTGCCAGTTGCAGGGATTTTGTTTTTCGTTATATTTGTCCATATTTGCATCAATTTGCTCTACAAAGTGCAGTTTCCTAAATATGCACATGCTGGTAAGCATGGCAGGCTTTTTATTTTGAATGTGCTCTATCATCCGTTTAAGTTGTTTATTTGGTTTTTAGGGTGCTCTTTTCTTGCAACGCTATACGCAGAAAGACTTTTTAAATTCGGTATAGGCAGTGGTCTAACGGCGTTATTGCAAATAGGAATTGTTTTTGCAATTGGTTGGGCGTTTTATATCTTTTCAAAAGAGGGAGAAAGAGTTTTATTAGAAAAGTGGCATCAAGATTTGACAACAGTTGCTCTCTTTTCAAAAATTTGTTTTCTTGGAATCGTTTTTGCCTCAATTTTACTTATTTTACCGATTTTAGGAATACCAATTGGTGGTCTTTTAGCGTTTGGAGGACTAGGAGGTATCATCGTCGGATTTGCAGCAAAAGATGCACTTTCGAATATTTTTGGGGGAATTGTATTAGCTATTGATCGCCCTTTTAAAATAGGGGAGTGGATTTTGACTCCAGATGGAAAGATGGAGGGTTGTGTCGAATCAATCGGGTGGAGAATTACAAAATTAAGAACGCTTGAGAAAAGAGTTCTTTATGTCCCAAACAATCTTTTTTCATCGATGATTTACCTAAATAGAACAAGGATTACTCATTATAGAGTTTGGAAGATCATCTCTCTTAGGTACGAAGATGTTGATAAAATGGGCGCTATTTTAAATGAGATTCGAGAGTACATAGCGAATCGAACAGATTTAGATAGAAATGAGATGAATTTTATCCATCTTGTAGATTTAGCTGAATCCGCTCTTAATTTGGAGTTAAGAGTCTATGTAAAAACATCGGACTATAAAAAGTATTTTCAGGCGATGGAAGAGATTTTACTTGATATCTACCTAATAATCCGAAAAGCAGGAGGAGAGCTTGCATACCCTACGCAAACATTATACGTTTCTAAGTCGGTATAAATATGTAATTGTTTTAGGATCGATTTTAGGGGGGGGTGCTTTTTTATTTTCAACTCAGCCACAAAGAGAGCTGCCATTAAACCATTTTATTTTGCCCTATCAAAAAGATCTTTGTAAGGTTTTTTTAGATGGCGAATATCTTGATTATTTAGAATTTATTCAAAATCAGAGAACTTCTAAAAAGCTAGATTGGAAGCAATTTCAAGAAATTCACGAATTAGGTAAATCTGTTTCTAAGATTTTAGAGAGTGTTGAGGCAAAAGAAGATATTCTAGAGGGAGTTTTGATTTTTCAAATCAGTCGTACGGCTGGAATCGAAGAGTGCTTTTATAAATTAAAAGAGAGCTCTTTGCTTCAAAAAGAGGATCTGATTTTTAAGGCAGCATTTTTTTCTTTTCTAGTAGAAACGGGTAAGAGTCTTCCTGAATCCTTGAATAAAGAGGGTTATCTAGATCTTTTAAGAATAAAAAAAGCTTGCTTGCTGTTAAAAAAACAGAGTGTAAAAGAGGCTTTTTCTTATTATAAAAGAAAACTTTCAAACTTATTAGAACTCGATATGGAGTCTGTTTTGGATAGGTATTTACTTAAAGTTGCTTTGCAAAAGCGTATTTATTCAAAAGAAGAGATTGAAACAGAAAAGAAAGCGCTTTTACAACTCACGTTTGATAAGTTGCAACAAATTATCCACGACGAACATGTGGTGGTGGATCTTCTTTAGGAAAATCGAGAATATCTCCTGTATTTAAAATCGGCATTTTCTTCTCAAGACGTTCTTTTTCTGTTTTATAAAATTCTTCTCGGAGATTACCAAAGTTTGTAACAAGAACTTGAAAATCATTTTTCCGAATCGCAAGTAGCTCTGTGTCTTCTAAACATCTTACAGTTGCATTTCTCTTTTTTTGGTTTAAAAGAGCCATTTCTCCAAAGTATTCACCTTTGCCAAGAGTTGCCACTTGAAGCTCTTTTTCATTTGAAACTGCTAGAATTTCTACTTTTCCGCTCACAATTATATAAAGATAATCACCTATGTCGCCTTTACGGAAAATAGTCTCTCCTTTTGCATAATGGAGGTGGGTGATCCCGTTATGTATTTCTGCTTTTAATTGAACAAACTCTTGTGGAATAATCATATCCAAAAGCCAAGAAAATACAATTCGTACCTTTCTTGAAGTACCTGGAATTTTTAACCAGTAGATAACTCGCCAAAAAAGCCAAGCGATAAAACCAGAAAGTTTGATTTTTCCAAAAAGTTCTGCAATAGCTGTTCTATAACCAAGTGAAGCCATCATTCCTAACGCTTTGAAAGAAAATGGTTTTAACTCTTTTCCAAAGCAGCTAGCAAAGATATTGTGGGCAAGACATTTCCCTTGTCTTACAGCAAATTGGGCTGTGGGTGGAGAGAGTTCACTTGAGTTGAATATGGGAACTGCTGCGCAATCTCCAAGGGCCCAAACAGAGTCACTTACACGTAAAAATGAGTCTGTTTTAATTTTTCCTTTAATCTGATCAAGAGGTAGTTTTTCTATTAATGGGTTAGGAGTTGAAGGGACTGTAGAAACAATTGTGCTGGAAGCAATTCTCATTTGATTGCTTAAAATAGCTTCTTGAGGGGTAGCAGAAGTAAGTTCTGTATTAAAAAAAATTTCGATGCCACGTTTTTTTAAGAGTTTTTCTGCATATCTTCCAAGTGAAGGACTTAACTCTTTATCTACAAGCCTATCTTTTTTATGTACGAGAACAACTCTTATTTCATTTGGAATAATTGAGGGGTATTTTTTTGCATAGAGTCTAACTAAGTCGTTGATTTCAGCAACTATCTCAACACCAGAAAAACCACCCCCACCTATCACAAACGTAAGAAGCTGTTTTCGAATTTGAGGATCGGGTTCAATGGCTGCAGATTCTAAGACATCAATAAGATGGTTACGGAGTTTGATCGCATCTTTTAGAGTTTTAAAGGCAAAAGCATGCTCATGAAGTCCTCCGGGACTTTTTCTAAAATCGGTTACATTTCCAAGAGCAATAACTAAGTGATCATAGCTGATATTTAGATCTGTGTGGTAAAAATTCGGTGATAAGGTGATAGTTCTCTCTTTTAAATCAATATTTGAAATCTCACGAACATAAATAGTTGTGTGTTTTAGAAGAGACCTAAGCGAGCTAACAGAATCTAAAATTTCAATTGAGCCTGCCACAACTTCTGCTAACATAGGTTGATAAGTAAAGTAATTGTCTCTATTTACTAAGACAATTTCGTATTGATCTCGATGCTTTTTAAATAATTTTTGGAGAGTAGATGCTGTATAAATTCCAGCAAAGCCCCCTCCGAGAATAACGATCCGTTTCATACCTTTGCATCATATGAAACAAAAGGATAAAGTCTACGCTTTTTTAAAATGGTTTTATGCAATTAATTTTCAATTAGATGTGTTTTTTATTAATTTATTTATAATAAACTTATGTATGAATCAATTATACATCCATTTTCTCTTCTCTGGTGGCAGATTACGCTGACAGTTTTACTTATTGGTAGTCTGATGGTTGCGCTCTCCTTATTTCTTAGTAAAAAAGCAAGGCGAAAACTTGCTAGAAATTTAGGGCTTTTTATTCTCTTCGATCTGATCTTTTTTGAATTCGCAATTTATTATATGGGCTCTTGGGATATTAGGTACTCTTTGCCTATTCAATATTGTGCAATTATGGAGCTTTGCGCTGGAATTGGGCTAATCACTAGATTGCAAGTAGTTTATGAATTTACGCTCTTTTTAGGAATCATTGGACCATTACAGGCAATAATTGCTCCAGCAATTCCTTTCCCAGGAGATTATTTTTTTTATGATTTCTACTTAAGCCATGCAATTTCTATCTTTACCCCAATCTATTTGACAGTTGTAGAGAGTATGAGACCAAGGAGGCACGCATGGTGGAAAGCTACTTTGAAATTTTTCGTGATTGCCCTTTTTGTTTTTTATTTTGATTATCTTACAGGTTCTAATTACATGTATCTTATGGAAAAACCGCCCCTAAATCACCCGTTATTAAAAGTTGGTACCTGGCCAAGTTATCTCATTATTTGGCTTACAGCTCTTTTCCTCTGGAGTTATTTTGTTCACCTTCTTTTTTTGGTGCGACAAAGATTGTGTAGCGAACGTTTGGAATAATGGGAGCAAGTCCCAGGATAGAAAAATGGGAATTAATTTTCTCTATCCACCAAGGAAGGGGTTTGATAGAGAGGTGAAGAGTTTCGCCGATAAGCTGGCCGAAATGTTCGTCTTGCAAAAAGATTTGCAAAAGCCCCCCTTTTTTTGTTCGTTTGGCAATCTCTCTAAGAGAGTCATCGATTTTTTCTGTGGGTAGATGTTCGAGAACGTCTACACAATAAATCCAATCTGAGGGGGGTACTTCTAAGCCGATCTCCCAAATGCAAGAGTTTGTGAATGTAATGCGGTCTGGTAAAAGAGTTGTGAGGGCAGTGATTTTCTCATCAAGTGCATTAGAAGCAATGTCTATTAGATGAACAGTTAGATTATTTTCTAGAAACGGGAGGGTGGAAAAACCGCTTCCAGATCCAAAGTCGGTGATTGAATCACCGGGTTTGATGAGGTCTTTAAAAAAGTCGAAAAACACAGATGTTTGCAAATAACCTGGTGAAGAGGCTCTGTAACTTGGAATATTCCAGATAGACTCATACTTTTCTTGTTCTTTTTTAGTAAGTTGGTTGTCTGTCATCAATTACTTCAGGCTCTTTTTTATCTTCAACTAAGTTCTTTAATTTCCATTTTCCTTGTTTAAATCGGAAGAAAACAACGCAAAGTGTCACAGAAGAGTAAACAAGCCAAATGATGAAAGAGTAAGAGATACTAGCTTTTGGCATAACAATGAAAAAATAGGTTGGTAAAAGAAGTAAAAACCAAACAGATATTGCACCAGAGGTCATCAAAAATAAGGTGTCTCCAGCGGCAGTTAAGATGCCATTTAAGATCCATCTAATATTTTCAAGCAAGATATAGAAAGTGATAAAAACGAGGCCAATTCTTATAAGGTTCTTCGCTTCGGAAAGATCGATGTTTAATAAGTTAATTCCTTGTTCTAAAAATGCGGGGTTTTGTAAAAACCAGTCTATTAGGGGGGTAGGATAAAAAATTAGGAATAGACTTGAAATACATCCAAAAGCTGTCGCGAGTTTAAGACCTGAGGTTAAAACCGTTTTAACTCTTGTTTTTTCTCCGCCTCCAATAAAATTTCCGGCTAGTGCAATCGATCCTTTTTCAAGACCCATCCCAAAGAAAAGAAAAAGAAGTAAAATGGTTTGGCAAACCGATGCAACAAAAATATGGATCGGGCTAATTTGAGCCATGAGATGATAAAAAATGGCCCAACCTATTAACTCTAGACAGATAAAGATACCGGGGGGAAGGCCAACTTTAATTGTTTCTAGGAAAAGAGACTTGTCAAATGACCATTTAAGTGTACCAAAATTTATTCGATGCTCTTTTCTTGTAAAAAGATAAAATAATACAAGCGCTTCTACAAGTGTTGCAATTCCAGTAGCGATTGCAGCTCCTTTAATGCCCATCGAAGGAACTAGATCTTTATAGCCGAAAATGAGGATAGGATCGAGTATGCAATTGACGCAATTTCCAAGAATGGCAAGCCACTGCATAATTTGCGTTTTTCCTCTTCCTATATAAAAACCACCTATTGCAGGAATTAGTGCGAAAACTGGGCCAAAATAGATTAAAATTTGGAAAAAATAATACTCATTCGGGCTTGTAACAGGGTCATAGAGTAACTTTGTGCCCCAAATACCCAGAGGAATATAAAAAATATAGGAGGTAAGTGTTAGCCAAATTGATTGCCAAACAGGCGATCCAAGTTTTAGATATTTGCCAGCACCATTAAATTGCGCTACAAAAACTTCGGACATGCTAGCTAGAGTTATCCAAGCAAGAATGACTCCCCAAGCTAAAGTACCTGCTGTAGTAGCTGCATTGAAAGATTCTGTTGAATACCAAGAGAGAAAAATTCTGTCGATGAATACCATAAGCATCATGGAAAAGAAACTTACCATCATCGGATAAGAAACAGTCCAAAGTTCTCGAACATTTCCAGTTTTTAGTGCTGTCATAAAATTAATCTATAATTAACTTAATTGTTTTTTTACAAGTAGTAAACCTAAGAAAGGGACCATTAATCCTCTTGCTGAGTATCCTCGAAGAAGCGATTTTTGTCTATTGAAATAGATGAACACTTTTTTATAAAAATAGGTTGTGAAAAAAAGATCGGGTAACTTATAATCTCTGCTTATTCTTGCTTCGCGAAAGTTAATCGAAGTGGGGGTTTAGCTCAGTTGGTAGAGCGTCTGATTTGCATTCAGAAGGCCAGGAGTTCGAATCTCCTAACCTCCATCGATCTCGCGGTTATAGCTCAGTTGGTTAGAGCGCGACACTGATAATGTCGAGGTCCCAAGTTCAAATCTTGGTAACCGCAATCTTATAGTTTATATCTGTAATGCATCAAAAGCAGTTTAGGGTTCGTTAGTCGGAAAAAAGACTTTCTGTAAATTGAGGAAATGAGCTTTTGGGTAAGTCCCAGTAGTGAGTTTTTGCAAGATCTCTACATTTTAAAAAGCACCATCTAGTGTCGATGTCTTTAAATAGAAGAGACAATGTGTGAGGTGGTGTTAAGTTTTCTTTAACAAATTTATAATAAAGAGATGCTTCATGAAATCCAATAAGATAGTCTTGTGGGGTAACAATAATTTTTACTCGATCAGTTAAATCTTTCAGAGCTCCAAACGAATCAAGATCGCCCCAATTTTTTTTCACTAAATAGGCTATTATATGTTTGTAAACTGGAATCCAGAAAAAAGTTTTTATTGCGATGTAGAGAGAGGAAAATGACCTGTCAGAAATGAATCGAACATCCTTAAACTTTTCTAATGCAACTACTTGAGCTCCTACGCCACCTCCTAGAGAGTAGCCATAAACAATAATGTCTTTTTGCTCTACCCCCTGATCTAAAAGGTATTGGACCATAGCAGAGCCGTCCAATACAATCTCTTTGCTAGAATTACAAAATCCTTCGCTTTGTCCAACTCCTCTGTAGTTTACGCATAAAATATTTGCTTTAATTTGAGAGGACATATGCAAGATACTTGAGTAATTTGTTTCATAAGCTCCTCTATTCCCGTTCATAAAGACAACCCATTTTTTCGGATTATCTTTATGAAGAACTTTTAAGCCATTTAATCGAATTCGATCTTCAGTTGTTACCCAAACTTGATTTGAGTTATTGATTGCTCTCCTCTCTTGTGAGAGTTGATTTTTATCAAGACTTAAAGCCGGAAGTCCTAGAGTTTTTGCTACAAGATTTTTAAATGTTATATTGTTAAACAAACAATAGACTGCTGCTACAACCGCACCAGCTAGTGTGACAAGAGGTAACAAGGCGATGGCTATCGGTGTTATTGCGCATTTCCAAGCAAAGTTATAATGGAGGGCATGTTCAGGTGGGTGGGTAATAAAAGTTTTTTGGCTACTATCTCTATGAAAAATTGTTGAAACAGGAGAACTTGGAGGTTTAAATCTATCAAAGATAGGGTGTCCTTCTACACTTGATGTCGTCTGTGTTTTTAGATTTGTTACTGCTTTCATAATTAACGATTATAACAAAAATGAATCTTAATCACAAAAAAAAAGAACTTTTTATATTAATTAAAATTTTGTATTAATAGATGTATGAAGCGTTTTTTAATTTATTTCTTTATTACACTAGTAATTCCTTTTTTAATCGCTTTTGGTGTTCTCTACTTTTTTGAAGGAGAGGAAAGGGAAATGGCAAGCGCGATTGAACATGAAGAGAATAACTTTTTTAAAATAGGTGATGAGGAAGGAGAAGTGATTCGTGAGTTAATCACAACGATGGCACATAATAACCCTGCAGTGCTTGCTTTTAAAAAGTCAAAATTAGAATCACTTGGCGCTAGATTAAGACACAAAGTTAATACGTTTGAATTTCTCGTATTTGTTTTTTCAAATCAAGATCTTGCAGATGATATGAAACTTTTAAAAGAGAGCTCTATAAAATATAAAAGATTTGTGGAGGGGCTTTCTCAAAAAATGTTAAAAGAGTATGAAAGAGATGATTTTTACCTAAGAGTTGAGCACTTTGCAAAGCATTTAGAGCTCGATTATAAAGAGCTGTCGCTTATTCTAAATAGTTGTCTAGAAACAGGAAAAGCGGGAGATAAAGGCGCCTTTATGCCGTTAATTGACTACTTGATCGCTTCGAAGGCTCAATAGATAGCCTTGACGTTTTTCTTCTCTATAAACAATCCCAAGTCCAATTAGCACAATAAAGGTTGAACCAAAGATGATAGGTGAGGGAGTCTCGCCGAGAAGAATGTAGCTATGTAACGATGTAAAAAGGGGGGAAAGTAGTCCTATAAGTGATAAAAAAGTTGCGGTGAATTTTTTTAGCAAAAAACCGTATAGATTATAGCAGAAAACATTTGAGAGGAGAGTGAGAAATAAAAGGGCTGAACTTAGCTGAAAAAAGCTTCCTTGCTGAATGGGAGAAGGAGACCAGATTTCAAAAAAATAAGATGATAGTAGCGCAAGAGTTCCTCCAATTAACATGCTCGATCCATTTGCAAAAAGAATTGGAATCTCTTCATCTTTAACAATTAATCTGAGCATAATCCATCCATAAACAGAAAAGAAAGCAGCTCCAAGCATCGCAAGTTCTGGCCATGTGAAATAGCCAAATGCTTGTAAAAGTTCTTCTTTTGGTGTTTTGCTTACGAAAATGGGGATAAATCCAACGCAGCCAAGTAAAAGTCCAACCCACTTCATTTTCGTCATTTTTTCTTTAAAATGAATGTAGGAGAGAAGAGCTGTCATAAATGGAGATAGGCCGTAGATGAAACAAGTTTTAGCAGCGGTAAGGTGGGAGAGGCTCCAAAATTCGAGAACATTGGAGAGGTAGATGCTAAAAAGGGCTAAAATTGTTAAAGAGAGCCAGCCTTTTTTAGTAATCCTTGGCACTTTATTTTTAAAAACCGTGTAACCAACTAACAATAAGCCAGATAAAAGCATCCTGGAACCAGTTAGAAACATCGGGGAGCTAAATTGAAGCATATACTTTCCGATAGGGAAAGAGAGCGTCCAGAGACTAAATAAAAGAAATGCTAGCAAAATACCCATAATATGGGCTTTAGTCTAGCACGTTGGATGAAAAAACTTCAAGGGGCGACTTCGTTTACAAATAAGTGCGCTGGAATTGCATGTTTGCGGCCATCTTTTTCTTCAGCTGGAGCATGGGGGCAAGCGCAAAGGAGATGTTGGTTTTGGCCATTGAGGTCTTTTGCAGTTAAATCAAACGTCTTCTCAAAGTTGATATTTTTTATTTTAATCCAAGCGTCTAATCTGTAGAGGAGAGGGAGAAGATTTAAGAAAAATTCTTTTTGAAAGCTACCTGTTTTCTTTTTAAAATAAAGTGCGATTGGAATGGTTCCTACGACAAATCCAACAATAAAAATTGCGTACAAAGCTGGAATTAATGGGTAGATAAAGAGTCTTGTCCACCGTTTTTTTGAAAAAAATGAGGGTTTTAGACACTTATCAGGAAAAAATGGGAGAGCTCCAGTAGCTGCAAATATTCCTGACTTAAGATTTAATCCAAGCTCTTTTCTCCCTACTAGAGTCTTTCCATCTGGGAGAAGCCCTACTCTAGCATCAAGCGAGACTTGGTGATTGATGTTCATAAAAGATATGAAAAACTTTCGATAATTTTTGCTTTCAAGAAATTTATGGACCGCAAATTTACGATCTTCCTGAGGGATTATATGGAGCATTCGGCCTTGTTTAATAAAGTGATTCATCATAGAGACGCTTGCAGCAACAGAGGTTCTGTCAACGATGCTCTTGCAATGGTGCACAATCGGAAGATTACAAATTTGTGTTAAAAAATCGACAAGTATTAATCTTTCAGAAACAGAAAGAGAACCACTTTCAAGAAAGTGAATTGTATCGGTAATAAGTTTATGTTTACTACGATTGGTCTTTTCAATTGATTTTGCAAATTTCTTTGCAAAGGCTATTAGCTCTAAATACCCTCTATGATTAATTTGAGTTTCTAGATCTTTTCCACTGATGCTATCTGGAAGAATCTTTCCAATTTCTCCAAAAACACTCAGTGTGTGGTGTACGTGAATGGGTCTTAGATGAACTCTGCAGCCGTCGATTGTCAAGGGTGTTTGACGAAGCTCAGAAAGAGCCCTAGTTTCTGCTATTAAAGACTCTCTTTCGTCTAAAAGAAGGGGGTTTTGGATTTTGCCGGGGTTTGTTAAAGAGTCAACAACATACGTAAGGGTGTATTCGCCTGTTTTTCTATCTTTTTTGATCCCTTTGTAGTATTTAGACGTGCGCTCTTTTCTAAAAATATCTTCAGCTTGTGCCTTTGCTCTTTCTAGACTATCTGGCCTACTTGCATAACAGATTGATTCTTGAGTCTTAGGATTTACTACAACTCTTGCCATATGTAGACCTGGAGAAGATCTGTCCCAGCTTGATGTGATTGTGTGATGGACTTGATGAACGTTTCCGTCGCTATCTTTATAGAATTTACCATTTAGCTCACCTCTATAAAAATACTCATTTCGTACTTTGTACTTTTTTTCACCTACAGCAACTGTAGCCTTAAAGCTTGCTCTTGGGATATGAGCGTAAGAAACATCCTCTTCTGTTGCCCCTTCTGGGCGTGTTTGAAGCTCTTCTTCAAGCATTGCTTTTGCAGACGGATAAACAACATATTCGTAATCTGCTGGTGCAGCAGCAGGGGAAGGTAGAGCATCTCTTTTCACTATCGTCTGTAGAAGTCCGTTATTGTAATAGACAGGGCCATCATGTGAAAAGTAGTCTGCATGTATAGGTTTTGTATCATCTAATGGGTTCATACAACTATTATACTATTTTTTTGAATACAAATCAATAGTTTGTAAGAACTTACATAAACTTCTTACATTCAACTACATAAAAACGAATGTGATTAAGTAAGAAGTGTTTGAATCATGATTTCCCGGGCGCTACCGCAAGCTTCCTCAAAGGTAAGGCCATTTCTTTGAATTGCTTCAAAAGACTCCCCATGAAGACGTCTTTGAATAAAGTTAGAGACATAGATTCCGCAATTATAA
>VGMD01000022.1 GCA_016866545.1 Chlamydiota bacterium | reverse complement strand
CCCACACAATGCCCTGTTTCACAATCTGAATTAGACTTACATGTTCTATTATATGGAATTGTCATAATTTCTCCTTTTTTATTATATATTAAAAAAGAGTGGATTAAAAACATAACATGCTGATTTTCAATTAATTTAACCAAATTTAACCAATTTACTTAATTGACTAACAAACAAAAAAAAGCGCTTCACTTCCTCCTCTTTCTCTCTCAGCAGATTCACCACCAAGGAAGAAATCGAACAAAGCCCCACACTATTTAAAAACCCTCTTTAATTCTATAAAGAAAACTATTTCACTCACATACATAAATGAAGGAACCACCACCCTCATTTCTTTGCTTTTTTATACATTGTTGATTAGGCGGACAAGTAAAACTATTAGTTGTAGTACCACATTTAACACCACAACCTTGACTGTCATAGCAAGCTTGACCTCGAGGACAACCACAATCTGATCCACAAACATTACCACTTGGGCAACATTGTCCAGCTACATATGTCTCACCTTGACTACAGCACTGTCCGTTTGTGCAAATTTGTTCTGCCGTACAACAATTTTCTCCACAGACGATGCCTTGATCGCAACAAACATTGTTGTAACAATCGGTTAGACAGTCTACACCACTACATGCAACCTTAGCACATTGACCCGAATTACCTGCCTCACAACACTTGTTATTAGTTAGGGTACTTGAAGTAGCCGAAGCACAACATAACCCAATTCCCACACAATGCCCTGTTTCACAATCTGAATTAGACTTACATGTTCTATTATATGGAATTGTCATAATTTCTCCTTTTTTATTATATATTAAAAAAGAGTGGATTAATAATATAAAATTATGAATTTAAACGATTTTGATTAATTTTAATTAGATAGTTCTAATTTTTATGGTTCTTTCTGCAAGGAGAGGTGAACTTTCTAGAGTGAATTCGAAGTTTTTGATACGAACTGTTTCAAGTTTTGTAGGTTCGTGACCAAGAAACAGAGTCATAAGATCTTCAAGAGTTTCGCTATTTTCTGTCGGGAGTAAAATTCCAAGTTGTCTATTGACTGTTCTGACTGGCGTCTCTGCAGGAAATGCTTTATCTAAAATGATTGGACCTTGTGTAGAAAATGATTGTTGGTCAATTTCAAAAATCTCTTCGATGAGAGAATCAAGTGTTAGTATTCCGCTTGCATTTCCATTGTCATCTAACACAACGGCAATGTGTTGATTATTCCATCGAAATTGTTTTAAAATTTGAAAAAGCGAATTTTTTTCAGTAATAAACCAAGGAGATCTTGCTACATCTTTGACAAAATCGTCCTCTTTTAATTTTAGAAGGTCTCTTGTGTAAAGAATACCAAAAATAGTTTGAGGTTTTTTATAGAAAAGAGGGATGTAGGGAACATATTTATTTTTTAGAATAGACTCTATTTCTTTGCATGTTGAATCAGAGGATGCTAGAGGCACTTTTTCAATCGGTATCATGAGCTCTGGTGGTGTTTTTGTTTTGATCACGAAAATTGCTTGGACGAGCGAATCTAAATGTTCTTGGTCGTCGCTCTCATATTTGATATCTTTACCTTCAATAGCTTTTTGGAGCTCTTCTCGCGTTAGATAATTTTGCGCAGGTGGAGGACATCTTAATATCCAATCTATACATCTACAAATTCCATCTAAAATCCAAATAAAGGGAATTAATAGTTTTGAAAAAAAATAGATCGGCGTTATCCCAAGTCTTACGACATGCTCAGGGTAGGTTCTTGCTGCAAAAAGGGGGGTAAGCTCTGCAAAAATAACAACAATAATAATTTGTGAAATAGATGCATAGTCAGGATCGATTCCTAAGCAGACATAGAGAGATCTTGCACATTCAGATCCAAGCTGTAGAAAAAGATTTACACCTATAAGTGTAGTACCAAATAGATAGGTTGGCTTGTTTAATAAATTTGTAAGCCAAAAAGCTTTTTTATTCCCTCTACTTAATTCGTATTGCAAGCGGACTTTATTATACGAAACAATTGCCATCTCCATCATGGCAAAATAGGCTTGAAAGACGATACATAAAAGAGTAAAGAGAAAAAAAAGTTTGCCATCAATCAAGATGTTAATCTCCTGATATAGACTCTATCTACCTTTGACTTTGAAGAGGATAAGACATGGAAGAGAAAATCATTGGTTGTAATTTTTGCTCCACTTTTTGGAATGTCCCCCTCTTTTTCTGTAAGCCATCCTCCGATTGTGACTGCATGTTTTGCAAGATCAAATGATGTATCAAAAAGCTCTTCTATAAATGCTATTTCTAATTTTCCGCTGCAAATGATGACATCTTCCCCTTGTCTTGTATAAAGAATCTCTTCATCTCTTTTATCTTCGATTTGGCCAATGACAAGCTCGACAACATCCTCTTTTGTTACAAGACCTGAAATTTGCCCATATTCATCAACTACTAAAGCAATTGTCTCTTTTGCTTTGTGAAAATTAGCTAACAGTTTTCTAGCTGAAATAGTCTCTGGAACAAAAAGAGTCTCTTTCAAAAACTGCTTAAGATCTAAACCTCTTTTAATATGAGGTCTATGAAGAAAAAAACTAGCGCTTGTGATGATGCCTAAAACTTGATCAATTGTACCATCAACAACTGGGACCTGACTACACTCTTCATCTACAAATGTATATAAAAGCTTGTCGATAGGATCTGAAATGTTATAGAGCAAAATATCGTTTCTTGCAGTCATGATACCTTTTACTAAGGCTTCATCGATCTTTAATGCGCCATGAATAAGTTTTGCCTCATCTCTTGTAACAATCCCCTTTTTTTGAGATGTAATTAAGGCGTGCTTTAATTCGTCATAAGAAATTTCTGGCTCAGGCCTAAGAAAAAAAAAGAAAATTCTGGAAATTTTTAAGGCAATTTTTGTTAACGCTTTTCGAATCGGACTAATAAAAGTTCTAATTCCATAAAGTATCGGTGCTGCGCCTATACTTACCTTTAAGTTTCTTGAAATTGCAATCGATTTTGGAATTGCCTCTCCAAAAAAAAGGGTTAATAAGAGAGGAATCCCTACTGTATAAAACCAATTCGAACTTTCATGAAAAACATTCGAAATCACATTTTGCACTAAAATGTTAACAGCAATATTTACAATCAAAATGGTAACTAAAAGTTCTTTTGGTTTTAAAAGCAATTCTGAAACAAGCCTTTTTCTCCATGAAGGATCTTTTTTTAAAAGCTTTACTTTTAAAGATGATAAAGAAAATAGGGCGGTTTCAGACCCAGATAAAAGACCTGAAATCATGAGCAAAAAAACTAAAGAGATAATTAAAGCCAAACTTGTCACTCTTCTTGAAAAACAACTTTCTTTTGCCCTTCAGGAACAAGACCAAGCCCTTTCATTAGAGCTAATTGAATCCAAAGTGGATCACTTTGACTATGAATTTCAAGTTCGAGTCTTCCCTTTTCTGAAATAGCAAGATCTCTTGCCGTTTCAAGCTCTCTTAATCTTTCAACTAAAACTCTATATGTCTGCATCTTCTTTTTTGAGGCATGCGCGTAGGTCACAAAACATGTTGTCATAAACAAAAAAACCCACCACCAAGAAAATACTCTATAAGTTCTCATAACTGACATATACTAAAGAAAGATTTTTAGGGTAATAGGAAATCTCACAATTTTTCAATCTAAAAATTTGACTCACTGTTTTAATGTGGGATAAAAACAATCGATCCATTCACTTGAGAATTCTTAAGCTCTTCTATAGAAGAGTTTGCATCTTCAAAACCTCTTTTTAAAACTTTTGCCTTAATCGGAATTTTTGTTGCAAGATCAATAAACTCTTTTGCATCTTCTCTTGTTACATTTGCAGCAGTTTGAATGATTTTTTCATAATAGATTGTTTCAAATGCCATTTTTGGGATATCTGACATGTGGATCGCGTTAATCACAAGCTTACCACCACGTTTTAAAAGATCAAGCCCCTCTTTAACTAGATCACCATTTGGAGCAAACAAGATAACTGCATCAAGTTTCAAATCGTTTCTATATTCTAAAGCGCCTAGTGCAACGGCTAATTTCTTATGCTCGATTGATCTTGTAAAAACATAGACCTCACACTTATGAAAAATTGCGAGTTGAATCACAAGATGCGCTGATCCGCCAAATCCAATAAGGCCTAATTTTTGTCCCGGCTTAATGCCGCTTAATTTATAAGACCTATAACCAATTACCCCTGCACAAAGAAGAGGAGCTAAGCTTGCTTCATCGTCTGTTTCAGGAAGCGAAATAATAAAATCTTCCTCAGCAATCACGTATTCTGCAAAACCACCATCGACATGATAACCTGTAAACTGAGCCTTTTCACAAAGGTTTTCCTTCCCCTCTTTGCAATAAAGACACTCCCCACAAGATCTACTAAGCCAGGTAACACCGACTAAATCACCGACTTTGCAAGAGGTCACATTTTTCCCCACTTGATCAACTCGTCCTACAATTTGATGCCCTGGAATAAGAGGTGTTTTTTTTAAAGGAATTTCTTCTTCAACAATGTGCTTATCTGTAAGGCAAAGCCCACATGCAGAAACTTTTATGCGAACTTGATAGAGGCTGGGCTCTTTAATTAAGACCTCTTTTAGGAAGAGAGCTTTTGCCCCTTTATATAAAACTAAAGCCCTCATTTTTCGATGGGACGAAGCTCAAATCCAACAGATTGCAAGGTTCCATTTAAATCAGAAATCGCATTTTCTAATTCTTTTTTATTCATCAAAACACGGTTCATTAATAGAGCAACATCATCTTCTGATTGCTTAGGAGGAGCCTCTTCTATCTTCTCTTGAATTTTTTGACTAATTTTCATCTGAAGATTTTTCTCTCTTTGGTCGCCTGAGACATCAAATTCTTGACTCACAAATTCTGCATCGTCCTCGTAAGGGGTGATTTTCGGACGATTATCAAACGGCTCAATTGCATTAGCCGATGTAATCCGGTTATCGGGAAGTGGCGGTGGTTCTTTATTGACACCGTTTGAAACAATTCGGTTAACGAGCATAATTGCTTCATAAAGAGGAATTTTACCTTTATCAAGCTCAGTCACAACATCGTTTGCTTCCTCTAAAATCATTTGCAATTTGATTTTTTTCTGAGCCTCAACTCCACCCTCACTTAAAAAATGCTGAGACAAAGTTGTATTTAGCTCTTTTCTTGCGGACTCTTCAGAAAGCTTTTTATTAGATAGTCTGTGAAGCAAATCAATTGCTCGATTGAGCACTTGTCTAGTTGACTCTGTCATTCCTATCTTTTTTTTCATCTTCATAAATGGCTGCATAATAGACCTCACTTAGTGAGTTTAAGGTACTTAACAATTTCCCTTCAACATCTGTTTACAATAATATTTCGCACCCTAACAAAATTGTTTCTTATTGTGCAAACTTATTTTTTCATCCGCAAATAATCAACACGTTATGAATACGAAAGCATTTTATATAATCAAACATATGAAAGAGCATTTTCTAAAAAAAGATAGCCCAGAAAACCGCATTCGATTTCTTATTTTTCAATTAATGACCCATTTTGAAGAAATGTATGAGCTTTTAAATCAAATGCTTCTTTTTGAAATCGACGAAGAATCGACAAAAGACGAATTTGAAAAACACTTCATTCAAATGGAAAAGCTGTATCGAAACTTAAATAA
This sequence comes from Chlamydiota bacterium, assembly GCA_016866545.1. Classification (GTDB taxonomy): domain Bacteria; phylum Chlamydiota; class Chlamydiia; order Chlamydiales; family 2-12-FULL-49-11; genus VGMD01. The sequence goes on along the minus strand of VGMD01000022.1, from coordinate 22,762 downwards.
AGAGCTCGCCCCCTTAAGAGAACATACAAATTTCGAAGAAACCCCCCTTCACGAACCTGTCCGAAGAACATTTAACCACCTAAAAGGACTAAATAGTATCGACCTTGATAAACCCAATTGGGCCAAAGTCGTCAGCATGGCCCTCCCAGACAAAATTTATTACAGACAAATTAAACTACTCGTTTTTTAAAAAGAGATTTTATGACACAAAATTTTACTATCACAAACAACGCAAATTCGTCTATTTTCGTTTCTAATGGAGATACATTTCACTTTGGGAAGGGTTCAGGACCGGGTGGTTCTGGTTTTTTAGTGCAAGGAACGATCACAACTACTTTAATAAACCCACCCTCATCATTCACTATCACACTCTATAGTTTACCGCCTTCTCAAGGCCTAGGTGACACACTTGCCACAATCACCTTTAAAAAGGGATCTCAGCCGATTATTCAAGGCACAATCAAGTCTTTCATCTCAGCTTCAAGTTCTGAAAATATCATTAATATTTCAATTGCCAGCAGCTTGCTAGAAATTATAAATAAGACTTCAGCCACCTTTACAATAAACAATAACATAACGGCAAATCCGAATAGCACTAACTATATTCCAATTACTTCTAGTCTAAATTTCCCTTTTGATTTTATCTCTTTTCCAAATTACCAATTCACTCTTAAATTAGATGAGAGTTTAACTATCACTAAACCATTCTATTGCCCAGATAACGATCAAATCAATTGCGATCCCTCAGAAAACAATTTAAGACTTTGCACTCCTATTTGCTATTGCCTTTATAACGCTACCCCCAAATGCACAACACAATGCAGCTCTTCATGCCCAAATTTTGACACATGCATAAAATCTTGCGATTCTAAACCTGATGACACTCTTCAATCTACATGCAAGAGTCTGTGTAAAGGTGTATTTCCTTGCTCTGAAAATGAAATTAATTGTGAGGGAAAATGCATAGGAACAAAAGTTAGTTCTTGCATAGAAAATTTTATTCCTAAGCAAACAAATGTATCAAAATCAACTACAGATGAATTTACAACTTATACACTTACGATTGCTGACTAAGAAGTTGGAGTGCAAAAAAATTGCACCCCTTTAAATCTCTACATTCTCGGAACTGTGATGCCAACTTGTTTCATGTACTTACCGCTTCGCTCTTTGTAAGAGGTAAGGCAAGCCTCTTCACCTTTAAAAAAGAGCACTTGAGCTAAACCTTCGTTAGCGTAAATGCGAGCAGGAAGTGGCGTTGTATTGGAAATTTCTAGAGTGACAAAACCCTCCCATTCCGGCTCAAAAGGGGTAACGTTGACGATGATACCACATCTTGCATAAGTAGATTTACCGACGCATAGAGTTAAGACATCTCTTGGGATTCTAAAATATTCAACGCTTACTGCAAGCGCAAATGAATTAGGGGGGATGATGCACGTGTCTGCTTCTATATCGATAAACTCATTATCTGTAAACCCTTTAGGGTCAACAATAACGTTGTGGACATTCGTAAAGACTTTAAATTGATTAGAGACCCTAAGATCGTAGCCATAACTTGATAAGCCGTAGCTAATAATTTTTTTTCCATTTTCTTCACGTACGAGATGATCTGAAAAAGGCTCAATCATTTCGTATTTTTCAGCCATTTCTTTAATCCATCTATCCGATTGCAATGCCATAATATCCCCTGTTTTTTACTGAAAGCATAGCGTGTGAAATGGTTTTTGTGCTAGAGTAAAATCATGCATGACAATTCAGATATAGCACTTATTGATACAGGCTTGGACCTAAAATTACGACCTAAAGATCTTTTAGAATTTGTGGGGAATGAAGCAATCATTGAAAGATTAAAAGTGATCATTCACGCTGCAAAGCAAAGGGGCGAGGCTCCCTCTCACCTTCTTTTTCACGGACCCCCTGGCCTTGGAAAAACAACTCTTGCAGGAATCGTTGCAAAAGAGATGGGATCTAATTTCATCACCTCTTCAGGACCTGCCATTGAAAAAGCGGGGGATCTTGCAGGAATTTTGACAAATCTGCAAGAAAATGACATCTTATTTATAGATGAAATTCATAGATTACAAAAAAATATTGAAGAGTATCTCTACTCTGCTATGGAAGATTTTTCTTTAGATCTAATGATTGACTCAGGTCCGAGCGCAAGAAGTATTTCTGTCACACTCAATAAATTCACTCTTGTTGGAGCTACGACAAAAACAGGAAACTTAAGCGCTCCTTTAAGGTCAAGATTTCCTGTAAATCTTAGACTTGAATATTACGACCTCTCATCTCTTAGCAAGATCATTCTTAGATCTGCAAAATTATTACATGTATTTATTGACCCCCCAAGTGCAGAAGAGATTGCGAAAAGGTCTAGAGGGACACCAAGAGTTGCCAATAACATATTAAGATGGGTTCGCGATTTTGCTCAGCTCCATAATAAAAATGTGATTGATGAAAAAACAGTTTCTAAGGCATGTAAAATGATTGCAATCGATGACTTGGGGCTTGATGAAATGGACAAAAAAATCCTTAAAGTGATCATTGATCACCATGAAGGTGGCCCTGTGGGAATCAAATCAATTGCTGCAAGTGTTGGCGAAGAAGAGACCACTTTAACAGAAGTTTATGAACCCTATTTAATTATGAAGGGCCTTTTAAAAAGAACGCCAAGGGGCAGAGAGGTCACAAAAAATGCGTATGACCATTTAGGAGAGAGATGAAGAGTTTTGAAAAAAGTTTAATGGTTTTAGTAACTTTTTTTATCCCGCTTTTTGCTACACACGAAGATCCTATCACGCCTGATGCCGATGATGAAGGAAATGTCTCAATTAAAGTTTTAATAAGAGAGAATGTTGACGGGGCGTTAATCGATGTTTCAGGTGGTTACAAGGTTTTTAATCCTGAAAATGGAAAAGTATTAAGCTCTGGTTTTAGCGGGAAAAGGTACTATCTACAGGCAAACAACGTCGGATTGAAGTGGGGCGAAGGCTATCCTGGGATTCACCAGATTAAAATCTCTCCTAAAAATAAAAAAACCACAATTTTAGTCGATGGAATTCAGTATAAAGGATCTATTATTGTTTACGATATTGATTCTAAGATCCAAATTGTCAATGATGTCGATGTAGAAGATGTGTTAAGGGCAAGCCTTTCATCTATTTTAGGAAACACAAATTACGAAAGCACAACTTATGATGCAATTGCTATTGCTGCAAGAACAAACCTCTATCACACAATTCTAAATTCTCCTAATACCTACTGGAATGTTAATGCAAAAGATATTGATTATCAAAGTCATGCGTCTGTTTTAAGCAATCTAAGCATTGAAAAGGCAGTTCTTTCGACAAAGCACCTTATTTTAGCCTACCAAGATAAACCTTTTGCGACGTCGTGGACTGAACACAGCGGAGGAAGAACAGCAAGCTACGAGAGTATTTTTCGAAAAAAATCTCCGGGGCCTGAAGGCGTTTTTGTAGGATATGCGCAAAAAATGAGAGAAGAGAGCAAATGGAAATCAGTTCTTTCTATAGCTGATTTAGCAAAACTTACAGGTCTTGAAACGATTCGATCGATTGACTTATTTCAAGATCAAAATTCAAAAAAAGTGTATGCTATCCGATTTAGCGACAATAAGACATTTGCTGAATGGACCATTTTTGAGCTACGCCAAAAAATTGGCCTTAATCGAATCTTGAGCAGCGATTTTACCGTTCACTTGATACGAGATCATGTCGAATTTAATGGATATGGCAGAGGTTACGGAGTTGGTATTTGCCTCTTTACAGCAGACCAAATGGCAAAAATTGGGGATTCGGCGCCACAAATTCTTACCCACTTTTTCCCTGAATCGACTCTTGTAAAATTAAACACATTACCCAAAAGTTTATTTACAAACGAAGCAAAGGAGAAAGTAGAACATGGCTCACCCTAAAATGTCTATAAGAAGAGCTAAAAACCTCTCTTCAGCACTATTTTTAATAGGGCTTGCTATCATTTCTCTTACAAATTCATGGTGGCCAGGCATCATGCTTGTTATTGGAATCCCCTTAGCCTTACGGCAATTTCTTCTTGGAAGAAAATACGACGCTATTTTATCTCTTGTTATTTTTTGCGGAGCTTTTATCGTAGCAACATTTGATGTCTCCTGGCAAATTCTTCTTCCTGTCTTGTTTATTATGGGCGCAGTCTATATTCTCATAAAAGAATTTTGTGACCCCTATCCTACAACAGAGGCTGAAGAGGAAGAATCCCTTAGCTACGAAATCGAAGAAGACGACGAAGATTAAAAATCGGTGTCAGGCACGACATTGTGGCATTTGGATTTTCGAGCAAATGCCACAATGTCGTGCCTGACACCGATTTAGAGGTTAGAGTATAGAGATCTGAGGAGTGGGATGATGTCTTGAATGGCGTCGAGCTTTCGGTGGAGAGCCAGAGGATGTTCACAAGAGAGTTTCCAGGGACGGATAATTAGATCTAGGAAAGAAAAATCTCTAATTTCTTGATAATTATTTTGCCTTGTAAAAAGAGCTGCAACCCCTAAAAGAAATGAAGGAATATAAATAATTGGCAAAAAGTATAATGCTTTTTTTGTAAAATCACTTAAGCCCTCATACCAGGGATCAAATCTTTTAAAAAATGCCCTATACCAAGAGTTTGGCATAAACGCTTTTAACATAATGTGAAGACCGTGCATTGAGGCATCCATTTGGATCCCAATCCCCTCTTTTAAAATCTTTAGGACATAACTTACACAATTGCCTTTTAATACAGACATTGAATGCTCTTTATTTACTTTATCTTTTTCAACAATACGCACGATTCGATCATGTTCTTCTTCGGTAATTTCTAAAGTGATATGCCAAAATCTTCGTGCGTTGATGGGATAAAAGGTATAAATATCCGGTGTTGTAATTTTTCCAAACCCAGATTTTCTATTTAAAATTTCCGTAATCCTGTAATTTGCTCTATCTACTAAAACATCTTGCCCCACAGAGCGAACATTACCCTGATCATCTTTTAAAACAAGATAGGCGTGTGTTCTTTGGAACATCGGAGGTTTTGACATCGGAAGTGACACGGTCCAAACCTCCAAAATATGTTTATTGCCCCACTCTTTTGGATCAATAACCTGAAAAGGCTCCCATTTTGGATCAATCGATACATCATAGTGACAAATCCCTAAATAAAGACAGGTATAGCTTGGAATTAACCGGTATTGATTATCTGTTTCAAAAAGAACTCTCTTTCCCAAATAAAAGTCATAATCTTCCTCTCTAATCTCACTCCAATAGATCCACGTTGTTTTGTCATTTTCACGAAAAGGTAGGGCTGCACCCTTTTTTTTATCAAAAGGAAGTGGCAATCTCAAAACAAAAAGCCTGTGATGCAAATAGTTATTTTTTATAAATTTTTTAAATTTAGGGTGCTCTTTTAACCAGTCAACAGGAATATTACCACCAAGCCGAAGACTTAGAGCCAAATTTTCAAATTCACCCTGTTTATCTACTTTTTTTCTATATAAGTAACAATAATCTACAAGAGTTCTTACAAGGTCAAACTCTCTAAGGGAAATTTTTTTCGAAAAAAGCTCTTCTTTGTGCTCTAAGAGATAGCCTAAAAGAAGGCGGCAGTTTTCTTTTCCGTGCTCTTTTTTGCTCGGTAGTAAATCCAAATCTCCTGATTCAGACAAAACAATCTGAAAGAGCTTGCCCCCTTCTAGAAATCGTAAAAGCTTTTGTAAAAGCACTTCAAACTTATTCAAAGCACCTCACATTCCCACTTCTATCAAAACAAGACTCTTCAAGCCATCTTGCAAAAGACTTAGAATTCATGCTTGCTATTTCATGAGGTCTTTTAAATAGGTCTTTAAACCCATACAAATGGAATTTTTTTCTTTGGCAGATAAATTTTAAAAAAGCATAAGGAAAAAATAGGTACGAAAGAAATGCGCTTTTTGAAACTAGCTTTTTTTCTGGTATTACCTTCAATCCCAACACATTTTTAACCTCTTCCAAAACCATTTTTTGTGTCATTTTACTTTTGTAATACTTCTTTTTTTCAAAGAGATTGAATAATTCGCTAAACTCATTTTCAGAAACTAGCAATTCATATCTACACTTATAAGAGCTGAAATAAGAATCGACAGGAGACGAAATTTTCTCATCTTCTAATCCAATTGCATAGATGTAACCATTAGCCTTTCTCATAAGAAGAAAAAAAGAGTCTTTTTTATGTAAGGCAACAACTTCAATTACATTTTTCCCAAGCCACTCCTCTCTATTTCTTTTATCAACAGGCGCTATATGCAAAGCCTTGCCCGGATGATAAAAAGTAATTCCGGGATAGAGTAGCGTAAATTCCTCAGTTAATTGAAACTCTGTGTCTGTCTCCATTAAGATTCTTTCTTTATAAAAAAATCTATACCCATAAATTCTATTGCTTTTGTCTATTAAAGTTTCTCTCTTTAAATCTTTCCATAACACATCTTCATACACATTTGCTTCAATTTCAAAAGGGAGTGCAAACTCTTTATTCACCTGAATTCCTAAAGCAAAAAATTTACGATCAAGACAATTGTTTATAAGGAATCGATAAAGATCAGGATCTAGATTTTTTATTTCCTTGTAATCAACCTTTGCACCGAGTCTCAAAGCTAATATTTTGTGCTCAAATTCTGTAAGGATCTCTTTTGAAATTTTTTGATATTTTCTTTTTCGAGTTTTTATAAATCTATCCAAAAGATCAACTAACGCTCTAATTTTATAATAATTTTCTTCTGGCAGACTCCTAAAATCTAAGCTCGAAAGCTGATAAAGAAGATAATCTGAAAAAATGGCAATTGACTCTAGATCTCTATTTTCATCTAACGAATAAACAGGCGCCCAAGTAATCCCCTGTCTCTCATGAAGAATTGTAAAAGGCTGATTTAATGTGAGGTATTTACTGATCGCAACAATAAATAAATCCATCTCAAACAAATCCATACCAAAATCCCTTTTCACCTATCATAATTCAATAAAGGATTTTTCTTAGTAGATTGTATGTTAATGTATTATAAATATCTCTCTCTATGAACTAGACTAGTCTCATGGAAAAAAAGTATAAAAAAATAAAAGGTAATCCGCTTATAAATTTGCTTCTTATTCTCAGAATCGGGAAAGGTTCAATAGCTTTTTTAAATAGTGCTGACTCCCTAAAAAAAAGATCGATCAAAGTTATCTATTAAATTAATTTCTAAAATCATTAAATTTTGAAAAAGCAATAAGAGCTTGTAAACCGAGACAAAAGGGCATTGAAACTCTACCCTATCCCAAGTGTGGCACTCTTAACAAAAACCTTTGTAATTAATACCCATAGCAGAGCGAACTTCTAAAAGAGTAAGAGCTGCTTTTTGTTTAGCAAGGCGTGTACCTTCTTTGATGATCTCTTCAATACCGCTTCGATCTTGGTGGTACTCTTTTCTTTTCTCACGTATCGGTTTTAAAAATGTATCAATTACTTCTGTAAGACGATCCTTTACCTCTTTATCAGAAATTGTCCCTCTTCTATACCGCTCTTTTAATTCTTCAACAAATCGAATTTCTGGATCAAAAACTTCCAAATAGGAAAACGCTAACGCTTTTTCGGGATCGCCCGGGTCATTTACAGATGTTCGATTTGGATCACTTTTTACTTTTTTTACTTTAGCAGCAATTTGATCTAATTCATCAGATAAACAGATCGCATTACCCAAAGATTTAGACATCTTATTTCCATCAATTCCAGGAAGGGCGCCTTTTAAATTAGGGTATATAGCCTCTGGGGTGACAAGAACCTCTTTTTTATAAAGCGTATTAAACTTTCGAACAATATCCCGTGTAAGTTCGAGCATAGGCGCTTGATCAAGCCCTACCGGCACTAAATCTGCCTTGAATGCCGTAATGTCTGCAACTTGATAAATCGGATAGAGATAAAAACCTGCTGGAACCCCTTCATTATACCCTTTTTGCTTACATTCGGCCTTGACTGTGGGGTTATGACCCAAATGTTGAATTGTTACCAAATTCATGAAAAACATAGCAAGTTCTGGAAGCTCATGAACACAAGATTGAATAAAAATATGACTTTTTTTGGGATCAATTCCGACTGCTAAATAATCACAAACAACTTCATGAATATTCGTCTTCACTTTATTAACATCGTCGTAATTATCTGTGAGCGCCTGTGCATCTGCAAGCATAATATAGGTCTCACAAATCTCTTGGAGTTCAACTCTCTTCTTTAAAGAACCTACAAAATGGCCCAAATGAAGAGGGCCTGTTGGTCTATCACCTGTCAAAACAATCTTTTTCATACCTCAAGAATCATACTGTTTACAAAAATAAATCACCACCCCCTTTTTCAGCTGAATCTAAACTTAATCGACTATAGGTAGCGTTTAAATTCCTCTCTTGGTAGACTCCCAAGATATTTCTATGAGCGACAACCTAAAAGAAAAAACAGAAACACCTCTACCTAAAATGATTGGGCCGTATGAAGTGGTGGAGAGACTTGGCTTAGGCGGAATGGGCGAAGTTTTTTTAGCCAAGGATCCAAGCTGTGAAAGATCGATTGTTATAAAAAGAATAAAACCTGAACTTACTGAAAACGAACTTATTAGAAAAAGGTTTTTACGAGAGGCTAAAATAACAGCCTCTCTTTGTCATCCGTCCATTATCCCTGTTTATTCAATCCATCAATCAGAGAACGAGCTCTATTATGTAATGCCTTATGTAGAGGGGACCACCTTAAAAACAATTTTAAGAGAGACTCTACACAAAGAGAAAAATGGAGAGATTCCCCATCCAATTGGTGTTTCTAAAAACGCCCTTCTAAATATTTTTATTAATGTCTGCCAAGCGATCTCTTATTGCCATTCTAAAGGAATTTTACATAGAGACCTAAAACCAGAGAACATCTTAGTTGGCAACTTTGGACAAGTGCTAATTTTTGATTGGGGGCTTGCTGGATCGATTGAAGAAAAAGAGATTCCAATTCCACTCGATTTTAAAGTAGCTAAAGGTTTAACAAATCCTGGAAAAGTAATGGGCACTCTTCCTTACATGCCTCCTGAACGAGTTGAGGGAAAAAAAGCGAGCACACAAACAGATATTTACTCTTTAGGAGTTATTCTTTACCAGTTGCTTACGCTTAAAATGCCGTTTCATAGACCCTCAATTAAAGAGTATAAAAAAATTAAACAATTTGAAACTTTAGTCGACGCCCTGGAAGCAGCTCCCTATAGAGATATCCCACATCAACTCTCAAACATTGCAAAAAAGTGTTTAGCAAAAGATGTAACCCACCGCTATAGCAGGGTTGAAGATCTCATTTTTGACATTGAAAAGTATAATTCTGGCTTACCTGACTGGATATTTGCAAGCAATCTAGATATTGAGAAAAAAGAAGATTGGCAACTGCAAGAAAATGTTTTACTCAGCAAGCTTATTGCAATCACACGGTCGACAGAGATCATGCAATGGTATATTTTGATGATTTCTAAAACGCCCTTTTCTGGAAACAAACGAATTGAAGCGATGCTAACTTTTACAAGTAAAGATACAGAGGGTGTTGGCTTTTTATTAAATATACCAGAACCGAAAGAAAGAGAGGGTTTAGAAGATGGGTATTGCATCTGGATTGGTTCGGAAAAAAATCCTGGCATTAAGCTCTATAGATCACATGTTGTGATTCTTGAAATCCCAGACAAATATCTTGAAAGAGGGGTTGAAACTTTCATTGAAATAGAAAAAATAGATCAAACTGTACAACTCTCGATCAACAAATCTGTCATCTTTAATTATGTCGATTCACTTCCGATTGTCGGTATGCATATAGGATTACTTATGCAAGACATGGACTTTACTCTAACTGATTTTAAAGTTTTTGTAGGAAGTCCTCACGCTATGGTCAACTGTCTGTCGATTCCGGATGCATTTTTAGCTGCAAAAAACTTTACAGAAGCGCTTGAAGAGTATGAAAAAATTTCAAAATCCTTTTCTGGAAGAACTGAGGGAAGAGAGGCTTTATTTAGAATGGGAATCACCCTCTTAGAAAAAGCTAAATTCCAACCAAGAAAACTACAAAAAACTAACCTTTTTGATAAAGCCTTAAATACATTTGAACGTTTGCACGCAACTCCGAGCGAGCCTTTAGAATATCTTGGCAAATCTCTTGTCTACAATAAAACTAAAGAGCTCGATGAAGAACTTAAATGTCTTGAACTCTCTGTAAGAAAATTCAAAAACCACCCCCTTATTCATACCATTGAAGAACGAATTCTTTTTAGACTTCATGAAAGCGCTAAAAACGACAGAATCGCAGTTTATCATTTTGCGCTTTTGCTACTTGTTCATCTACCCCACCTTTTAGTGAATAGAGAGACACACGCTCTTATTCACACTCTGCTTAGTCATGCAGAAAAACCAATCTTCCTCCATGATGCAAAAACAATTCATCATTTATCTGATTTATACAAGCATATGGCAATTCAGCTCGCCTTTTGGCTTGATAAAAAAGTCGTTTTAAAAGAGCTTTTAGAAACTGAAACAAATCCTATTTTGAAAGAAAACATCACCCACTCTCTTGTTTTTTTAGGTTATGAACCGTATGTTTTTTCCTCTTCAGATCTAAGCTCTTTTTCTCCTGTTTTACTCTTATTTTACTTTCACTCTCTAATAGGACGTCGGGATGCTAAAAAACTTGTAGCTCTTTTAGAAAAGGTGTCACCCCTCCACCCTCCTTTAGAAAAACAGTTTGATCTTTTGAAAATTTGGGCCTCTCTTTTTACAAATGATTTAAAAACTGTAGAGCACCTTTTAGGCAAATATCCAAGAGATTCATTAGAAAAATTTCAATCTCCTTTCTTTTTTCTAAATGGTTGCTTTATTGCCGCTAAATATGGTTTCGAATCTGCCATCAAGCATTTTGATAGAACACTTGATTATGCCTACCCATCGATCTATTCCCTTTTACCAAACTATTTGAAAAGCAATAAAACCAATTTTAAAAGATGGGAAGAGGAATCCTTTAAATGGGAAAAAATAGAGCTTTTGAAGCAACAAATTCTTTTTTACCACTGCCTTGGCAAAAAAACAAAAGTTCTTTCTTGCGAAAGAAAATTGAAGAAAACAAGTCTTTACGCTAAAATTGAAACCCATGACTAAAAAAGAACTTCCTATCACATACGATCCTTTGCTTGTAGAAGAGAAATGGTACCTTTTTTGGGAAGAATCTGGTTTTTTTAAACCCCAAGAAAATAGCACAAAATCTCCTTTTTGCATCATACTCCCCCCTCCAAATGTGACTGGCGTACTTCATATGGGCCACGCTCTTGTAAATACGGTGCAAGATATTCTAATCCGCTTTATGCGGATGAAAGGTCATAAAACAGTTTGGATTCCAGGCACTGATCATGCAGGCATTTCTACCCAAGCTGTTGTTGAAAGACACCTCTTTGCAACTCTTGGAAAAAGAAAAACAGATTTCACAAGAGATGAGTTTCTTACTCAAGTATGGCTTTGGAAAGAAGAGTATGCAGGAAAAATTTTAGGACAACTTAAAAAACTTGGATCCTCTCTTGATTGGAGTAGGCTCCGTTTTACAATGGACGATGTCTCAACACGGGCTGTTAAGACTATGTTCAAAAAAATGTTTGATGAAAAGCTCATCTACCGAGGTGATTATCTTGTCAATTGGGATCCCCTTTTACAAACCGCAATCGCTGACGATGAAGTTGAGTACGAAGAAAAAGCCTCATCTCTTTGGTATTTTAAATATCCGATTGAAAATGAAAAAGAGCAGTTCATTATAATTGCAACAACTCGCCCTGAAACAATGCTTGGAGATACAGCAGTTGCTGTAAATCCTACTGACGAAAGATACAAAAATCTCATTGGCAAACAGATTCGACTTCCTATCACGAATCGTTTGATTCCCATTATAGGCGATAGATATGTCGACCCTACATTCGGTTCTGGTGCTGTAAAAATTACACCCGCTCATGATTTTAATGATTATGAAATTGGCGTTAGACACAACTTGCCAATGATTAATATATTAGAGCCAAACGGAACAATTGATGGCAAGAGCGTAGAAGAGATGAGAGAAGAGATCATAAAACAGATGCGCTCTTTAGGACTTATAGAAAAAATAGAGCCTCACACTCTTAGAGTTGGGATTTCTTATAGATCAAAAGCTGTAATTCAGCCATACCTTTCTAAGCAGTGGTTTATTAAAATGGCCCCGTTTAAAGAAAAACTTTTAGATGCGGTCAAATCGGGGAAAGTAAAAATAGTTCCCAAAGATTACGAAAAAACCTATTTCCATTGGATTGAAAATTTACGAGATTGGTGTATTTCAAGACAGCTTTGGTGGGGTCACCAAATCCCTGTATGGCATCATAAAAATGATCCGAACCGAATGATTTGCCACATTGAAAAAGGTCTACCTGAAGAGGTTGTGAAAAACCCAACCGATTGGGTGCAAGAAGAAGATGTCTTAGACACCTGGTTTTCCTCAGCGCTCTGGCCCCTAACAACACTTGGATGGCCCGATAAAACAGAAGATTTTGAAACATTTTACCCCACATCGACTTTAATTACAGGTCATGACATCTTATTTTTCTGGGTAGCCCGTATGATACTTATGGGTGAGTATGCAACAGGGAAAGTTCCTTTTGAAGAGACTTTTATTCATGGACTTATTTACGGCAAATCTTATTGGCGTGTAAATCAGGATGGAAATATTGCTTACGCCTCTCCTAAAGAACGACTTACCTTTGAACTAGAAGGCTCTACTCCCTCTGATGTTCATACAAAATGGGAAAAAATGTCCAAGTCTAAAGGGAACGTCATAGATCCAATCGAAATTATCGGACAATATGGTGCTGATGCGATGAGATATGCTCTTGCCGCAAGCGTAACGCATGCAAGACAAATCGATCTTGATAGAAGACGGTTTGAAGAGTATAAAAATTTTGCAAATAAGTTATGGAACGGATTTAGGTTTATTATCCTTAATTTCGAAGAAAACGACAAAAAAGCTCCCCCTCTAACCTCTGATCATCTGAAAAATAAGATCGACACCACTTTATTTACTTTAGACGATAAATGGATACTTTCTCGTTTAAATCAAACAATTAGCGATGTAAATCAAAAACTTCAAACTTATAATTTTAGCGAAGGCTCTAAACAGCTGTATGAATTTTTCTGGGACGAGTTTTGCGCGTATTATTTAGAACTTACTAAACCGTACTTATTTAGTAAGACGGGAACAGACGAGATTAGAACAAATAAGCAAAAGCTTCTTCTTGTGATCTTATTAGCCTCAATTAGACTCATGCACCCACTCGTGCCTTTTATTACAGAGGAAATTTTCTCGTTATTGAAAGACCGTTTTAGTGATGCCCTTCCATTGGATAGTCATGATCCCTATCTAAAAGAGGCAATCACTGCTTTAACAAGCAAATCTTGCATTATTGCTCCTTATCCAGAAACAATTGTACCCTCAGATATTTCAAAAACAACAGAAGAGAAATTCGGGCTTTTAAATGAAGTTGTCTACGCTCTACGAAATATAAGAGCAGAGCTACAAATACCTCCCGGCAATTTTATTGATGTCTATCTGATTGGGGAAGACAATGAAGTTCTAGAGCTTGTCTACAATAATAGACAAATATTACACTCCCTTGTCCGCATTCAAAATATCGAATCTTCTCACAAACACGATCTTCTATCTGCAGCTGGAGCAACAGCTATTGTAAAAGGAATCAAAATTTTTGTTCCACTCCCAGCTGAACTGAAAGCAAAAGAGAAAATTCGCCTCACGAAAGAACTTGAAAAGCTCGCTAAACAATTTGCCTCTATCGAGCAAAAATTAAATAATCCAGAATTCACCTCCAAAGCTCCTGAAGAACTTGTTGAAAAAGCAAGACAAACTCTTAAAGAGACACTTCATGCGCAATCAGAAATCAAGTCGAAGTTGGAGCGCATTTAAGCCCCAAGCAGCCATTTTCGCAACAAGTGCCGTCACAACAAACTTGCTCTTTTTCACAACACTTATCGCCGCAACACTCTTTTTCTGGAGGGCAGCACATAAGATTGAATGATTCGCACTGAACCTCTCCCTCTGGACATTCAATCGTCTTTAGTTTTTTCATGCTTAAGAGCTCTTACAACCATCTAGGCATTTACAATCACCTTTTGACGTAGCTGCAATCAAATGGATAATTGCATCAATAAAACCAGCCGGATGCACTTTTGATAAAGCTACGCTTTTAGCTACATCAATAATTGCAGAAAAACAAGGCTTACAAGGAGATGCATCTATTAAAGCATCTTTCATTTGTAAAGCAATGCACGCTTGAAATTTTTTCTGATCTCCTTTCATACACTGATCAAGCTTTTTAAGTAAATCACACGCTTTAGTACTTTTATCACCCATACCAACCTCCTTAAGATTTATAATCAGTATAAGAGAACTAAAAATTAAATCGGAATTCACTAACTATTAAGAGGGTGTCTAAAGAGCTGGTAATTCTTTTCTTTTTTCTTGATCGAGAAGTTTTTCGAAAAGATCGTTTTCCTTAGCAACAACTCCACCAAGGAAGATAAGACCAATTAAGTTTGGAAAAGCCATTAACCCGTTCATTATGTTTGCAAAACCCCAAACAAGCTCCAGGTTAAGTATAGCACCAAAGAAAACTACAAAAGTATAAACCAGCCTATACCAAACAACAGACTTTCTCCCAAGCAAGTACTCCATTGATTTTTCCCCATAATAGGCCCATCCAAGAATCGTTGAATAGGCAAAAGGGATAATTGCAATTGTCACAAGAACCCCCCCATGTGGGATAACTGCATCAAATGCTTTTATAGCAAGCTGAGATCCTGTAACTAATACTCCGTTTGCATCTAAACTGCCTAAAACATTCGTAGTTGCGATGACAAGGCCTGTTAACGTACAAACAAGACCCGTTGTAATGAAAACCGTACACATAGAAACAAGCGCTTGCCTTCCAGGAGAATCTGTTTTTGCCGCCGCCGCCGCAATAGACGAGGTTCCAAGACCTGCTTCACTTGAAAAAATTCCTCTGGAGACGCCGCATTGAATCGCAACCATAACAGTCGATCCTAAAAAACCTCCCACCGCTGCCTGGCCAGAAAAAGCTGATGCAAATATTGCATGAAACGCTTCAGGAACCTCTTTAATATGAATACCTACAACAATAAAGCACGAAATTAAATAAAAAATTGCCATTGTTGGAACAAGAATACTAACAACTTTACTTATGCTCTTAATCCCCCCGAGAAGAGGAAGCCCTGTAATGAGCATTAAAAAAATTCCGACCCATATAGGATCTATGAATGGAAGTAGCACCTTAATAGCTTCTGAGACAGAGTTTGACTGAACCATATTCCCAGTTCCAAATGCAGTAATTGCAGCTAAAATCGCAAAAGAGATAGCTAAAAATTTGCTTTTAAGACCTTTGTGAAGATAGTGCATAGGCCCCCCACACATTTCGCCCTGCTCATCGACTGCTCTATACTTAATTGCAAGCAACGACTCAGCATACTTGGTAGCCATTCCGAAAAGTGCTGCGACCCACATCCAAAAAATCGATCCGAGCCCCCCAATCACAACCGCAGTAGCAACTCCAGTAATACTTCCGATTCCGATTGTAGCTGCCAAAGCTGTCATAAGAGCTTGGAAATGAGATATATCACCCTCGCCAATCTCTTGCGTAGAACTTTTTTGAAATGCTAGTTTGTGAGCGTACCACAATCTTCTAAATTGTATTCCTTTAAGCCTAACTGTTAAGTAGAAACCAACAAATGTAATTAAAATTAGAAGAGGAGATCCCCATACCCAGTTGTTAATTAAATCTATCCATAATAAAATCTGCGTCATGCAGAATATTGTACAACATCAAACATATTTTCGCCTAGGATCTCCAAAGGGATAGCAATAAACATCTAAATATTTTCCTATATTCTCATCTCTTTCAAGCCATCTATTCTCAATTAAAGCCCGAGCTCTTCTTGATGCTTTTAAAAAAGTTTCTTCACTTTCAAGTGTCTCATCTAATCTTTTAATCATCTCCTCCCCCGTCTTAAACCTGATTGGGGCTACAGCAAATGTCGAAATATCTTGGCACGCAACAGGAAGACCTAAACAAGATGCTTCTAGAAATTTTAAATCACTTTTTCCCTTATTGAAATCATTTTCTTGGAGGGGCGCAATACACATATTTGCTTGCAGGGATGCTAAAAACTTTGGGTATT
This sequence comes from Chlamydiota bacterium, assembly GCA_016866545.1. Taxonomy (GTDB): domain Bacteria; phylum Chlamydiota; class Chlamydiia; order Chlamydiales; family 2-12-FULL-49-11; genus VGMD01. The sequence continues at coordinate 6,455 of VGMD01000022.1, read as the reverse complement.
TATCTAATGTTTGCCACGGGTAATATTCGATTAAACCGGCTTTTACTAAACTAACAAGCGATGTTGGAAACCCGCCAACAAAAATCCATTTATACCGATCTGCATTTGACATAACAGCTTCTTTTACATGAGAAAAGTCATCAGGGATTGTTTTTCCATCTGCAGAGTAATGAAAATGTCCAGAAGCTCCCGCATATAAAATTCTTGGCTTATTTTTATGAGCCCTATAATTTTGTAGGAGAACCTTTTCATTATAGTAGTGTCCTATCCAAAATTCAGGAGGATAATTTGGTATGACTGTGATATTTTTTTGGCTAGTCTCTTTTAAGTAGTAATCCCTTAAAAAAGGGGTAGAAACTGTAACTTCATCACAAAGCGCTATAATATCTTTTGCAAAATCTCCAATATCGATTATTTTTTGTTTAGCCTGGTTGTAATCGGGTATATCTTTTGCAATTATAATGTCATCTGACTCATAGACTAATTTGAAATTCATCCTTTTTTTGATATGGACTAACTTTTTATAAAATTCTAATTGATTTTCAGTTATATGCCTTTGTATATGCATAGCTTGCAAAAAATTATAGTGAAGAAATTCTCGATTTAGAAAAGATTCATGAGAAACCCTTGCGATCCCCTTCATATTCATAACCATTTGGGGCCAAAGCATTCTCCAAAATCCACACCCACCGTAATCACCGGTGCACTGAACTACATAAGGTATATTTTCATCCGTCATAATTTAAATCTATATATATTGATTGAGAAAAAGTGTTAAAAAAAATTAATGTTGTTTCATGTTTACCCCTTTTGAATTAATATCACCTCTCTCTTTGCAAACAAAAATTCCTTTAGAAGAAACTGAAAAACAATTTCTTAAGTCATCTATACGAACAGCAAAACAGATTGTTTCCGGATCTTGTAAAAAACTTGTTTTTATCGTCGGACCTTGCTCGATTCACAACATGGAGAGTGCTCTTATTTATGCAAATCGTCTAAAAAAACTAAGTGATTACGTAAAAGAGACAATTTTTTTAGTTATGAGAGTCTATGTAGAAAAACCTAGAACCACTATAGGTTGGAAAGGTTTTCTCTACGACCCCTATTTAAACGGAACAAACGACCTGAGAAAGGGGTTAATTCTTGTTAGAACTCTTTTTAAAGAGATTGCATCAATTGGCCTTCCTATTGCGACTGAATTTGTAAATCCTTTATGTGCATCTTATTATCAAGACCTTGTAACTTGGGGGTTTATTGGTGCAAGAACTACAAGCTCACAAGTTCATAGAGAATTAGCCTCACAACTTTCATTCCCTGTTGGATTTAAAAACACAATAGAAGGCAATCTTTCCCTTCCTATAAATAGCATTATATCTGCAAAAACATCTCATACATTCTTAGGATGTAATGAAAATGGCTCCCTATCTGCTATTTCAACTCAAGGCAACCCTTTTTGTCATTTAGTTTTGCGTGGAGCTGAAATTGAAACAAACTACGACAAAGAGAGCATTTTTTATGCAAAAAGCTTACAAAATGCATCAGGAATTTACCACCCCATTATGGTTGATTGCTCTCACGGCAATTCAAGCAAAAATCCTAAAAAGCAAAAAGATACATGTAAAAAAGTAGTGGAGGATTTACTAGAGGCTTCAACCCCCCTATTAGGAATTATGCTAGAAAGTTTCATCGATGAAGGAAGTCAACCTTTTGAAATGGGCTCTGAGTTATCCCCAACTATTTCAATTACTGACCCTTGCATTAATTGGTCTGATACAGAGGAGCTGATTTTATCTTGCCATGAGAAACTTTTAGAAAAAAACCTATGTATTCACATGAAGGCCCAATCTACTTAAAATAAATCTAGTAAATAAGATAGGATGCTTTAAAACAGTTGCTAAAACTGTAAAAATTGTCACTGAAGTGATTTTTTTTGAAAACGGCGGTTTTTTCGCAACAGCATCTTGAATAAACTCGTGAAAAGGGGGGGGAATCTCTTTTGGAAGGTTTGCAAGAGGAAAAAAATTCACCTCTTTTATTTCATCACCTGGAGAAATTTCTCCCTGAACAATTTTTAGGTGGTAGAGATGAACGGGTTTAATAAAAAAACCGCCTGTGTAAGTACCAACTCTTCGAATAACTTCAACATCAAGCGAGACCTCCTCTCTAAATTCTCTAATAATAGCCTCTTCAGGAAGCTCTCCCGAATCGACTCCTCCCCCTGGCAAAACCCAAACAGGCACATCTTTTCTTTTCGCAAGCAAAAGCTTTTCTTCGTCAAAAACAATTCCTAAGACACTTTTTATATCCACGAAAATCCTATTTTTACTACAGTATATGAGATGAAAACGTTTTGTTACAGTTTGCTTTTTTCTCTCCTCTTTTCTTCCTGCATCCATTATATCCAAGTTGCTAAAGTCGAAGTCAATCAATCAAATTTAGCAAGCACTTTTGTAAGAAGTCCAGACCCCAAACAAGATCACCCTCCCACCGGAGAAAAACTCTTCGTCACCTGGCAAATCCCCCTCTCAATAGATCCATCAAATTGCCAGATCGTCCTTTCTCTCATCTACAAAGACCTTACAGAGGAGACCAAAACATACCCCCTCTCTCACCGAATCGGCAGAATCTCATTCCCCCTTCTCGATGAAAAGTTTAAAGAGACCAAAGGGCTTTTCGCCTACCAAGCCCTCCTTGTCGATAAAGACAATAAAGTCATCGACAAATGGGAGCACCAAATGTGGGTCAAAGTCATCCACTGATTATCAACGTAATATAGAATTAAGCCTGAATGTTATCCTTAAAATAAAAAAAGGAAAAATTTCTATGGCTAAGAGCAAAAAATCAACAAAATTATCAGCTACAAATCTAGTCCCTGCCTGGAGCGTTGGGGCCTACCTTTACGCAGACTACTTTGGCTCCCCAAACGATACTTCTTTTGACCAAGCTAATTGGCTTTCTTCCATGCAAAGTTTAATTTCAGAGTATAATCAGAACGCAGCGGTGGGGAGCCAAATTAATATGGTCTATCCTTATGCATCAGACCTTGAAATGCCATGGTGTCTTAATGCAACAGCTTCAGATTATAACACTCTCTCTAACTATGGATTTTATTTAACTCCAATGTCTAATCTAGTAACAGACTCTATTTCTTATACCGGTGTTACTAATTCACAAATTTCTGTAATTATTGATGGAAGAATAAACAACGGTTCTTTAATAGACTTTAATAATGGATCAGTTTTCACGACTCAGAATGTTCAAGCATTAGCAGGTCTTGTTTTAAAAGGAGGCACACTAGCTTACAACACAACTCAGGGGATTTCTCATTTTGCCCCAAACACAGGCTATTTGCCAACTATTAATGGGATCCAATTCGATATTGAACCGTTTGATTCCTCACAAACGAATCAAATTACCTTCTATACTGAAATAGGCAAAGCCCTTGCAGATAATAATCAATATTTCTCAATTTTTTCATTCCCAAATAACATAAATGAAAACACAGCTCAAATGTTAGGAAACAATGGCTATATCATCATCCCTCTATATGACTTAGTCGATATGACTATTACTCCCGAAGGATGCACTAATTTTGCTGCATCCCCTATTCCAAGCGCCTGTATCACATCTGCTTCAACCTTGCCCATGGATGCGGTAAGCCTAAATATGGATGGGAATGAACTAAATTATATTTATTCTACGTCAGTACCTCATTCTATAGCTGGATATCAAAATGCTGCTAATTTAACAGTTCTACAAACAATTGCACTTGCTCAACAATTTGGTGTTAGGTATAAATTTGCTCTTCCTGCAAGTGCTTCAGCCCATGAATTCGAAACTTGGTCTATTTTACCTTTTACATTTCCTCCACTAACAAAACCGAATAAAAACAAACCAACTTCTGCAAATGCTATACCAGGAAACTCTACACAACTTACATCTGCAAACTCAACTACACAGCTTGGTTATGTTACAGCTGCAATCGAAGCAATTATTTCTGGAATAAAAGCCACAACTAATTTTAATAGCGACCTATTTGTAGGGGTTGATATCTATGGATTTAATCCAAAATCGCTTTGGACTCCATACCCATTGATTATAGATTTCAAAAATGGGAACGTTTATGCAGGAGGCTTACGGGAAAATTCAGTACTCGTATATGACACAAATGATGATGGATGGAATGATCATGCTTACGGTGTGTCTTATCTCGAATTAACGCCAGCTTACCCTCAAAACACTGTATTAAGCTATATTGCAGAAAACCTAAGAGCTATTTATGAGCTAAAAAATAGCTAAAACCCGAGCATTTTATGGGGGTCGACCCACTTGTCGAAGTTGTCTTCGGTGACAAGATCCAAGACTAAGGCGGCCTCTTTGAGAGTGAGGTTTTTTTCAAAGGCGTATTTGGCGATTTTGGCTGCGTTTTCGTAGCCAATGTGTGGGTTAAGAGCTGTTACAAGCATGAGAGAATTTTCAAGGTACCAACGGATTTGCTCGATATTTGGTTTGATATCGATGAGGCATTTGTCTACGAAGTTGTTTGCAGCATCTGATAAAAGGCGTATCGATTGGAGTAAATTGTAAGCTACGACGGGACGGAAGACATTTAATTGAAGATGGCCTTGGGAACCTGCAAGTCCAACAGTGACATCATTGCCCATAACTTGTACAGCCACTTGTGTCATCATCTCACATTGCGTCGGATTTACTTTTCCCGGCATAATTGATGAACCTGGCTCATTTTCAGGAAGTCTTAACTCGCCAAGTCCACATCTTGGTCCTGATCCTAAAAGCCTTATGTCATTTGCAATCTTCATATATGAAACTGCTATAGTTCTTAGTGCGCCACTTAAAGCGACAAGCCCGTCCATAGAACCTAGGGCTTCGAATTTATTTGGGGCTGACTTAAAGGGAAATTTTGTAAGCGTTGCAATTTGATCTGCAACTTTACATGCATATTCTGGGTGGGTATTTAGTCCTGTTCCAACAGCAGTTCCTCCAAGAGCGATTTCACTTCCATGAATGAGGGCTCTTTCAAGATCTTTTATTCCATTTTCAATTTGGGTGAGAAATGCAGAAAATTCTTGGCCTAAGGTTAAAGGTGTTGCATCCATCAAATGGGTTCTACCACATTTTGCAATCTCCTTAAATTCATCAACTTTCTGATAAAGCACCTTTGCAAAATATCGAAGCGCCGGAATGAGTCTCTCATTTACCTGCAAACAGACTGCCACAGTAATTGCAGTTGGTATCACATCATTAGAAGATTGACTTTTATTGACATCATCATTTGGGTGAATTGGGTGATGAGAGCCGGGTTTTCCCCCAGCCTTTAAATTTGCAAAATTTGCAATGACCTCATTTACATTCATATTTGTCTGTGTTCCAGAACCTGTTTGCCAGACAACTAAAGGAAAATGGTCATCTAAGCGAGAGCGAAGAATCTCTTCGCAAGCTGATAGAATAAGTTCTTTTTTAGATTCTGAAAGCAAACCGAGTTCTGCATTCACAATTGCAGATGCTTTTTTTACAAGTGCTAGAGAGTGAATAAGTTCTTTTGGCATCGTCTCGATACCAACGCAAAAGTTTTCTCTTGATCGTTGGGTTTGTGCACCCCATAGCTTATCCTTAGGAACTTGCACAACACCCATTGTATCTCTTTCTTCTCTTGTCATGCCCTTTTTATTGTCTTACCCTTACATTAATAGCAAGGCAAAAACAAACGCAAATAGAGCAAATGACTCAACAATTCCGATTGCTACAAATGTTTTTCCAAATACAGACGGTTGTTTTGCAGTAGCTTGGATAGCAGTTGCGCAACAGAGTCCTTGGTAAATAGCTGCAACCATAATAGCAAGACCCGAACCACCCCCAATAAAGATAGAAGAAAGTTGTGTTACACTACCCGCTTCAATCGCATTTCTTAATAAAAGCATTAAAATAAAGCCGTAAATAAGCTGAGATGCGGGAACTGCAGAAAGGCCAATAAATTTTCCATGCCCTTCTTCAATTCGACTCATAACACCATGTGATGTCATACCTGCAACTGAACAACCAATTGAAGCTCCGATAGCACTAAATGCAAGTGAAAGTGCCGGTCCAATCATGTCATAACCCATAAAATTCTCTCCTTATTCTTTAATAAATACTCTCAAAGGGCGAAACTTTCTTCCGCCTCCCTCAAAACAGTGGTGGTACCATTCTAAAAAATTTAAACGAAGCCCATGCAAAACACCTGCCATCACTGTTAATGTGATATTAATTGTGTGGCCAAAAAATATGACGAGCGCTCCAATAATTCCTCCACCAACCATAGCGCCCATTTCATTAAATGTAGACGCCATCACCATTCCAGCAAGACCTAATGCGTAAAGCCTTAAATATGACAAAACATCGGCAAAAACTTCAATTAGCTTAAAGACTATAGCAAGTCCTGCAAGTCTTTCTTGAAT